>JAFEFJ010000277.1 GCA_018240635.1 Pseudomonadota bacterium | reverse complement strand
TGGCTGGTGCTGAACATCGTGGCGCTGGTGGCCGTGGTGATCGCGCATCCGGACTGGCTGCCCGGCTGGGTGCGCTTCGAGGGCGTGGGCCCCACCGCGACGGACCGTTTCAACCCGCTCTATTTCGGCGCCTGCGCCTCCATCCTGCTCGCATTGATCACGCAGACCGCCGAGCAGGTGGACTATCTGCGCTTCCTGCCGCCGCGCGGGCAGGGGCGCGACGGGGCGTGGTGGCTCGGCCTGATCGCGGGCGGGCCGGGCTGGATCGTGTTCGACGTCTTCAAGCTGCTGGCGGGATCGTTCCTGGCCTACGGCGTGATCCAGCTCGGCCATTCCGCCGCCGCCGCCGTGCAGCCGGCGCAGATGTACCTGACCGCCTTCGGCGACGCAGTGCGGTCGCCGGTCGTCGCGCTGGTGCTGGCGAGCTTCTTCGTCGCGCTATCGCAGATCAAGATCAACGTGACCAACGCCTATGCGGGCTCGATCGCGTGGTCGAACTTCTTCTCCCGCCTGACGCACAGCCACCCGGGGCGCGTCGTGTGGCTGGTGTTCAACATCGCCATCGCGCTGCTGCTGATGGAGCTGGGCGCCTACGAGACGATCCAGCGCTCGCTCGCGATCTACTCCAACGTCGCCACCGCCTGGATCGGCGCGCTGGTCGCCGATCTGGTGGTGAACAAGAGCCTTGGCCTCAGCCCGCCGAACATCGAGTTCAAGCGCGCGCACCTGTACGACATCAACCCCGTCGGCGTGGGCGCGATGGTGCTGGCCGTCGTGGTGTCGCTGATGGCCTGGTATGGGCTGTTCGGACCGCTGATGGCGGCGATGTCCACCTTCCTGGCCTTCGCCGTGGCCTTCGCGGCCGCTCCCTTGATCGCGATCGCGACGCGCGGGCGCTATTACCTGGCGCGCAAGCCGCGCAGCGCCTGGGGTGCCCATTCCTCGCTCGCCTGCTCGATCTGCGAGCACGACTTCGAGCCCGAGGACATGGCCTATTGCCCGGTCTACACGGGGCCGATCTGCTCGCTGTGCTGCTCGCTCGACGCGCGCTGCGGCGACGGCTGCAAGCCGCACGCCCGCGCCGACCGGCAGATCGCCGCCACGCTGGGCGCGGTGCTGCCCGAGGCGGTGATGCGCGCGGCGGCCAGCCCGCTGGGCCGGTTCGTCGGCGTGTTCGCGGTCTTCGTGGTGGCCGCGGCGCTGGTGGTGTCCGGCATCTATGCCCGAGTCTCGGTCGCGATCTTCGATCCGAACGCCTTCTGGCAGGCGTTCTTCGTGCTGGTGGTGATCGGCGGCGTCGCGGCGTGGCTGCTGGTGCTGGCGCAGGAAAGCCGCCGCGTCGCGCAGGAGGAGACGCGCCGGCAGACCGCGGCTCTGATGTCGGAAATCCGCGCGCACCGCCGCACCGACGCCGCGCTGCAACGGGCGAAGGAAGTGGCGGAGACCGCGAGCCTCGCGAAAAGCCATTTCGTCACCAGCATCAACCACGAGCTGCGCAGTCCGCTGAACGCCATCCTGGGCTACGCGCAACTGCTGGAGCGCGATCCGATGTCGCTCGACCGGCGGCAGGATGCGCTGCGCATCATCCGCCGTAGCGGCGAGCATCTGGCGGCGCTGGTGGAGGGACTGCTCGACATCTCGCGCATCGAGGCCAAGCGCATCGACATATACCGCGACGAGGTGGCGCTGCCGGAGTTCCTGGCACAGCTCGTGGACATGTTCCGCCTGCAGGCCGAGGAGAAGGGCATCGGCTTCGTCTTCGACCCGCCGCCCACCATGCCCGCGCGCGTCCATGCCGACGAGCACCGGCTGCGGCAGGTGCTGATCAACCTGCTGTCCAATGCGATCAAGTTCACGCACGAGGGCACGGTCACGCTGCGGCTGCGCTGGCGCACCGAGATCGCGGAGTTCGAGGTGATCGACACCGGCATCGGCATCGCGCCCGCCGACCTGGACCGCATCTTCGAGCCGTTGCAGCGCGTGAAGCCGAACGGCGCGCCCGCCGCGCCCGGCATGGGGCTGGGGCTGACCATCGCCAAGGTGCTGACCGAGATCATGGGCGGCGAAATCTCGGTCAGCAGCGAACAGGCGGTGGGCAGCCGCTTCCGCGTGCGGCTGATGCTGTCGGGCTCGGGCGAGGTGGCGAAGCCGCTGCACACGGAGCAGCGCATCGCGGGCTATCGCGGCGCGCGCCGCACGGTGGCCATCGCCGACGACGATCCGATGCATCGCGCGCTGCTGTCCGACCTGCTGACGCCGCTGGGCTTCGACGTGCTGGCCGCTCCCGACGGGCCGGACTGCCTCGCGATCGCCGCGCGCACCCGCCCGGACCTGTTCCTGATCGACCTTTCCATGCCCGGCATGACCGGCTGGGAACTGGCGCGCGAATTGCGGGAGCTGCACGAGCTGGTGCCCATCGTCGTGATCTCGGCCGACGGGCAGGAGCTGAAGCAGCCGCCCGCGGATGCGGTGCATCACGACGACACGCTGACCAAGCCGATCAGCCTGCAGGCGCTGCTCGACCGCATCGGGCGGTTGTTGCATCTGGAATGGATCGCCGCAGCGCCCGATGCCGCGCCCGCTGACGCCGAACCCACGTCCGGCCTCGCGCCGGAGCAACTGGAGAAGCTGCGCGAGTTCGCCGCCATCGGCTATGTGAGCGGGCTGCGCACGCAGCTCGACGTGATCGAGCGCGAAACGCCCGCCGCCGCCGCGCAGGTGGCGGAGCTGCGGGCGCTGCTGGCGGAATACCGCATCGACGCCTTCCTCGCCGCCCTCGACGCCGCCTCGGCGTCCCGCCCCGCGCTGCGCGATGTTGCGTGATGATGTCGCGTGATTCGGGTCCGCCCAAGCGGCGCGACACCGTGCTGGTGGTGGACGACCTGCCCGGCACGCTCGGCCTGCTGAACGAGGCGCTGGAGGCGGCGGGCTTCACCGTGCTGCTGGCGCAGTCCGCCGCCTTCGCGCTGTCGGTGATCGAGCGCATCGTGCCCGACATCGTGCTGATCGACGCGATCATGCCGGGCATGGACGGGTTCGAGCTGTGCCGCATCATGAAGCGCAACGCGGCGCTGGCGGCGGTGCCGATCATCTTCATGACCGGGCTGACGGAAACCGAGCACGTGGTGCGCGGGTTCGAGGCGGGCGGCGTCGATTACGTCACCAAGCCCGTCTCCCCGGACGAGGTGATCGCGCGCATCGGCGTGCATCTGATGAACGCGCGGCGGACGCGCAGCGCCCAGATGGCGCTGGATGCCGCGGGGCGCTTCCTGATCGGCGCGGCGCCCGATGGGCGCGTGCTGTGGTCCACCCCGCAGGCCGCCGCCCTGCTGCGCGACGCGGCCGACGCGCTGCCCGCGCGCGAGGATGGCGAGCTGTATGCCTGGGGCGAGGAGGGGATGCTGAACGCCGCCGATCTGGCGCCGGGGCGCTGCGTCGCCACGGTCTCGAACGGGCGGCAGACGCTGGAGTTCCACTTCGTCGGCCAGTTCGGTCCGGGCGAGATGCTGCTGCGCGTCGTCGCCGCCGATGCGGCGAGCGGCGAGACGCTGCTGCAACAGCGCCTGGGGCTGACGGCGCGCGAGGCGGAAGTGCTGCTGTGGATCAGCCGCGGCAAATCCAACCGCGACATCGGCGAAATTCTCGGGATGCGCCCCGCGACCGTCACCAAGCACCTGGAGCAGATCTACACCAAGCTCGGCGTGGAGAACCGCGCCTCGGCGGCGTCCATCGCGGTGCGGACGGCGAGCGCCGAGCAGCCCGGCATCGGGCCCGCGCGATGAGCTACGCGGTGAAGGAGATTTTCTCCACGCTGCAAGGCGAGGGCGCACATAGCGGCCGTGCCGCCGTGTTCCTGCGTTTCGCCGGGTGCAATCTGTGGTCGGGGCGGGAGGAGGACCGCGCCGAGGCGGTGTGCCGGTTCTGCGACACCGATTTCGTCGGCGCCGATGCGGGCCGCTTCTCCGATGCCGACGCGCTGGCCGAGGCCGTGCTGCGCGCGTGGCCCGCGGGCGCGGCGCGGCGCTTCGTCGTGGCGACCGGCGGCGAGCCGCTGCTGCAACTGGATGCGGACCTGCTGGACGCGCTGCATGCGCGCGGCTTTTCGGTTGCCATCGAAACCAACGGCACGCTGCCCGCGCCGCCGGGAATCGACTGGATCTGCGTCAGCCCGAAGGCGGGCGCGCCGCTGGTGCAGACCTCGGGCGACGAGCTGAAGCTCGTGTATCCGCAGCCCGGCCTGCCGCCCGAGGCGGTGGCGGGGCTCGATTTCGCGCAGTTCTTCCTGCAACCGATGGACGGGCCCGCCCGCGCCGCCAACACGGACGCCGCCGTGGCGTATTGCCGCGCCCACCCGCAATGGCGGCTGTCCCTGCAGACGCACAAGCTGATCGGGATTCCGTAAGGGGGCGGCTTGCCCCCCACCCGCGGCCCCTCTCCACGAGGCGGAGGGGAGTCGCTTATGGTGGAATAGAGCCCTCTCCGCCCCTGGGGGCGGAGAGGGTTGGGAGAGGTGGGGGATTCCAGAGGCGGCGCGTTTCTTACGCTGCTGCTGGCGAAATACGGGCGGCACCACCCACCTCACCCTCCCACGGCTGCGCCGCGGGCCCCTCCCTCTCCCCCCGCAAGCGCGGGCGGAGAGGGGCGTTGCGGCTGAACCGCGACAGAGCAGAGCCCTGGACAGGAGATAAGGGAAAGCCCCGATACAGCGGCGCGGCCCCGGCGCGTAAACCAGCCTCATGGCCGGCCTCCAGAGCGGCTTTTCGGGAACCGATCTCTCGGGCGCGGTGCGCGCGGCGGGGGCGGGTTTCCTGCTGGCCGCGGCCGCGGCGGCGCTGCTGGCGCCGGCGTGGTTCTGGCCGCTGCTCGCCGCCGCCGCCGCGGTCTCCGTCGGCTTCCTTGCGTTCCGGCATACGGTGGGGTTCTGCGCCGGCTGGCTGCTGCTGGCCGGATCGACGCCGGAGATGTTCCTGGGCGACCTCATGGGGCCATCGGCCTATCAGGCGATCATCGCGCTGGTGAAGGCGCTCCAGCTCGGCCTCGTGGCGCTGTGCATCCTGCGCTTCGGCCCACGCGCCGATCCGTTCAACCCGGGCC
>JAFEFJ010000276.1 GCA_018240635.1 Pseudomonadota bacterium | reverse complement strand
CAGCAAACAACTGGTGGTACTACTCCAATACGCGGCCTTCGACATGAAGGCAGGCTCTCTGGCCTCCAGCACTAGGGCTTGGACAGACGTCAATGCGGCTTATGAGACAAAGGATTTCCAATATGGTATCGCCCTTAACGGCAAATGGATCACAAGCGGTCCGCAGATAGACGATGTGACTTGGGGATACGTCGGCTCCGAACTCCCCGGAAGGCAACATCCGAATCCGCTTTCACCGATCGTGGGTGTCAAGCTCGCTAACGACACAGTCAATAAAGCGTTGCTGATGTTCGCCCGCACCGATTTCTATCGCGTCTGATCGCAACGCAGCGCGTGCGCCTTTGCCGTGAGGGACATCGTGCGATGTCCCCTCAACTGCGCAAGAGCGCCCGGCCCAGACGGACGCGGATGGCTTGAGATACGCGGCGGTGCGGGCCGTCATGCCTATCCCGCCGCGCCCGCCTAGGAATAGGTGCGCGGCACCCAGTGCTGCTCGGACTTCTTCGGCCGCTTGTAGCCGTGATCGGGCTGGCGCGGCGGCAGGTCCACCTCGATCGGCACCAGGTCCTGATAGCGGAACTGCCGCAGCAGATGCGCGATGCAGTTCAGCCGCGCGGATTTCTTGTCGTCGGCATCGACGATGTACCAGGGCGCGAACTTGGTGTCGGTGTGCTTCAGCATCGCGTCCTTGGCCTTGGAATACTCCACCCACCGGTTGCGCGATTCCACATCCATCGGCGACAGCTTCCAGCGCTTGATCGGGTTGTGCATCCGCTCGATGAAGCGCTCCTCCTGCACCTCGTCGCTGACCGAGAACCAGTACTTGATGAGCCGGATGCCGGAGCGCACCAGCATCTCCTCGAATTGCGGGCAGGTGCGCAGGAACTCCTTGTATTCCGCGTGCGAGCAGAACCCCATCACGTGCTCGACGCCGGCGCGGTTGTACCAGCTGCGGTCGAACAGCACGATCTCGCCGCGCGCCGGAAGTTCTGCGACGTAGCGCTGGAAATACCACTGCCCGCGCTCGCGCTCGGTCGGCACGCCAAGGGCGACGATGCGGCAGACGCGCGGATTGAGGCTTTCGGTGATGCGCTTGATGACGCCGCCCTTGCCTGCGGCGTCGCGCCCCTCGAACACCACCACCACACGCTCGCCTTTCGTGCGCACCCATTCCTGCAGCTTGATCAGCTCGAACTGCAGGCGGACGAGTTCGTCGATGTAGTGGTATTTCCGCTTGTGCTTGCCCGGCGGCTTGGCGGCGCCGACCACGCGCCAGCGATCCTCGATCGTCGCGACCTCGACCGCGTCGCGGCGCACCTCGCTGTCGGCGTGCAGGCTGGGCGGCGGCGGCTCGGCGTGCTTGCCGTTCTTCTGTTTGCGGTCCTTGGCCATCGGCGTGTCCCATGCGCGGCGTGTGACGTTGCGGTTGCAGCGTATCCCGGAGGGCACCGTGCGCAACCGCGATCCGCGCCGGACCGGATGCGTCAGGCGGGCGGCAGCGCGGCGCGGGCGGCGGCCAGGATCTCGTCCGACAGCGCCGCGTCGTCCACCGCGCGCGCCAGCGTCAGCGCGCCCACCAGCGTCGCGATGGTCGCGATGGCCCGCTTGCGATGGGCGCCGCGCGGACCCGCGCCCGGAGCGGCTGGGCTGGCCTGCGCCGCGAGCCGCTCGATCTGCGCGCGCAGGCGTTCGGTCATCGCATGGCGCGGCGCCGGCCCCTCGCGCGCGATGTCGCAGCCGAGCGCCGCATAGACGCAGCCGCCGCCCGGATCGTCGCGATGCGCCCTGGACAGGTAGGCGGCGACGTATTTGTCGAGCGGCATCGCCGCCGCCCTCTCGGCCGCCGCGTCCATGCCGCGCGCGACCGCCTCGGCGGCGAGTCCCTCCTTCGAGGCGAAGTGCCGGTAGAAGCCGCCATGCGTCATGCCGGCCTCCTGCATGATCGCGTCGATGCCGACGCCGTCGAAGCCCCTCTCGCGGAACAGGCGCGAGGCCGCCGCCACGATGCGCTCCCGGCTTTCCGCCGCCTGCTCCCTGCTTGCCCGCATGATCCGTTCCTCCGACGCGCCGCGATGATGCTTGACGGAATGGATGACGTCCATCATCTATCTTCCTGATATATGACGTCCGTCATCCAAACCAGCGAGACAGGAACACCCCATGCCCGATACCCCGTTCGGCGCCGCGCTGATCACCGGCGCGTCCTCCGGCATCGGCGCCACCTATGCCGACCGGCTGGCCCGGCGCGGCCACGATCTCGTGCTGGTGGCGCGCGACGCGGCGAAGATGCAGGCGCTGGCCGCGCGGCTGCGCGCGGAGGCGGGCGTGGCGGTGGATGTCCTGCCCGCCGATCTGACGGACGCGGGGGCGCTGGCGAAGGTCGAGGCGCGGCTGCGCGACGACGACCGCATCGGCATCCTGGTCAACAACGCGGGCTCCGCGCTGCCCTTCGGCCTCGCGGATGCCGACCTCGACCGCGTGGAGTGGCTGATCCGCCTGAACGTCACCGCCGTCGCGCGGCTGGCGGGCGCCGTCCTGCCGCGCCTTGTCGGACGCGCGGGCGGCGGCGCGGTGGTCAACATCGCCTCGATCCTGGCGGTCGCGCCGGAGGTGATGCAGGGCGTCTATCCCGCGACCAAGGCGTTCGTGCTGACGCTGTCGCAGGCGATGCAGGTCGAGCTTGCCGGGCGCGGGGTCTATGTGCAGGCGGTGCTGCCGGCGGCGACGCGCACCGAGATCTGGACGGCGGTGGGCCGCGACGTGCGCCAGATGCCCGGCGTGATGGAGGTGGGCGAACTGGTCGATGCCGCGCTGGTCGGCTTCGACCGCCGCGAGCCGGTCACTATCCCGCCGCTTCCCGACGCCGCGCAATGGGATGCCTTCGACGCCGCGCGGCTTGCGATGCTGCCCAACTTCCGCCAGGAGCGCGCCGCCCCGCGGTACCGCGCGTAACCATCCCGCCGCACGCCGGCCTAATGCCGCATCAGCACCGGCAGGTCGGCGTGCGCCAGGATGTAGCGGGTGACGCCGCCGAACACCGCTTCCCGCAGCGGCGTGTGGGCATAGGCGCCCATCACCAGCATGTCGGCGCCGGCCTGGTGCGCGCGTTCGAGCAGGGCGGGGCCGAAGCCGCTGCCGTCCCGCATCGGGTGCAGCACGGCATCGACGCCGTGCTCGGCGAAGATGCGCGGCAGGCGCAGGCCGGCCGGATCGCCACCGGTGCCTTCGATGACATGCACCCGCGCGTCCGTCGGCAGCATGCGCAGCATCGGCAGCACGGCGTTGGCGGCATGGCCGTCGTCGCGCCAAGCGACGGCGACGGTGTGGCCGAAATCCTCGGCCGGATGCGGCGGCGCGATCAGCACCGGCCGCCCGGTTTCGAACAGCGCTGCGCGCAGCGCGCGATGCGCGGTCTCGGCGGTGCGCGCGCCGGGGCGCGGCAGCACGATGAAATCGGCGTCCCTGCCGCGCGCGGCAACGCAGTCGCGGGCCAGGCCCTCGACGTCGATCAGGCGGACTGGGTGGCGGGTGCTGCGCACCCAGGCGTCGGTCGCGGCGGCGAGCGCGAGCGCGCGCTGCTCCTCCACCGCCCGCAGTTCGGCCTCGCGCCGCACGGTCAGCACCTGCTCGCTCGGCACGATCGACGCCTCGGGCGGCGCGCGCACCACGAGCGCATCGAGCGCGGCTCCGCCCGCGAGGGCCGCAAGGCGCGTCGCCGCGGCGAGCAGGGCCGGAACCCCTTCCGGAACATCGAGGATCGCAAGGACCACGCCAGGCATTGCCATCTCCTGCTTCGCCACCCTGGGCATGGGCTCATCGGGCGGAGGCTGATTAAGCGCAGGGCGCGCGCGGGGACAGCCAAGCGCGCCGGACGCGCGCGGCGCATTGACGCACGTCAAGCGCGAACGGTCGGGCGCACGAACCGAGATGGATGAATGCCGCGCGTGGGTTACGCTGCGGCCAAGGCGCCGGGGCCGGCGCCAGGGGAGGGAGCGCGGCTATGACCGAGACCATCCGGATGGGTGCGATCACGCTGAAGTTCCTGCGCACCAAGCACGACACCGGCGGCGGGCTCGACCTGTTCGAGATGACGCTGCAGCCATCCGGGCGGATGCCGGTGCCGCACCATCACCGGAACTGGGACGAGACCGTGTACGGACTGGCGGGCACCGTGACCTTCACGCTCGACGGCGTGCCGCATGCGATCGCGCCCGGCGAGACGCTGTTCATCCCGCGCGGCGCGGTGCACGGCTTCGACAACCGCAGCGGCGCGGAGGCGCGCTGCCTGTGCCTGCTGACGCCGGGCGTGCTCGGCCCCGAGTATTTCCGCGAGATGGCGGCAATGATCGGCAGCGGCCCGCCCGACCCGGAGAAGATGAAGGCGGTGATGCTGCGGCACGGCCTGGTGCCCGCGCCCCCGGGCTGACCGGGCGGGAGGCTCAGGCGCCGCAGAGGGCGGCGAGGCGGGGCAGGAGCGCGGCAGAGTCGCCCGACAGGAGAAGCTGCTTCCGGCGGGAGGTCGCGCCGGAGAGGATCGAGACATCGGACTTGCGCAGTCCGAGCGCGTCCGCCAGCAGCGCGATCAGCGCGGCGTTCGCCGCGCCATCCGCCGGCGGGGCGGCGACGCGGACCTGAAGCGCGGGGCGGCCCGCCGCGTCGCGCGTCACGCCGTCGATCGCGCCGCGCCCGCCGCGGGGCACGATGCGCACCGCAAGCCGCACCCCGTCCTGCGCGGGCGCGTAGGGCAGCGCCTCAAGCGCCAGCGCCATCGCCGTCGCCGTCGCCAGCGTCATCGCCATCGAGCCGAACCACCGGATCGCCGAGGCGCAGCACGCCGCCCGCCAGCACCCGCGCCGTCACGCCGCCAAGGCCGCGCATCGCGTTGTAGCCGCCGGGGCCGAGCGCCTCCTCCATGCGCGAGCAGGGATGGCAGTCGTCCAGGATCTCCAGCCGCGCGCCGCCCACCTGCACGACGCGGCCCTTCAGCGCGAGCAGGTTGATCCCCGCCACAACCAGGTTGCGCCGCAGCGGCGCGGGGTCGAGCGCGTCGCGGCCGAGGAAAGCTGCGACGACGGCAAGATGCTCGGCCTGGATCAGCGTCGCCTGCCGACGTCCGTCGCGGC
>JAFEFJ010000275.1 GCA_018240635.1 Pseudomonadota bacterium | reverse complement strand
GATTGGCACGCGCTGGTGGATGGCACGATCGATGCCTCCGCCGCCACCCAGGTCCTGCTGGGCGGCGCGGCGCTGCAGGAGCACGAGGACCGGGCCTCGCCGGACGCGGTCGAGGGGCTGACGCCCACGCTCTATCACGAGTACGACGCCTATGCCGGCGTGATCCACAACATGGATGTCTACTCGCTGCGCGTCGGCACGGCGATCCAGCATCTGACGTTCGACAACGTTCAGGGCGCGAACGGCGAGATCAACAACCAGGACCGCAACCGGACCCGCTACACGTTCGGCTTTCTGCTGCTGGACAACGAGCGGCAGTCGTTCCGCCCCTATGTCGAGGCGCTGGGCGATATCCGGCAATACGACCAGCAGCCCGACGACTTCGGCTATTATCGCGATTCGGGCGGGTTTCGCGCCGGCATCGGCACGCGATTCAGCCTGCTGCCCACGGTGACCGGCGAGCTATCCGTCGGCGTGATGGCACGGTCCTACCAGGACCCGCGATTCCAGCAGATCGTCACGCCCGCGGCGAGCGCCTATCTGCGGTGGGAGCCGGGCGACAGTACCGCGGTGGTGCTGTTCCTCGATCGTTCGATCGAGGAGACGACGCTGCCGGGAAGTCCTGCCTACATCTACACGGTGGTTGGCGGGCGGATCGAGCAGCAGCTTGCCGAGCGGTGGCGCGGGATCGTCCGCGCGGCCTATTCCGCCAGCGTCTTCGCGCAGTCGCCGCGGATTGACAGCGAGGGCGACATGTCGGCTGGCCTGCGCTACCAACTGACGCCGCGCCTGGTTCTCGGCGTGGACTATCGGTATACCGAGCGCGTTTCGAACGACTCGATCTATAATTTCACTCGAAACCAGATATTTTTCGAGATAACCAGCGCGTTCTGAGCGTGGAGCGGCGGGAGGCGATCGCGCTCCTTACCCGGCGCGGTCCCGTTCCTTGCGGATCAGGTCGGAGGCGCGGTCGATCTCGGCATCCGGCATCGCGGCGACCACGGCGTAGCCGAGGCCGTTGTCGATCCAGCCGCAAAGATGCGTCTCGCCGCGCGCGATCTCGGTGCGCGGGGCGTGCAGCGCCGGGGCCATCGGGCGGAGGATGACGCTGAGGCGCACATGCGCTTCGTTCTCGTACATGAACAGCGCCGCGGGTCCGCCGCGCTCGGTGGCGAGAAGGCGGCCGCCGATCAGGTGGTAGCCGATGGACGAAAGGTCGGGCGGCGAGGCGTCGCGGTCGAGCCGGTTGGACAGCCAGCGCACCAGATGCTCGCGTTCGGCGGCCTGCACCTCGACCGGGTGGCGGCGATCCACGGCGTAGACCGCATGGGTGGCGAGCGCCTGCTGGGCGAACCGCGCCATCGGCGGGGCCTCGTTGGCGACGAGCGTGGCGCCGCGCAGCGCCCAGCCGGCCGCCGCGCCGATCAGCAGGAAGGCGGCCGAGGCGGCGGCGAGGCGCCAGGGCGCGCGGCGGCGCGCAAGGCGGGTTTCGAGCAGGCGCGAGAGATCGAGTTCGGGCGGCAACGGCTCGGCGGCGCGCGCATCGAAGGCGGCGTGCAGCGCATTCCGCTGCGCGGCGTAGGCGGCGACCTTCGCCGCCGCGGCCGGGGTGGCGGCGAGATAGTCCTCGACCGCCGGACGGCGCGCGGGCTCGAGCTGCCCGTCCACGTAGGCGTGCAGATCCTCCTCGCGGATCGGCTGGGTTCCGCTCACATCACCCTCCGCAGCACGGGGCGCGCCTTGCCGGCGCCGTCCACGCTTTCACGCAGCTTCTCGCGGGCGCGGGAGAGGCGGGACATCACGGTGCCGATCGGCACGCCGGTGACGCGGGCGGCGTCGGCGTAGGACAGATCCTCCAGCGCCACGAGTAGCAGAACGGTGCGCTGCTCCACCGGCAGCGCGTCCAAGGCACGCATCAGGTCACGGCTTTCCATATGCAGGTCCTGGCGCGGCGGCATCCCGGCCACGCCGTCGGGGAGATTGTCGAGCGGCTCCGGCGTGCCGCGGACCTTGTTCTTGCGCAGGCGGCTGACGAACAGGTTGTGCAGGATCGAGAACAGCCAGGCGCGCAGGTTGCTGTCCTGCCGCCAGGTATGCAGCTGGTCGAGCGCGCGGACGAGGCAGTCGTGCACCAGGTCGTCCACCTCCTGCCGGTCGCGCAGCAGGGCGGCGGCGTAGCGGCGCAGCGCCGGGATGCATGCCTCGATCTCCGCGATGACGCCGGACAAACCCGTCTCCCCTCGGCCCGATCAGCGGACGCCGCGGCGGCGCCCGTTATTCCCGGGAATTATCGCCGGGCATTGCGCGTCTTCGTGCATGGAATGGGAGGCGCGACCGATGCGGACGCTCTATGCCACGGCCTGTGCGGCGGCGCTGCTGCTGACGCTCGCGATGCTCGGGCTGCCGGGCTGCGCGGCGACGGATGCCGGGTCGGGCGGCGGCAAGACCACGAGCGAGCGGCCGGCGCCCGCGAACGGCAGCGGCGGCATGGGCGGTGGCAGCGGGGGGTATTGAGGCGGGCGCGGCGCGCGCTACAGCCCCGACTCCCTGAGCACGCCCTTCAGCGCGGCGAGGGCTTCCGGGTCCTCGATCGGCAGCAGCGGGCGGCGGGGGTAGCCGCCGGGCTGGCCGAGCAGGTTCATCGCCGCCTTGATCTGCGCCTGCGGCGAGCCGAAGCGCCCGCTCCAGTCCGGGTTGATCAGGCGGGACATCAGCGCCGTGTAGGCGTCCGCCGCCGCGCGGGCGGCGGGCAGGTCGCCCGCCCAGAACGCCTCGTAGAAGCGCACCGCGAAGCGCGCGCCGAGGCCCGCGCCGTCGATGTTGCCGTCGCCGCCGATCTCGCGCAGCAGCGCGAGGCCGGGGCGGTTGATGAAGCCGCCGAAGACGCGGACCTGCCCGACGACCCGTTGCAGCGTCTCCATCGCCTGCGCGCGGTTGGCGGTGCTGTCCTTGATCGCCGCCACGCGCTCGATGGCGGCCAGCTCGGCGGCGGTGTCGGCGGTGATCTCCACCACCACGCCGCGCGCCCAGTTGTAGACCATCAGCGGCAGGTCCACGGCCTCGGCCACGTCGCGGTAGAACGCCACGATCTCGCGCGGCGTCGGCACGGCGTAGGGGGGCGGGGTGGACAGGATGCCGTCGGCGCCGATGGCCTGGGCGTGGCCGCCAAGCTCGGCAGTGTCGGCGGCGGTGTAGGTGGTGCAGCCGATCACCACGGGCATGCGTCCGCCGAGTTCCTCGACCGCGATCTCGGCGACGCGCCGGCGCTCGGCCGGGGTCTGCGCGAACCACTCGCCGGTGGTGCCGTTGACCAGGATGCCGTGGATGCCGTCCGCGAGGTACATCCGCAGGAGCGCGCGCCACGCGCCCTCGTCCAGCGCGCCCGAGCGGTCGAACGGCGTGGGCGCCGCCACCCAGTAGCCGCGCCAATCCACCGAATTGCGGTCCATGCGCCCCTCCGCTGCCCCGGAAAGGCGGATCGTGGCCGAGAACGGCCCCGCAGGTCGAGCGATCCCGTTGCGGCGGACGCGCCGGCGGGCTTCACTGCGCTGCACACAGTTTCGGATTTCCGCCCCATGCCGTCTGCCCGCCTTGCCGTCGATATCGGCGGCACGTTCACCGATCTTGCGCTGGAGCACGGCGGACGCCGCACCACCGTGAAGGTGCTGACCACCCCTGCCGCGCCCGAGAAGGGCGTGCTGGAGGGGGTGCGCGCGGTGCTGGCCGCCGCGGGGCTTGCGCCCGGCGACGTGGGCATCCTGATCCACGGCACGACGCTGGCGACCAACGCGCTGATCGAGCGCAAGGGCGCGCGGACGGCGCTGGTGACGACGCAGGGCTTCCGCGACGTGCTCGCGATGGGCAACGAGAGCCGCTACGACCAGTACGACCTGAACATCGTGCTGCCCGAGCCGCTGGTGCCGCGCCATCTGCGCCTGACGGTGCCGGAGCGGCTGGACAACGAGGGCCGCGTGCTGCGCCCGCTGGACGAGGCGGCGGTGCGCGCGCTGGTGCCGGTAATGCAGCGCGAGGGCGTGCAGAGCGTGGCCGTCGGGCTGCTGCACGCCTTCGTCAATCCCGTGCACGAGCAGCGCGTCCGCGCGATCCTGGCCGAGGCGATGCCGGACATGCCGATCTCGCTTTCCAGCGAAGTGTCGCCCGAGATGCGCGAGTGGGAGCGCTTCTCCACCACCGCTGCCAACGCCTATGTGCAGCCGCTGATGGCGAGCTACCTGCGGCGGCTGGAGTCCGAGTTGCGCGCGATGGGACTGGCCGCACCCGTGTTTTTGATGCTCTCGGGCGGCGGGCTGACCACCATCGAAACCGCCTGCCGCTTCCCGATCCGGCTGGTGGAGAGCGGCCCGGCGGGCGGGGCGATCTTCTCCGCCCATGTGGCGAAGCTGTGCGGCGAGAAGGCGGTGCTGTCCTTCGACATGGGCGGCACCACCGCGAAGGTGTGCCTGATCGACGACCACAAGCCGCAGACCGCCCGCACCTTCGAGGTCGCGCGCGTCGGGCGGTTCCGCAAGGGCTCGGGGCTGCCGCTGCGGATTCCGGTGATCGACATGGTGGAGATCGGCGCGGGCGGCGGCTCGATCGCGGCGGTGGACGGGATGGGGCGCATCACCGTGGGGCCGCAGAGCGCGGGCGCCGATCCGGGCCCGGCCTGCTACGGGCGCGGCGGGCAGAACCCGGCGGTGACGGACGCCAACCTGCTGCTGGGGCGCTACGACCCAGCGCGCTTCGCGGGCGGCACGATGAAGCTCGACGAGGCGGCGGCGGCGGGCGCGCTGCACCGCGCGGTGGGCGAGCGGCTTGGGCTCGATGCCGGGATGGCGGCGCTCGGCGTGATCGAGATGGTGGACGAGAACATGGCGAACGCCGCGCGCGTGCACGCCATCGAGTCCGGCAAGACCTACGAGGGCCGCACGCTGATCGCCTTCGGCGGCGGCGGGCCGGTGCACGCCTACCGCGTCGCGGAGAAGATCGGCGTCGCGCGCGTGCTGGTGCCGGCGGGCGCGGGCGTGGGCAGCGCCATCGGCTTCCTGCGCGCGCCGGTAGGCTACGAGGTGGTGCGCAGCCTGTATCAGCGCTTCTCGCGCTTCGACAGGGACGCGGTGAACGCGCTGCTGGCCGACATGCGCGCCGA
>JAFEFJ010000274.1 GCA_018240635.1 Pseudomonadota bacterium | reverse complement strand
GGGTTGATCGAGGTGCCCGCCCCGGACGATGCGGGCGTCGTCGGGTGAGCATTCTGCAGGCGCTGGCCGCGCGCTACGAGCGGATGGCTGCCGAGGGAGAGGCTCCGGAACCTGGCTTCGGTCCGGCGCAGATCGCGTTTACGCTGAAGCTGGATGCCGGCGGCCAGGTGGTCGGCGTCGACGACGAACGTCGACTGGAGGGCAAGAAGCTGCGGCCTCGGATCGAGCCCCGGGCGCCGCTGCCGCCGAAGCGAACCGTCGCGATCGACAGCGGCACGTTTTGGGACAAGACCTCCTACGTGCTGGGCCGCACGGCGCCCGATCCGGCGGCGACGCCGGCACGGCAGGCGCGCGACGCGGAGCGCACGCGGCAGGAACACGCCGCCTTCATCGCCCGCCACGAGGTCCTGCTCGCCGAAACCGATGACCCCGGCTGCCTGGCGCTGCTGCGCTTCCTGCGCGGCTGGCAGCCCGAACGTTACGACGCGCTGGACCACGCCGCCGACATGCTGGACCAGAATGTCGCCTTCCGGCTGGATGGCGACATCGGCTTCATCCACGACCGTCCCGCCGCACGCGCCGCCGTGGCGCGGGCCGCCGCCACCGATCCGGATGCGCCTACCGCCATGTGCCTGGTTACCGGCGCAACGGCCCCGATCGCGCGCCTGCATCCGTCGATCAAGGGCGTCCCCGGCGCGCAATCCTCCGGTGCTTCGCTGGTCTCCTTCAACCTCGATGCCTTCAATTCCTACGGCAACACGCAGGGCGGTAACGCGCCGGTGTCCGAGCACGCCGCCTTCGCCTACGCAACCGCGCTGAATGCCCTCCTCTCACCTTCGGGAACGAACGCCAAGGGCTGGGTGGAGTATCGCAACCGCGTCCGCCTGGGCAACGTCACGGTGGTCTTCTGGGCGGACACCTCGGAGGCCGAGCGGATCGCCGGCGGCCTGTTCGATTCACAGCCTGCGGATGAAGCCACCGAAACCGACGCCGTGAAGACCATCCTGCAGCAGATGGAGCAGGGCAAGCCGCTGCGCGATGCCGCGCCGAAGGTCGATCCGGCGACGCGCGTCTATGTCCTCGGCCTCAGCGCCAATGCGGCGCGGTTGTCGGTGCGGTTCTGGATGCAGCAATCGATCGGCGACCTGGCTGCCCGCTTCACGGAACACTGGAACGACCTGCGCCTCGACCCGCCGCCCCGCCTGTGGCCGCCCTCGATCCGCGCACTGCTGCTGGAACTGGCCGCGCAGGGCGACGCCGAGAACGTGCCGGACCATCTGAACGGCGAGTTCATGCGCGCGATACTGACCGGCCTGCCGTATCCGCGCTCGCTGCTGGCCCAGGCCGTGATGCGATTGCGCTCAGACCAGGATGCGCAGGACCGGGCAACCGGACGCACGCGCGAGAAGGTGAGCGAGCTTCGGATCTGCCTGTTGAAAGCCTGTCTCGCCCGCGCCCATCGCAAGGGTCTTTTCACGGAGGATGTTCCCGTGTCGCATGATCCCGCCAACAAGGAGGCGGCGTATCGTCTGGGCCGCCTGTTCTCGGTTCTGGAGCGTCTCCAGCGCGCCGCGCTCGGGCAGCGCAATGCCACGATCCGGGATCGATTCTACGCCTCGGCTTCCGCTACGCCGGCGATCGTCTTCCCCTCCCTGATCCGTAACGCGCGCAATCACAGCAAGAAGGTCCGCTCGGCAACGGGGGCGGGGCTTGCCGAGTGGTTCGAGGACCGCGTCGCGGAGGTGGTGGCCGGTCTGACCGTCTTTCCCAAGACGCTGACGTTGGAACAGCAGGGGCTGTTCGCGCTCGGCTACTACCATCAGCGGGCGGCCTTCCTGCACAAGAAGGACGTCCCCGCCGAGATCGACGCGGCGGATGCCGTGGCGGACACTTCGGAGGAGGACTGACCCATGCTCACCCCGATCAGCCACCGCTACGATTTCGTCTATCTGTTCGATGTCCGCAACGGCAATCCGAACGGCGACCCGGATGCCGGCAACATGCCGCGCCTGGACCCGGAAACCAGCCGTGGCCTCGTCACCGATGTCGCGCTGAAGCGCAAGATCCGCAACTACGTCGCCATGACGCGCGGCGAGGTGTCAGGCTTCGACATCTACATGCAGGAACGCGCCGTGCTGAACCTGGCGCACCGGCGGGCCTATGCGGCGCTTGCCCTGACCCCCGAGGCGAAGAAGCTGCCCAAGGACGAAGCCAAGGCGCGCGAGCTGACCCGCTGGATGTGCGACAACTTCTTCGATATCCGCACCTTCGGGGCGGTGATGTCGACCGAGGTCAACGCCGGACAGGTGCGCGGGCCGGTGCAGATCACGTTCGCCGAAAGCGTCGACCCCGTCGTGCCGATGGAGGTCACCATCACCCGCAGCTCCGTCACCAACGAAAAGGATGCGCTGCAGAACGACCGCACGATGGGCCGCAAACACATCGTGCCTTACGGCCTGTATCGCGCGCACGGCTTCGTCTCCGCCCGGCTCGCAAACGATCCGAAGAAGGGCACCGGCTTCTCGGACGACGATCTCGCCCTGCTGTGGGACGCGCTGGCGAACATGTTCGACCATGATCGCGCGGCGGCGCGCGGGGAAATGACCGCCCGTGGCCTGATCGTCTTCGAACACGAGAGCGACCTGGGCAACGCGCCGGCGCATCTTCTGTTCGACCGTGTGCATGTCGCGCGCCAGCCCGGCGCCGAGGGACCGCCGCGCGGCTTTGCCGACTACAAGGTGGAGGTCAACGACACCGACCTGCCCGCGGGCATCACGGTGCGGCGACTCATCTGACGCGCCGGCGCCGTGGCCGCCGCCGTACCCGATCCGGCCGCGGAGGACGCGCTCATTCCGCTCTCCGCCTTGCAGCACTACCTGTTCTGCCCGCGGCAATGCGCGCTGATCCATGTCGAACAGATCTGGGCGGATGACGCGCGCACCATCGAGGGGCATCTGCTGCACACGCGCGTCGATGCGGGCGGGATGGAGCGGCGGCCGGGCGTGCGGATCGAGCGCGGTGTCGCGCTGCGGTCCTTCACCCTCGGGGTCGCGGGCCGCGCCGATGTGGTGGAGTTCCACGGCACGCCGCCGCGGCCGTTTCCCGTGGAATACAAGCGCGGCAAGCCGAAGCCGCATCGCGCCGACGAGGTGCAGCTTTGCGCCCAGGCGATCTGCTTGGAAGAAATGTGCGGCTGCCCGGTGCCGCAGGGCGCGCTCTTCTACGGCGAGACGCGCCGCCGCACGGACGTCGTCTTCGATGCGACGCTGCGCGCGCTCACGCAAGATATCGCGTCCCGTGCCCGTGCCATGATGGCCGCGGGCATCACGCCGGCGCCGGTCCTCTCGCCGGGCTGCCGGTACTGCTCGCTGCACGATCAGTGCTGTCCGGAGCGTTTGCAGCAGCCCGACAAAGTAGCGGGCTGGCTGCGGCGGCAATTGGCCGGGTAGGCGATGCGCAAGCTGCGCAACACGATCTATGTCACGCGGGAACATGCCTGGTTGCGCAAGGACGGCGCCAATCTTGTGGTGGAGTCCGATGGCGCGGAAATCGGCCGCGTGCCACTGCATCTTCTGGAAGGTGTTGTCAGCTTTGGCCGGGCCGGCGCCTCGCCGGCGCTGATGGCGGCCTGCGCCGAGGCGGGCATCGGGCTCTCCCATCTCGATCCCAACGGGCGCTTTCTCGCGCGGATCGAGGGGCCGCGCAGCGGCAACGTTCTGCTGCGGCGGCGGCAGTACCGCACCGCCGATGATCCCGCGGCCACCGTGCCGATCGTGCGCGCGATCGTTACCGCCAAGGTCGCCAACCAGCGCGCGGTGATCCGCCGCGCCCTACGCGACCATGGCGACACCAGCGCAGACGCATGGCGAGGCGGGATGGAAACGGTCGAGCGCCGGCTCACTGATGTCGGCCGCCGATGCCTCGTAACGCTCGATACCGCCGGCCTGCGGGGGCTGGAAGGCGAGGCGGCGCTCGCCTATTTCGGCGTCTTTGGCGCTCTGGTCCGGGTGGACGGCGATGCGTTCGCCTTCACCGTCCGCTCGCGCCGGCCGCCGCTGGACCGGATGAATGCGCTGCTGTCCTTCCTGTATGCCATGCTCGGCCACGACTGCCGCTCGGCGCTGGAGACGCACGGGCTCGATCCGCAGGTTGGCTTCCTTCATGCCGACAAGCCCGGCCGCGCCAGCTTGGCGCAGGATCTGATGGAGGAGCTTCGACCGGTGCTCGCGGACCGGCTGGCGCTCAGTCTGGTCAACCGCCGCCAGCTGGCATCCGGCGATTTCGTGGTGGAGGGCACGGGCGCCGTGCGATTGACCGATGACGCGCGCAAGCGGGTGTTGACCGCCTGGCAGGAACGCAAGCGCGAGGAATTGCGTCATCCGTTCTTCGGCGAGACGGTTCCGCTGGGACTGGTTGCTTCGTTACAGGCGCAGCTTCTGGCGCGCCACCTGCGCGGCGATCTGGACGGATACCCGGCGTTTTTCTGGAAATAGGCGTGCGATGCTGGTGCTCATCACCTATGACGTCAGCACGCAGGACGCCGCCGGGCGAAGGCGTCTGCGCCGCGTGGGGCGTGCCTGCCTGGACTACGGGCAGCGAGTGCAGAATTCGGTTTTCGAGTGCGAGGTCGACCCCGCGCAGTGGGCCGCTCTGCGGGCGAGGCTTTTGACCGAGATCGATGCCGAGCACGACAGCCTGCGCTTCTACCGCCTAGGCGCCGAGGGGCGCCGGCGTGTGGAACATGTCGGCGCCAAGCCCACGCCGGACCTAGAAGGACCCCTGGTCTTCTGATCCCGATATTCATCGGCGCGCGAACCACAGGCGACCGCGAGAATCCTGAGAGGTTCGCGCGCCAAAGAATTCCTTGTATTGAGGGGGTTATGCTGCGGACGATCGACACTGCATCGGAACTGACCTTCACGTTGGGCCTGTTCGCGCAATTGTGGCTCTTTTGACATTGTGAATAGCGAGTTAGACGAGCGACGGTCGCCCCCTGCGCGGGGGCGCGGATCGAAACGCTGGCATCGGGATCGTGGATACCAACCTCACGCGTCGCCCCCTGCGCGGGGGCGCGGATCGAAACGCTGCCGGGCTTAGGGATACGGCTGTCGGGATCGTCGCCCCCTGCGCGGGGGCGCGGATCGAAACCTTG
>JAFEFJ010000273.1 GCA_018240635.1 Pseudomonadota bacterium | reverse complement strand
CGCGTGCATTTCGTCGCCCCCGACCTCGACCTGTCGGAAACCTACGACTGCCACATGGATGCGATCGCCGCGGCGCGGCTGAAGCTGCATGCGGGCGTGCTGCGCCGGATGGCGCGCGACTTCGCGGGCGGCGCCATCGCGCCGATGCGGATCACGTCGTTCGTCGATGCGCCGGCGGGCTCGGGCCTGGGATCGTCCTCGGCGCTGGTGGTGGCGCTGGTGGAGGCACTGACGACCTACTACGCGGCGCCGCTCGGCCCGTACGACGTGGCGCATCTGGCCTTCGAGATCGAGCGGATCGACCTGGGTCTCGCCGGCGGCAAGCAGGACCAGTACGCGGCGACCTTCGGCGGCATCAACTTCATCGAGTTCCATGCCGGCGACCGCGTGATCGTCAATCCGCTGCGCGTGCCGGCCCCGGTCGCGAACGAGCTTGAAACCTCGATGGTGATCGCCTTCACCGGCGTCTCCCGCCGGTCGGAGGAAATCATCGCCGAGCAGCAGCGGCGGATGACCGCGCCCACCGGCAACTCGCTCGAAAGCCTGCACCGGCTGAAGGCGGATGCCATCGAGATGAAGGAGGCGCTGCTGCGCGGGCAGATCCCGCGCATGGCGGAGATCCTGAACCGCTCGTGGCTCGCGAAGAAGCAGACCGCGGCAGGCATCAGCACCGGACTGATCGAGGAGCTGTACGAGACCGCCTTCGCTCACGGCGCCATCGGCGGCAAGGTTTCGGGCGCGGGCGGCGGCGGGTTCATGATGTTCATCGTGCCCCCGCACAGGCGCATCGGCGTGATCCGCGCGCTGAACGCCGCCGGGGCGGACGCGGACTCCGTCCACTTCACGCCGCAGGGCGCGGAGAGCTGGACGATCTGACCGGGAGTTTCGTTTCTTACGAAGCGGATCGGCCGCCGGGCATCGCCGCGCGCACGTCGGTTCTGGCGAAGTCGCTCCCCTTGAACAGCAACGGGTGATCGGTCGCCGCGGCCAGCGCGTACGAGAAACAGTCGCCGATGTTCAGTCCGGCGGGATGGCGCCCCTTGCCGTAGCGGCGGAACGCCTCGATCGCGAGATCGGCCTGGTGCGCCGTGACGGCAACGACCTCGAAGCCGCCGCCGCCCAGAAACCGGTCGAGATCCCGCCGTCCTGCCTCGCCCTTGCGGCCCTCGATGACGCAGGAGAGTTCGACCCGCGTGACTGCCGAGATCAGGCGGGTGCGCGCCTCGGCCAGCGCCCTGGCGATGGGCTCGGCATCCGGCTCGGCCAGCAGCACCGCGACGATGGCGGAGGTATCGACGACCATCACCACATGCCGTTTTCGTCGTAGCCCACGATCTCCTCGGGACTGCGCGGATCGAGGTCCGGAAGGGCTGCGCAATGCCGGCCGATCTCCATCAGACGCTCGGCGAGCCCGGCGGTTTCGCCCTGGCGCAGGCGGACGCGCTCAAGCCGCTCGGCCAGCGCCACGCGCACGGCGTCGGTCAGCGTCTCTCCGGTCAGCGCCGCGACCGCCCGGGCAAGACGGTCGGTCTCCTTGTCCTTCAAGCTCAGCGCCATGACGCTCTCGCGTTTCTAGAAATCAGCTTCAGATATAGAAACGCGTCCGCGCGATGTCGAGCGGCGGGCGACCGCCCTACCGCCCTACCGCCCACCCCGCTTCGCCAGCGGGGCGACGAATTGCGGTTCGGTGTCCCATGGGAACAGGATCCAGGTGTCCTGCGAGACCTCGGTGATGAAGGTGTCCACCAGCGCCCGTCCCGCGGGCTTGGCGTAGACGCAGGCGAAGTGCGCCTTCGGCAGAATCTCGCGCACCACGCGGGCGGTGGCGCCGGTGTCCACGAGGTCGTCCACGATCAGGAAGCCCGTGCCGTCGCCCGCCGCGATCGGGGCCTTGGTGACGACCGGGGTGCCGCGGTGCTCCTCGTCGTAGGTGGCGACCGAGACGCTTTCGATCAGGCGGCATTCCAGCTCGCGCGCGACGATCGCCGCCGGGATCAGGCCGCCGCGGGTGATCGCGACGATGCCGGCGAAGGGCCCCGCGCCGATCAGCCGCCAGGCCAGCGCGCGGGCGTCGCGGTGCAGCTGGTCCCAGGTGACCGTGTAGTAGTGCTCGGCCATCTCAGAACAGCCTGCCGCCGTTCGGCACCTTCAGGTCGGGCCTGACCAGCACGACGGCGCCTTCCTCGTCGGGCATGCCCAGCGTCAGCACCTCGCTGATGAAGGGGCCGATCTGGCGCGGCGGGAAGTTCACCACCGCGCAGACCTGCCGGCCGATGAGCTGGTCGGGCTTGTAGTGGACGGTGATCTGCGCCGAGGACTTCTTCGTGCCGATCTCCGGGCCGAAATCGATCGTGAGCTTGATCGCCGGCTTGCGCGCCTGCGGGAAGGGCTGGGCATCGACGATCGTGCCGACCCGGATATCCACGCGCTCGAAGTCCTGATACTGGATCGTTTCGGTCATCCGGCTTGTCCCCGTGCGGCGAACGGATCAAAGAAAAGACGGCGCGCTTCGCCAGCGGCGCGTCTCAGCCCGAGAAAGGACGTCCAGACGATGCGCGACTTTCATCTGCCCGGCCGCAGCGCGGTGTATGCGACGGGGGCGATGGCGGCAACCTCGATGCCCGCGGCGACGCTGACGGCGCTGGACGTGCTGCGGGCCGGCGGCAACGCGCTGGACGCCGCCGTGGCCGCGGTCGCGGTGCTGGGCGTGATCGAGCCGCAATCGACCGGCATCGGCGGCGACTGCTTCTGCCTGTATGCCCCCGCCGGCACCGGCGAGGTGATCGCGCTCAACGGGTCGGGCCGCGCCGCCGGCGCCGCGACGATCGACTGGTTCGAGGACCGGCAGATCCGCGCGCTGGAGAACACCTCGCCGCATACGGTGACGATCCCGGGCGCGGTGTCGGCCTGGGAGACGCTGCTGGCCGCGCATGGGCGCAAGGGGCTCGATGAGCTGCTGCAGCCCGCCATCCGCTTCGCCGCCGAGGGCTGGCCGGTCCACGCCAAGGTGGCGTGGGACTGGGAGCGGGCGGTCGAGAAGCTGCGCAAGAACGGCTCGCACGCCTTCCTGCCGGGCGGCCAGGCGCCGAAGCCGGGCGACCTGTTCGTGCAGCCGGCGCTGGCCGAGACGCTGCGCGCCATCGCCAAGCACGGCGCGCGCGCCTTCTACGAAGGCCCCATCGCCGCCGACATGGTGGCGGCGCTGCGCGCCAAGGGCGGCACCCAGACCGAGGAGGACTTCGCCGCCGGGCGCACCGTCGCGGAGTTCGTCAAGCCGATCCACGCAAGCTGGAACGGCTACGAGGTGTACCAGTGCCCGCCCAACGGCTCGGGCCTGCTGGTGCTGATGATGCTGGGCATCCTGGAAGGGCTGGGCGACGCGCCGGACGGGCCGCTGGGCGCGATCCGGATGCACCGCCACACCGAGGCGGCGCGGCTGGTGTACCGCGACCGCGACGCCTTCCTGGCCGATCCCGCGCATGTCGATGTGGCGGTCGATCACCTGACCAGCGCCGGCTACCTCGCCGCGCAGCGCGCGCTGATCCGCGACGACCGCGCGATGGCGGTGCTGCCCGCGCCGGGCGAGTCGCTGCTGCCGCCGCACCGCGACACCGTCTATCTCTGCGTCGTGGACCGCGACGGGAATGCGTGTTCGTTCATCAACTCGCTGTTCCAGTCCTTCGGCTCGGGCATCCTGGCGGAAGCCTCGGGCGTGATGCTGCACAACCGCGGCTTCGGCTTCCGCGTGCAGCGCGGCCACCCGAACTGCATCGCGCCGAACAAGCGCCCGATGCACACGATCATCCCCGGCATGGTGATGCAGAAGACGCCGGACGGCGGGCAGCACGCGGTGATGCCCTACGGCGTGATGGGCGGGCATTTCCAGCCGATGGGCCAGACCTGGTTCCTGACCAACTTCCTGCAATACGGGCTCGACATTCAGGAGTCGCTCGATCTGCCCCGCGTCTTTCCCTACGCCGGCAAGCTGGAGGTGGAACGCGGCGTGCCGGCGGACGTGTTGGCGGCGCTGTCGGCGCTGGGGCACAGCATCGCGGGCGCCGAACGGCCGCATGGCGGCGGGCAGGCGATCTGGATCGACCGCGCGCGGGGCTGTCTGGTCGGCGGCTCGGAGCCGCGCAAGGACGGCATGGCGCTGGGCTACTGAGGGAGGGCACACCATGACCGAACCTTGCGACCTGACGGCCATCGAGGCGCGCGCGCTGATCGGCCGCAAGCAGCTTGCGCCGACCGAGCTGCTGGAAAGCTGCATCGCCCGCATCGAGCGGATCGACCCCGCGGTGAACGCGATGGTGGCGCGCGACTTCGACCGCGCCCGCGCGGCGGCCAAGGCGGCGGACGCGGCGGTGGCGCGGGGCGACGAGCTGCCGCTGCTGCACGGCCTGCCCATCGGCATCAAGGACCTGGAGATGGTGGCGGGGCTGCGCAGCACCTCCGGCAGCCCGATCTTCCGCGACCACGTGCCGGCCGAGGACCAGGGCACCGTCGCGCGCATCCGCGCGGCGGGCGCCATCGTCGTGGGCAAGACCAACGTGCCGGAATGGGGCGCGGGCGCGAACACGCGCAACGTGGTGTACGGCGCGACGGGCAATCCGTTCGATCCGACGCGCTCGGCCGCGGGCTCGTCCGGCGGGTCGGCGGTGGCGCTGGCGACCGGCATGGTGCCGATCGCGAGCGGATCGGACACCGGCGGGTCGCTGCGCAACCCGGCGGCGTTCTGCGGCATCGTCGGCTACCGCCCGACCCCCGGCCTGGTGCCGAACGAGCGGCGCGGGACCGGGTGGAGCAACCTGCCGGTGCTGGGGCCGATGGCGCGCAACGTGCCGGACGCGAGCCTGCTGCTGGCGGCGATGGCGAGCGACGATGCGGGCGATCCGCTGGCCACCACGGTGTTCGGCAAGGAGGTGCGCCGGGCGGAGGATTTCGCAATCCTGCCGCCGGTCGATCTGTCGCGCCTGCGCGTCGCGCTGACGCCCGATTTCGGCTTCGCGCCGACGGAGCGGCTGGTGGCCGACACCTTCGCCGAGAAGACGGGTCTGTTCCGGCACGTGTTCGGCGTGGCGGACGACGCGACGCCCGACTGCGCCGGCTGCGACGAGGCGTTCGAAGTGCTGCGCGCGGTGGGCTTCCTGGCCTCGCATTT
>JAFEFJ010000272.1 GCA_018240635.1 Pseudomonadota bacterium | reverse complement strand
AAGGACAAGCTGATCCTGCCCTACCTGGACATCGATCTGAAATACTTCGATCTGGGGATCGAGTATCGCGACCAGACCGACGACCAGGTGACGGTGGACGCGGCAAACGCCATCAAGCAGTACGGCGTCGGCGTGAAATGCGCCACCATCACGCCGGACGAGGCGCGGGTGGAGGAGTTCAAGCTGAAGC
This sequence comes from Pseudomonadota bacterium, assembly GCA_018240635.1. GTDB lineage: Bacteria > Pseudomonadota > Alphaproteobacteria > Acetobacterales > Acetobacteraceae > JAFEFJ01. Next base: position 4,999 of record JAFEFJ010000272.1, on the reverse strand, counting down.
GGATGTACCGCAGCCCGAACGGCACCATCCGCAACATCCTGGACGGCACGATCTTCCGCGAGCCGATCATCTGCAGCAACGTGCCCCGGCTGGTGCCGCACTGGACGCAGCCCATCGTGATCGGCCGCCACGCCTACGGCGATATCTACCGCGCGGCCGAGACCAAGATCCCCGGCCCCGGCAAGGTCACGCTGGTCTATCAGCCGGCGGACGGATCGAAGGCGCAGGTCATCGACGTTCACGACTTCAAGGGCCCCGGCGTGGCGATGGGGATGCACAACACCCGCCACTCGATCGAAGGCTTCGCGCGCGCCTCGTTCAACTACGGGCTGGCGCGCAAATACCCGGTGTACCTGTCCACCAAGAACACGATCATCAAAGCCTATGACGGCATGTTCAAGGACGTGTTCCAGGAGATCTTCGACGCCGAGTTCAAGGCCAAGTTCGACGCCGCCGGCCTGACCTACGAGCACCGGCTGATCGACGACATGGTGGCCTGCGCGCTGAAGTGGAGCGGCGGCTACCTGTGGGCCTGCAAGAACTACGACGGCGACGTGCAGAGCGACATCGTCGCGCAGGGCTTCGGCAGCCTGGGCCTGATGACCAGCGTGCTGATGAGCCCGGACGGCAAGACGGTGGAGAGCGAGGCGGCGCACGGCACGGTGACGCGCCACTTCCGCGAGCACCAGAAGGGCCGCGAGACCTCCACCAACCCGATCGCCTCGATCTTCGCCTGGACGCGGGGGCTCGCCTATCGCGGGCGCTTCGACGGCACGCCCGAGATCACCGCGTTCGCCGAGACGCTGGAGAAGGTCTGCGTCGAGACGGTGGAGAGCGGGTTCATGACGAAGGACCTCGCGGTGCTGGTGGGGCCGCAGCAGAAGTGGATGAACACGCAGGACTTCCTGGCGAAGATCGACAGCAACCTGCGCGCCGCGATGGGCTGACGCGGCCGACCGCCCGCCGGGACTTCGCGCGCCGCGCGGCGGCGTGTCGGGCCGGGGGATGGCCGCGAGGGGCGGGAGGCATCTCCCGCCCTTTTCATGTCCACGCCCCTCTTGGCGGACGGGAGGGACGCGCCATGATGCGGAAGACCGGGACCGGGAAGGGAGATTTCATGGACAACGATTTCGAGGCGGCGCATCTCGCGGCGCTGCGGCCGGGATTGGCGCGGCGCGGCTTCGTCATGACCAGCCTGATCGCAGGCTTCACGGCGGCGACGGCGCATGGCGCGGCGGCCCAGGTCATCCACACCGATACGCAGGGACTCGTCGCAGGCGAGGTGCAGATCCCCGTCGCCGACGGCAAGCTGCCCGGCTACTTCGCGCATCCCGCCACCGGCGCGAACTGGCCCGTGGTGCTGGTGGTGGAGGAGATCTTCGGGGTCCACGAATACATCAAGGATGTCGTGCGCCGGCTGGCGAAGGCAGGCTATTTCGCGGTCGCGCCCGAACTCTATGCGCGCATCGCCGATCTTTCGAAGATGACGGATGCGAGCGTCATCGTGCGCGACGTGATCGCCAAGGCGCCGGACGACACGATGCTGAGCGACCTGGATGCGTCCGCGGCATGGGCGGCGTCGCAGGGTGCCGATGCCGGGGCGCTGGGTGTCGTCGGATTCTGCTGGGGCGGGCGCGATGTGTGGCTATACGCGGCGCACAATCCCCATCTGAAGGCCGCCGTCTCGTTCTATGGCTTCGTGGAAAGCCCCAAGACGCCCGTGCATCCGCTCAACGCGATGGACGTGGCAGGGGATTTGAAGGCGCCCCTGCTCGGCCTGTATGGAGCGAAGGACGCCGGCAACCCGCCTGAGAAGGTGCACGCCGCGCAGGAGAAAGCGCGAGCAGCCGGAAAGACGGTCGAAATCGTCATGTACCCGGACGCCGGCCACGGCTTCCACGCCGACTACCGGCCGAGCTATGTCGCCGCCGATGCCGAGGATGCGTGGAAGCGCGCGCTCGCGTGGTTCAAGACGCACGGCGTGGGGTAGCGCCCCCACGCCGTGCGGTGGTCACGCCGCGCGTCAGTCCTTCTTCAGGGCGTCGCGGATGGCGTCCTTCGCCCCGCCCACCGCGTTCTGCACCTTGCCGGCCGCCTTATCGGCCTTGCCTTCGGCTTCCAGCTTGGCGTCGCCCGTCAGCTTGCCGGCGGCTTCCTTGACGGCGCCCTTCACCTGACGGGCGGCGCCTTCGATGCGGTCCTTGTCCATGCTCGTGTTCCTCGGATGTTGAGCGGCATGGAGGTAACGGTCCTAGGCGGCGGCGGGTTCCCCGCGCGGGCGGGCGGCCATCGCGCGGAGGTAGATCGACGGAAGCTCCATCCGAGCGCGGCGCTGGCGCAGCCAGCCCGGCTGGTCGGCCGGGGTGTGCATCATCTGGCTCGCCGGCAGCGCGGGCCAGCCGGGCACCGCGACCCAGAGCCGCAGCAGGTGCCGCCGCTCAGCCAGCGCCGGCGAGTCCCGGTAGCCGTCGCGCCCGTGCAGCAGGATGCGGTTGTTGATGAACTGGATGTCGCCCGGCGCGATATCCATCGCGAGGCGGAATTCCGGCGAGGCAGCGAGCCGCTCGGTCTCGTCGAGCGCCTCCTGCTGCAGGGGCGTCAGCACCGCATCACCCGCCTCGACGGCGCGGCGCGGATAGGCGCCGGAGAGATAGACGGTAACTTCCTCCCCGGTGCGGGCGAACACCGCGATGCGCCGCGTCTGCACGCCGTCGCCATAGGAGGCATCGCGCGCCATGCGGCGGAAAGCGACGCCGTCGTAGAGCAGGCGCAGCAGGTCCGGCCGGTCGCGCAGCAGGCGGTTGTGCACCGCCACCGCCGAGGCGAGCCGGCTCGCGCCGCCCTCCGGCGCGGCGCGCAGGCACATCAGTGCGACAAGGTCGGCGCTGTCGGTGTGCATGCGCTGCGCGCCGCCGGCCTGATAGCCGCGCGCGTCGCTTTCGATGTCGGACACGTCGATGACGTTGCCCAGCAACTCCCCGTTCCAGGACTGCGCGATGGCGGCGCCGAGATGCGCGCCGATGCCGTAGAGCACGCGCGCCATGTCGTCGTCGCCGTACTCCTCGCGGAAGCCGCCGCGCACCAGCACGAAGCCGCAGCCGCGGCGCAGCTCCTCCCGCCTCGCACGCAGCGCGGGGCCGAGCGTGGGCAGCGGGAAGGTTTCCTGCGTTATCATCGGCAGGTCGGGATCGCCCAGGCGGTGCAGATGCGCGACCGCCGCGGCGACCTCGGCGCGCTGATCGCGCGTCAGCGCCAGCATACCGCGCGCGCGCCAGTCCATCGCGGGGCCCATCCAGCCGGTGTCGCCGAAGCGCGCGGGGCGGAGGTCCATGCGCCGTCTCCCGTCAGTTGAAGAAACGCGCGGGACGGAAATCCGCCAGTTCCGGACGGTCCGTTTCGTGCAGGACCTCATCCGCCACGGCTTCGCCCAGGAACGGCGACATGGTGACGCCGCTATGCGTGACGACGACGTAGTAGCCATCCAGGCGCGGGACGCGGCCGACGCAGGAGAGCTTGTCCTTCGGCATGGGCCGCACGCCGACGCGCACCGCTTCCGCCTGCACATCGCCGATGCCGGGCAGCAGCGCGCGGGTGCGCGCGATGAGGCTGCGCGCGAGCGGATGGTCGGGGCCGGGCGGCGCATCGGGATCGACGCCGGCCTCGTCGTCGTTGTTGCGGATGAGCATCAGCCGCCCCGCGCCGTCCGGCCTGAGATCGACCAGCGGCGAGCGCACGACGCGGGAGACGCCACCCGCGACCGGCGGGGTGAACACGAGAACGCCGACGGTGGGCGCCAGCGGCACGCGCACGCCGGCATCCTCCAGCGGATCGTTGCTCCAGCGTCCGGCGCAGTTCACCACGAGATCGGCGGCGATCGTCTCGCCCGCCGGGGTGCGCACGCCCGCCGCGCGCCCGCCCCGCATCGCGAGGCCCGCGACCGGCGTGTGGATGCGCAGCTTCGCGCCGAGCCCGGTCGCGGCGCGCAGCATCGCGTCGATGTAGAGCACGGGATCGAGCCAGCCGTCGTCGGGATAGAAGGCGATGGGCGCATCGCCGACCGCGGCGGGATCGATGCCCGGCTCCATTTCCAGCAGGCGGGCGCGGGTGATGAGTTCCGCCGCGTAGTCCCAGTCACGCAGGCGGCCGACCTTGTCCACCAGCGCGTCGCCCTCGGCGCCGTGCTTCCACTCGACGCAGCCGCCGCCGTGCCACCAGGGCGTGGCGCCGAACCGCGCGGCGAGACCGGCATGCGCGCGCATCCCCGCCGCGTTCAGCGCGTGGTACGAGCGCGGCGTCTTGTTGTTGGAATTGGTCCACGCGAAGCTGCGGCTGGACGTGCCGCCGCCGGGACGTCCGGCTTCCAGCACCGTCACGTCCGCGCCGCCCTGCGCGAGCCGGAACGCCACCGACGCGCCGATGACGCCCGCCCCGATCACCACCACGCGCCGCATCGCCGATCCCCGAACTGCCTCGCCGCATCCTGCGGCGATCATGCGCGCGCGTGCAAACGCCTTGCCGACAGTTCGCGGCGCGGCGGGGACGGACCTACTGCGACGCTGCCGCGACCTTCGCCGGAACGGGCGGATCGCCCTCGGTGTCCGTGGCGGGCGGCGTGGGCGCGGGATGCGCCGCGTTCGGATTGAGGAGGAAGCTCTGCGCGTGCGCGATCGCCTGCATCCCCGGCACCAGCCCGCCCACCGGCAGCCCGAGATGCTGCGCGAGGGAGGCGATGCTCGCCGCCGACGGCAGGCCCGCGCCGAGCAACGCCAGCGGATTGGCCGTGGCGGAAGACGCGGGCTGGCTGTGCGGCGCGGCGGCCGGCTGCGTGCCGTCCGCCGGCGCGGGATCCGCCTGCGCGGTCTGCGCGGCATCCGTCTGCGGCGCATCGGCCTGCGTCGCATCGGTCTGCGTCGCATCGGCCTGTGCGGGAGAATGCTGGTTCTGCATCAGCATCTGGCTCGCCAGGTTCACGGCGGGCGCCGCCGCGCAGCCAGGCAGG
>JAFEFJ010000271.1 GCA_018240635.1 Pseudomonadota bacterium | reverse complement strand
TATAGGCGCGCGCATGGATGCCGCCACGCCCGCCAGCGCGCTGGACGCCGTCGCTCAGGAGTCCAGCCGGGCGCTGCTGCGCCGGCTGTGGCGCGAGCATATCCGCCACCACAAGACCCGCATGCTGGTGGTGCTGATCCTCACGCTGCTGATGGCCGGCACCACCGCGCTCTACCCGGTGGTGATCGACCACGCCTTCTCGATGTTCACCAACCGCGACTCGCGGATCCTGTATCAGATCCCCGCGCTGGTCGTGGTCGTCACCTCGGTGAAGGCGGCGGCGCAGTATTTCCAGAACGTGCAGGTCCAGCAGATCGTCCTGCTGGTGATCCGTGAATTGCAGGGCCGGATGTTCTCCCATCTGGTCCACACCGACCTCGCCCGCATCGAGCGCGAGGCCCCCGCCCAGCTCGCGGCGCGCTTCACCACCGACGCCTCGATCATCCGCGAGGCGCTGACCCGCGCGGTGAACGGCGTCGCCGACGCAGTGACCGTGGTCGGCCTCGTCGCGTCGATGCTGTATCTCGACTGGGTGCTGAGCGCGATCGCCGCCGCGCTGTATCCGCTCGCCGCCGTGCCGATCCAGCGCCTGGGGAAGAAGATCCGCCGCGCCTCGGGCGGGATGCAGGAGCGCATGGGCGAGACCGCCGCGCTGCTCAACGAGAGCTTCGCGCAGGCCCGCACCGTGCGCGCCTACCGGCTGGAGGACAGCGAGACCCACCGCGCCGAGGCCGCGTTCACCCAGCTCTACCGCGCGCTGCTCCGCATGACGAAGGGCCGCGCCCGCGTCGATCCGGTGCTGGAGGTGCTGGGCGGCGCGGCGGTGGCCGCCGTGATCGGCTTCGCCGGCTGGCGCGCCGCGATCGGCACCAACACGCTCGGCAACTTCACGGGCTTCGTCGCCGCCCTGCTGATCGCCTCCCGCCCGCTGCGCGCGCTCGGCTCGCTGAACGCCGCCGTGCAGGAAGGGCTCGCGGGCCTGGTGCGGGTGTTCCGGGTGATCGACGAGGAGCCGCGCATCCTCGACGCCCCGAACGCGGTGGCGCTGCCCGCCGGGCACGGGCGCGTGGAGTTCCACGACGTGGGCTTCGTCTATCCCGACGGCCGCGCCGGCCTGCGCGGCCTGAGCTTCGTCGCCGAGCCCGGCCGCACCGTGGCCCTCGTCGGCCCCTCGGGCGCGGGGAAATCCTCCGCCATCAGCCTGATCCCCCGCCTGCACGACGTGACCTCGGGCGCGGTCAGCATCGACGGGGCGGATGTGCGCGACGTGCGGCTGGCCAGCCTGCGCGACGCCATCGCCTATGTCGGCCAGGACACGCTGCTGTTCGACGACACGATCGCCGCCAACATCCGCATGGGCCGCCCCGGCGCCTCCGAGGCCGAGATCGAAGCCGCCGCCGAGGCCGCCGCCGCCGCGGGCTTCATCGCCGCGCTGCCGGAAGGCTACGGCACCCGCGTCGGCCCCGGCGGCCAGCGCCTGTCGGGCGGCCAGCGCCAGCGCGTGGCGCTCGCCCGCGCGCTGCTGCGCAACCCCCGCATCCTGCTGCTGGACGAGGCGACCAGCGCGCTCGACACCGAAAGTGAGGTCGCGGTGCAGGCGGCGCTCGCCCGGCTGCGCCAGGGCCGCACCACCATCGTGATCGCGCACCGGCTCTCCACGGTACGCGACGCCGACCTCGTGGTGGCGATGGCCGACGGGCGCGCGGTGGAGCAGGGCACCCACGCCGAATTGCTGGACCAAGACGGGCTGTACGCGCGCCTGGTCCGGTCGCAGGCGCTGGCGCAGTAGCGGCCCCGCCCTCCGCCCCTGTATCCTCCGCCGATGTCCCCATTGGCGGCCGATCTCCGCACCATGCTCGACCGCGCGCGCCGCGTCGCGGTGTTCACCGGCGCGGGCATCAGCACCGAATCCGGCATCCCCGATTTCCGCTCGCCGGGCGGCATGTGGGCGCGCATGGCGCCGATCGACTTCCGCGACTTCGTCCGCTCGGAGGAAATGCGCCGCGAGGCATGGCGCCGCCGCTTCGCGCAGGACCCGGTGATGCGCGCCGCCGAGCCCAACCGCGGCCACCGCGCCGTCGCCGCGCTGGTGCGCCAGGGCAAGGCGCATTCCGTCATCACGCAGAACATCGACGGGCTGCACCAGGCGAGCGGCGTGCCCGACCGGCAGGTGATCGAACTGCACGGCAACACCACCTATGCCGCCTGCCTCGACTGCGGCGAGCGCTACGAGATCGACGCCATCCGCGCTACGTTCGAGAAGGACGAAACCCCGCCCGTCTGCGCGAAATGCGAGGGGCTGGTGAAGACCGCCACCATCTCCTTCGGCCAGGCGATGCCGGAAGGCCCGATGCTGCGCGCCGAGGCCGAAACCCGCGCCGCCGACCTGTTCCTGGTGCTCGGCTCCTCGCTGGTGGTCTATCCGGCTGCGGGCTTCCCGGCGATGGCGAAGCGCAACGGCGCGGCGCTGGTCATCGTCAACCGCGAACCCACCCCGCTCGACGAGATCGCCGACCTGGTGATCCACGGCCAGATCGGCGACGTGCTGGGCGGGACGGTCGGAGTGAACTGATCCTGTTCGCGCGATGTTCGGTGTTTGATCGCAACCAGCACGATTTCTTAATGATCGTTAAGAACCGTCAACGGCGGGCGGAACGTCCGTTCCAGGGCGATCCCGGCGCCATCGGCCCGGCGGGTGCGCTGGGGCGGAGCGCCCCGGCATGACCCACGCCATCGCCGTCGTCGGCGCCGGGGCCTGGGGGACCGCGCTGGCCGTGTTGCAGCACGGCGCGGGGCGGCGGGTGCGGCTCTGGGCGCGCGATCCCCTCCGCGCCGCCGCCATCGCCGCCGGCCGCGCGAACCCGCGCCTGCCCGGCGTGACGCTGCCCGCCGGGATCGAGGTCACGAACGATCTCGCCCGCGCCGTGGACGGGGCGGAGGCGGTGCTGCTCGTGGTGCCGGTGCAGCATATGCGCGCCGTCGCCGCCGCGCTGCCGCCGGAGGCGGGGCCGCTCGTGGTCTGCGGCAAGGGGATGGAGGCGGGCACGCTGCGCCTGCCGCTGGAGATCCTCGCCGAGACCTGCCCCGGCCGCCCCGCCGCGGTGCTGGGCGGGCCCAATTTCGCCGCCGAGATCGCCGCCGGCCTGCCCGCCGCCGCCGTGCTCGGCGCCGCCGACGCGGCGCTGCGCGCGCGCCTCGTCGCGATGCTCGCCGCGCCCAGCTTCCGCCTCTACGGCAACGCCGACGCGGTGGGCGCGCAGGTCGGCGGCGCGGCGAAGAACGTCATCGCCATCGCCGCCGGCGTTGTGATCGGCGCGGGCTTCGGCGAGAACGCCCGCGCCGCCCTCGTCACGCGCGGCCTCGCCGAACTCTCGCGCCTTGCCGCGGCGCTCGGCGGGCGGGCGCAGACGGTGATGGGCCTCTCGGGCCTCGGCGACCTGATCCTGACCTGCACCGGCGAACGCAGCCGCAACTTCTCGCTGGGCCAGGCGCTCGGGCGCGGCCAGACGCTCGCCGAAATCCTGGGCGCGCGCAGCGCCGTCACCGAGGGCGTGGCGACCGCCCCCGCCCTGCTCGCCCGCGCCGGCGGCGCGGACATGCCGATCACCGCGGCGGTCGTCTCGATCCTCGAAGGCGCCGCCACCCCCCGCCAGGCCGCCGAGGCCCTGCTGTCCCGCCGCCTGCGGGACGAGTGACGCGGCCCCGGACCGCCGCTAATCCAGCGCCGCCACCGGGAACGGGGCGGCCTGCTCGATGGCGCGGGCGGCGCGCAGCACGAGGTCGTCGCGGTACTGCGCGGCGGCGATCTGCACCGACAGCGGCAGCCCGGCTTCCGACAACCCCATCGGCACGCTGATCGCGGGCTGGCGCGTCAGGTTGAAGGTGAAGGTCCAGGGCGCCCATTGCGTCCACAGCGCCTGCACCGGATCGGCGGTCGGCGCGTCCGCGAGCGGCGGCGGGTTGGGCACGGTCGGGCACAGCACCAGGTCGTAGCGCTGGTGCAGCATGGCCATCGCGTGCCCGGCGGCGGCGCGCATCGCCTCGGCGTCCATGAACTGGATCGCCGACATCCCGCCCTGCGACGCCGCGACCTCCAGCAGCCCCTCGTCCAGCAGCCCGCGTTCGTTCTCGCCGAACTGCGACACGAGCCGCGCGAGCGCCGCGCCCCATACGCGGCCGAAGACGGTGCGTGTGTCGGGCAGATCGGGCCGGGCCTCCTCGACCTCGGCGCCCGCCTCCTGCAACAGCATCGCGGCGCGCTCCACCGCGCGCGCGCCCTCCTCGTCCAGCGGCGCGTCGAAGCCCGGGCGGCGCAGGACGCCCACGCGCATCCCCGCCACGCCCTCCTCGATCCCGTCGCGCCAGTCGCGCGGATCGTCGGGCAGGCAGAACGGATCGCGCGCGTCGTGCCGCGCCATCGCCGACAGCATCAGCGCGGCATCCCGCACCGTGCGCGTCATCGGCCCCGCGCAGGCGACCGCGGCGAAGGCGCCCGCCGGCCATTGCGGGATGCGGCCGTAGGTGGGCTTCAGGCCCACGAGGCCGCACCACGCCGCCGGGATGCGGATCGAGCCGCCCGCGTCGGTGCCGATATGCAGCGCGCCGAAGCAGGCCGCCCCCGCCGCCCCCGCGCCGGACGACGAGCCGCCCGTCGTGTACAGCGGGTTCCACGGATTGCGCGTGATGCCGTGCAGCGGGCAGTCGCCGGGCGACTTCCAGCCGTATTCCGTCGTCGTGGTCTTGCCCACGATCACCGCGCCCGCCGCCTTCAGCCCGACCACGCTCGGCGCGTCCTCCCGGACCGGCGCGGGATCGGACAGCCGCGAGCCGCGCCGCGTCGGGAAGCCCGCGATGTCCACCAGGTCCTTCACCGTGACCGGCACGCCGTCGAGCGGCCCCAGCGGACGGCCCGCCCGCCAGCGCGCCGCGCTCTCCCCGGCCGCCGCCAGCGCCTGCGGGTTCATCACCGCGAAGGCATTCAGCTTCGGATTGTGCCGCGCGACGCGCTCGGTCACCGCCTGCAACGCCTCCACGGGCGAGAGTTGCCGCCGCGCATAGAGGCCGAGCAGCTCCTCGGCGGACATCAAGGCGGGATCGGTGTCGGACATCGGACTTCCGCAAATGGGACAGGGGGCGCAGCATGGTCGCGCGGGCGGCGGCGGCGCAACCCGGGGGCAGCGGAGGGAGAGCGGGGATGGATCAGGCGGGTGAACCGAACCGGCTGGAGCCGTGG
>JAFEFJ010000270.1 GCA_018240635.1 Pseudomonadota bacterium | reverse complement strand
AGGAAGGCATCGAGATCGTTGAGGTCGGTCATTGTGCGCTAATCCGTACAGCCCGTTCGGATTGTAGCGGATTATCGTACGCGGCCCGCGTCGCTACCTGACGGCTCACAGCCAATGGAGAGTCTTGTCATGCAGATCAGCGACCGCGCCGGAACCTTCGCCCTGGGGGATCGCACCGTGAAGCGCATGGGATACGGCGCGATGCAGCTTGCCGGCCCCGGCGTGTTCGGCCCGCCGAAGGACCCCGCCGCCGCAATCGCGGTGCTGCGCGAAGCGGTGGCGAGCGGCATCGATCACATCGACACGAGCGATTTCTACGGCCCGCACGTCACCAACCAGATTATCCGCGAGGCGCTGCATCCCTATCCCCCGCACCTGACGATCGTCACCAAGGTCAGCGCCCGCCGAGGCGCGGACGGGTCGTGGATTCCGGCCATGTCGCCGGCGGAACTGACGCAGGCGGTGCACGACAACCTGCGCAACCTGCGCCTCGACGTTCTGGAGGTGGTGAACCTGCGCAGCATGTTCGACGTGCACGGCCCGGCGGAAGGATCGCTGGAGGAACCGCTGACCGCGCTCGCCGACCTCCAGCGCCAGGGACTGATCCGCCATATCGGACTGAGCAATGTGACGCCTACGCAGATCCGCGAAGGCCGGCGCATCTGCGAAATCGTGTGCGTGCAGAACCAGTACAACCTGGCGCAGCGCGCCGACGATGCGCTGATCGACGCGCTCGCCCGCGACGGCACCGCCTATGTGCCGTTCTTCCCGCTAGGCGGCTTCACCCCGCTGCAATCCTCCGCGCTGTCGGCGGTGGCGGACCGCCTGGGCCACACGCCCATGCAGGTCGCCCTCGCCTGGCTGCTGCGCCGGGCGCCGAACATCCTGCTGATCCCCGGCACCTCCTCGGTCGCGCACCTGCGCGAGAACCTCGGCGCCGCGCGGATCGAACTGCCGGACGACGCGATGACCAAACTCGACGCGATTGCCGCGCCGGGCGCGTGTCGGCCATAGGGCGCCCGGGGTGGAGGGCTATCCGATCCGGTAACGCTCCACCGCCTGCCAATCGAGCGTGATGCCAAAGCCGGGGCGGTCGGGCACCTCCAGCATGCCGTCCTTCGGGCGCGGCGCGTCGGGCAGCAGGTGCGGCCAGAGCGGATCGCGCGCGGGGTCGGCGAAGCATTCGACGCAGACGCCGTGCGGGATTCCGGCCAGCATGTGCGCGGCGATCTGCGGCTCCTCGTGGTGCGCCATGCGCACATCGACCAGCGCGCAGGCATCCGCCGCGCGGCGCCATTCGGTGATGCCGCCCGCCTCCGAGGCATCGAAGTTCACGATGTCCACCGCGCCCGCATCCAGCAGCCGGCGCACGCCGCGCGCGCTGAATTCGGACTGCCCCGCATTCACCGGGATGCGCGTCGCGCGCCGCACCTCGGCCATGCCGCGCGCCTCGTCGTACCAGTGGCAGGGCTCCTCGAACCACGCAATGGGCAGGTGCTCCACCAGGCGCGCGAAGCGGATCGCGTCGGCCACGCTCCAGCCGCGGTTGGCGTCCACCGCGATCATGAACCCCTCGCCCGCGCCGTCGCAGGCGGCCTTCACGCGCTCGGCGTCCTGCTCGGGCGTGAGCCCCCCTACCTTCACCTTGCAGCCGCCCATCTGCCACAGGCGCAACTGCTCCATCTCCTTTGCCAGATCGAGCAGCGTCTTGCCGTCCTGGTAGTAGCCGCCGATGGAAATGATCGGCAGCGACGCGCGCGAACCGCCCAGAAGCTGCCGCACCGACAGCCCGGCGCGCTTGCCCAGCAGATCCCACACGGCGGTATCGACGCAGGCGATCGCCTCCATCGCCAGCTTGCGGTCGCGCTGCGGAATGGTGATCGCGAACGCCTTGGCCCAGATGCTTTCGTACGCAATCGCATCCTCGCCCAGGATGCGCGGCGCGATCTCGTCGTGGATGATGCGCACGATCTCGCGCCCGTGCTCGCGGTTGTCGCCGTTGTAGACCTCGCTCGTCAGCCCGTCGGACGTGCTGATCCGCGTGATCACCGCGCAGCGGGTAGTCATGGAATAGACGCTGCCCGCGAATCTCCTGGGCAGCGGAATCTCGATGGCCAGCGCCTCGACGCCCGTGATCTTCATGGACACCCCTTCCCCGTTGCGGGAAGCTTCCGGTCAAAGCCGCGCCAGGGCAACCACACGCGCCCCTCGGGCGTTCGTGGGCCGCGAACCAGCCCCAACGATGGGAGGACCGCCGTGCCGGATCATGTCTACAAGGTCGTGGAGCTTGTCGGCTCCTCGGAAGAGAGCGTGTCGAAGGCGATCGACAACGCCATCGCGCGCGCCGCCGGAACGCTGCGCCACCTCGGCTGGTTCGAGGTGACGAACGTGCGCGGCCACATCGAGGACGGCAAGGTCGCGCACTATCAGGTGACGCTGAAGGCGGGATTCCGGCTGGAGGCGTAGCCTTCTTTCGTCATGGCCCGCGAAGGCGGGCCATCCCTGTCTTGCGTGCGTCGGGAAGGGAAGACGGGGATGGCCCGGACAAGCCGGCCATGACGCGCATCGGAAAGCCTACTTCGCCCCCGCCAGCCGCTTCTCCACCATCGGGCGCCAGGGCGCGTCCGGCGGCGCCTCGGCCAGCGCGCGGCGGAACAGGGCGGTGGAGGCGTCGGTCAGGTGGCCGGCGGCCTCGGTCATCGCCTCGGCCGTCTCGGCGGCGAGCGTGGGGTCGAACTGCGCGTCGAGCGCGGTGCCCCAGGCGGCGGCGGCGCCCGCCATGTTGCCGCGGCTCGCCTCGGCGTTGCCGAGCAGGATGTAGCCCTCGCGCGCCTTGTCGCTTTTCGGATCGAGCTTCGACAGCGCCGCGCGCATCCGCTCGATCAGCGCCTCTTCCTGCGCGCCGCGCGCCTGCGCCTCGGCGGCCACGTCGGCGTGGCGGATGCTCGGCAGGCCCGGCGCGCCGCCCACCAGATACAGCGCCAGCGCGGCGGCGGGCACCAGCACCAGCGCGACCAGCAGCGCACGGCCGCCTCCGCCGCCCGCCGTGTCGTCGGGCGCCTCGGCGGCGGCGAGCAGGCGGCGCTGCACCTCCAGCACCGCGCTCGCGTGCTCCTCGGGGCCCATCTGGCCGTCGGCCAGGTCGCGGTCGAGTTCCTGAAGCTGCGCGCGGTGCAGCGCCAGCGCCGCCTCGCGCCGGCCGCGCGCCTGCGCCGTCCGCCGCGCCGAAAGCGCGAGCGGGGCCATCGCCACCAGGGCAAGCAAAGCCAGCGCCAGCCAGATCATCGTGCCGCTACGCCGCCCCGCTGTCCTGCCGGGCCGGGCTCATGGCTCGATCAGCCGCGCGAGCCGGCGGCGTTCCTCCGCGCTCAGTGGCGCGGGCGGCGCCGGGCGGCGGCGGCGCGCGAACAGCACCGCCACGGCCCCCGCTCCCAGCGCCAGCGCCGGGGCGAACCACAGCACCAGGGTCTGCGCGTCGAAGGGCGGCTTCAGGCGCACGAAATCGCCGTAGCGCGCCACCATCCAGTCGATCACCTGCTGATCGGTGTCGCCCGCCTGCACGCGGGTGCGGATGATCCGCCGCAGGTCGCGGGCAAGATCGGCGTCCGATTCCTCGACGCTCTCGTTCTGGCACACCAGGCAGCGCAGCTGGTGGCCGATCGCCTCGGCGCGGAGTTCCTGCTTGCGGTCGGGAAGCATCTCGGCGGGGCTGCTGACCGCGCGGGCGGCGAGGGGGGCGAGCGCGAGCAGGAACGCGACGACCGCCGCGCCCAGCATGAGGCGCCGCCGGCTCACGAGGACGCCTTCATCAGCGGCATGATGCTCTGCTGCACCACGTCCTGCGTGAGTGCGCCGGCCCAGCGGAAGCGCACGATGCCCTGCGCGTCCACGACATAGGTTTCCGGCACGCCGTAGACGCCGAAATCGATCGCGACGCGGCCCGGATCGTCGCGGCCGATGGCGGCGTAGGGATCGCCGTTCCGCGCCAGGAAGGATTTCGTCGCCGCTTCCTTGTCCTTGTAGGCGATGCCGTAGATCGGCACGCCCTGGCCCTTCAGCGCCATCAGCGTCGCCGCCTCCTCGACGCAGGGCACGCACCAGGAGGCGAAGAAGTTCACCAGCACCGGCCGCCCGCCGGCGGCAATCGCGGCGCTGGAGATGCCCGGCGCCTGCCCGAGCCCCGGCAGGTCGAAGGCGGGCAGCTTCTTGCCGATCAGCATGCTGGGCAGGCCATGCGGGTCGTAGGTGCCCTTGCTCATGCGGTCGAGCAGCACGAAGAACGCGACGCCGCCCGCCCCCGCGACCGCGAGCGGCGCGAGCAGCAGCAGGCGGCGGGAGGCTGGGGCCGTGGGCAGCGACATGGCGCGCCCAATCAGGCCGGCACGGCGGCGGAAGCCCGGCGGCGGCGCGCGGGCGCGCCGATGCGCAGCCGGCGGTCCGCCAGCGACAGCGCGCCGCCCACCGCCATCACCAGCCCGCCCAGCCAGATCCACGGCGCCAGCGGATTGACGTGCAGCCGCAGCACCGCCAGCCCGTCATGCTCCTCGCCCAGCACGGTGTACAGGTCGCGCATTCCGTTGGTGACGATGGCGGTGTCGGTCACGGTCATCGCCTGGGTGATGAAGGTGTGCCGCGCCGGGTGCATCACCGCCACCGTCTGGCCGTCGCGGCTCACCAGCAGGTCGGCCACGCGCGCGTTGTAGTTCGAGCCCGACTCGTCGTGCAACCCGGTCAGCGTCCAGTCGTAGCCGCCGAAATGCGTCACCTGCCCCGGCTTCACGGCGACGATGGTGGACAGCGCCAGCGACATCCCCGCGATGCCCGCCACCGTCACGCCCATGCCGGCATGGGCGATCGCCGACCCCCACACTGCGAGCGGGATCCCGGCGGCGCGCTGCCGCGCCTGCGCGAAGGGAAGGCGGAACAGGCGGCAGCGCTCGACCAGTTCGGCGGCGCTGCCCAGGATCAGCCAGGCCGAGGCGCCGAACGCCAGCGCCGCGAGCCCCTGCCCGAGCCCGAAGGCGGAGAACGCGGCGACCGCGAGCGCGGCGAGCGCGGCCCACCACACCCGCTGCAGCGCGGGCCACAACGCCGCGCGCTTCCAGGGCAGCAGCGGCCCCACCGCCATCGCCGCGAACAGCGGGATCGAGAGCGGCAGCACCGTCATGTTGAAGTAGGGCGGCCCGACCGACAGCTTGGCGCCGAACAGCAGCTCGGCGAACAGCGGGTAGGTCGTGCCGGTGAACACCACTGCGCAGATCGAGCACAGCAGGA
>JAFEFJ010000026.1 GCA_018240635.1 Pseudomonadota bacterium | reverse complement strand
TCCAGCGCGCCGTCGGGGGTCAGTTTCACATGCGCCTGATCGTAGCCGGGCACCAGCGGCAGGCCCCAGGCCGCGAACACCTTGGTGCCGTGCGCGGTCTGCTCGGTATAGGTCGCGAAGCCGATGCCGATGTGCCGGCCGCGTTCGTCGCGCGCCGGCCCCGCGCGGAACGAATCGAAGCCGATCATATCCCGCGCGCGGGCGAGCGAGGCCGGATAGTCGCCGTTGTCGTAATGCTTGTTCGTGATGTTCACGTAGGGCATCGCCGCGCCGGGCACCAGGTTCATCGCCCGCACCTCCACCGCCTCGCGCCCCACGGCGCGCGCGATGGCGTCCATCGTCAGCTCGATGGCGAAGCACACGCCGGGCCGCGCCACGCCGCGATAGGGGGCGAAGGGCGGCTTGTTGGTCGCGACGGAGAAGACTTTGCAGCGGTAGGCGGGCACATGGTACGGCCCCGGCAGGTTGCCGCCCGCCTGCGCCGCTTCCAGGACCGCCGTGAACGGCCACACCGAGTAAGCGCCGGTATCGACGGAGACTTCCGCATCCAGCCCCAGCAGCCGCCCGTCGCGGTCGGCGTAGGCGGCAATCTTGTAATTGTGCTGGCGCGCGTTCACGCCGGCGGTCAGATGCTCGCGCCGGTCCTCGATCCAGCGGAACGCCGCCTTGCGGGTCAGCGCGAGCCACGCGACGCACAGTTCCTCCGGCTGCAAAAGACATTTGTAGCCGAACCCGCCGCCCACGTCCGGCGGCGCCACGCGCACCATCGCCTGGGGAATGCCGAGCATTTCCGCGATCCCGGTGCGGATCAGATGCGGCACCTGCGTCGAGCTGTGTACCACGAGCTGTCCCGCGCGGTGGTCCCACCACGCGACAATGCCCTTGCCCTCCATCGGGTGCATGGCCTGGCGCGCGCAGGAGAGTTCCAGCTCCACCTTTACCGGCGCCGCTTCGATCACCGGCGCGATGCCGGAATCGAAGCTGGTTTGCAGGAACAGGTTGTCGCCCCATTGCTCGTGCAGCAGCGCGGCCCCCGGCGCCACGCCCGCGCGGCAGGACGCAATGACAGGCAGTTCCTCGAAGTCGATCGCCACCTGCTCGGCGATGTCCTCGGCGCGGGCGCGCGTTTCGGCCACCGCCATCGCGACGATCTCGCCCACGAAGCGCACGCGGTGGGACGCCATCACGGGCCATTCCGACACCTTGTAGCCGGGGATGGCCGAGCGCGTGACCATCGGCTTCATACCGGTCAGGTCGTCGATGAAGAAGACGCTGTCCTCGGCGCCCTCCGGCTTGGCGCGCGAGACAATGCGGGCATGGGCAAGCGGACTGCGGAAGAACGCGACGTCGCGCATTCCCGCGATGCGGATGTCGCCGACGAACTGGCCGCGGCCGGCCAAGTGGCGGGCATCCTCCTTGCGGCGCATCCGCGCGCCGATGCCCTGCCCGGCAACGGCGCGATCACCCCCGTCCATGCCGCACCTCCCCGTCAGACCGGAATGCAGAGCGCCGTCGGGATCAGCAGGTTGTCGTAGATGCAGCGACGTTCCTTCAGCTTCAGGGCGCGGTCCACGCGCACGAACACGTCGCGATACTCGCCCACCTGAAGAACGCGCGGCTCCGGGCGGTCGGTCAGCACCTCGATCACCATGAAGTTCGCGCGCGCCTGCACCGATCCATCAGGCTGCGAAGCGACCGAAAGGTTCGAGATCATGTGCCGCAGGTAGCGCGGCCCGAACATCGCGGTTTTCAGCAGCGCGAAGGCGCGGTCGGCGATCATCCCGCGCCCCTCGCAGTAGATCAGCCCGACCGGCTGGTTGCGCTCGAAATTCTCCCGGCTGATGACGACGTAGAACCCGTCTTCGGCGAAGCATTCCACCCAGGCAAGCAGGTCCTGCCGGTCGAGCTTCTCGGCATAGTCGGTGTTGAAAGCGTCGATCTCGGCGTGCAGCAGCAGCGCCTCCAGCCGGGCGTCCGAGGCCGTATTCACAGCGCCATCGCCTCGCGCCAGTGGCGGTACATAGCGCGGATCGCGGACTCCGAAATCAGCGTCTCCGACGTGCCGAACGGCGTCCCGGGATCGAGCTTCACCAGATGCTCCCCGCCGGGCACGCGCAGCATGCCGTCCTGCACGAACTTGATCGCCTCGTTGTCCTCCAGCCCCAGGAAGCCGGCGGGGCCCATCAGATTGCCCTGGCGCAGCCGATGGCGGGTCATGTCCTCCGTGTCGCCCTCGAAGCCGAACATCGTCCATTTCATGATGAATTCGTTCGGGCCCGTTGGGATCAGCTGCCGGATGCCCAGCGTGTTCATCTCCCGCTGCACGATCAGGTTTGGCCAGATCGTCGCCATCGTGACCGACCAGGGGCTGTCGAATTCCGGCACGAAATCCATCATGCGCGGATCGGCGAGCCGCATGCCCTCCTTGAATGCGCGCATCTCCGCCTTGTCCTCGGCGGCGATCTTGCTGGCATCGCTCTTGGCGCTGCACATCACGCCATGCCGCCCGCTGGGGTCGGCCAGCATCAGCGACTTGTTGCCCGCCACCAGCAGCCCGAACGTCACCAGGAAGGTGTGCAGCAGCGTCGCGTGGTACGGGTCCTTCAGGTTCTCGTGGTACAGCTTCCAGTTGCCGGGCAGGCTGTGCCGGTAATGGCCCAGGATGACCAGCGTGCGCCCGTCGAACGTGGCTTCGAACTCGCGCAGGATGTCCGGGCCCAGATAGTCGGCTAGCGATTCCATGTCGTGCGCGTAGCTCGCGAAGATCACGCCGCGATGCGTCGTCACCGCAAGCTGGCGCGGATTGTGCTCGCTGAGCTTGAAGTCCGCGCCCATGCCGCCCTGGCCCTGCACGCCACGCCGGAACGGCACCGCCTGAAGGTTGCCGCGCAGGTCGTAGGTCCATTGGTGATAGGGGCAGACGAAAGCCTTCACGTTGCCCGTCAGCTCGCGGCAGAATTCGGCGGCGCGGTGGGTGCAGCGGTTCTCGAACACCGCGATGCTGCCATCCTCGGCGCGCGAGACAACGACGGGCGTGGGGCCCACGTTGCTGCGGATGAAGTCGCCCGCATTCGGGATCTCGGCTTCCAGGCCGACATAGTTCCAGGTGCGGCCGTGGAAGATGCGCTGTACCTCCCGCTCGTAGACCCACTGGTCGGTGTAGACCCAGTCGGGGATGCGGGTGAAATCCTCGCCCGGCCAGACATACTGGCGTGACAGATCGTTCGGAAGGTCCATGCGGCCACCTGCTAGATGGCGGAAGATTGCCGACACTCCCGCCGCCGCGCAATCCGCTTCCTCTTGTCCGCCTGGGTGCGCGGGGCCTAGCCTGCGCGCCCGCAACTTAACGGGTGAGCGCGATGGCCCAGGAACCGCTGGCGACCTCCGGCAACTACCTTCACATCTACGATTTTCACGTCGTGCCGGGGCGGGAGGACGAGTTCATCCGGCTGTTCGAGGAGTTCGACTATTCGGACGGGAACCCGATGCACAAATCAGCCGCCCAGGTGAAGGACGGCGTGTTGTGCCGGGACACGGAAGACCCGTCGCGCTTCTACCTGATCGCCGAATGGGCCGACATCGAGGAACACGCCCGCATCCGCAAGATCCTGGCCAACGAGATCAAGCCTGAGTTCATCAAGTTGATCCAGGGCGGCAAGTTCGTGCCGAAATACGTGAAGGTGGTGTCCTCCACCCCCGACGAAATCCTCAAGCGCGCCGCCGGCTGACGCGCAGGCGGGCCGCGTCCACGGGCCCGCCGCTTCTCCTGGCCCGCCGATTGCTGAACCCCCAAGGCCGCACCGCCCAGGAATGGCGCGCGGCCAGGGAGGCGGGCCATTGGCGCTGCCCAGGATCGGCCGCGGGCATGTCCGGGATGCCATTTCGGACCATCTGACGCGGTACCCGGACGCGAGGGACACGCTGCGGGGCATAGCCGCGTGGTGCGAGGCGATTCTCGGCGTTCTGCCCGCCGAAGACCTCGTCAAGGACGTGGTCGACAGTATGGAGGCCGAAGGGATTCTGGACGGAATCCGCCTACCAGACGGCACGAAGGTCTACGGCGCGCCGCGCACAGCCTGACATTCCGGTTGCTTCTCCAAGACGACCCGGACCGCCGTCCGTGCACGATGGGGACTAGGCGGCACCGGGTCATTTTCGACCCGGCGCAGGCGTAAGGCGACCCGCCAATCGGGTTATTTTCGACCCGGTCCGGCGTACGGGACCCCGATTTCTGCAGAATTGGCGGTGGTTTTCTCCGGTCCGCACGCGATGCTACCGCATTTTCGTGTGGCCTATCGTTTGCAACCTTCCCACCGGCATGATCGATTACCTCGACCGGATGATCGCGCAGCTGATCCACGACCGCGTGGATCCGACGCTGTTCGTCGGCTTTCAGCCGCCGGACGACGACTGGCGCACCAAGGCGATCCCGGGCAACGCGAACGCTGTGAACGTGTTCCTGCTGGAACTCCGCGAGAACCGCCGCCTGCGCAGCAACGAGCGGATGCGCAGCACGATGAACGGGGACATCTTCGAACAGCCTGCCGCGCGCCGGGTCGATTGCCACTATCTCATTACCGCGTGGAGCCCCGCCAGCGTCACCCCTCAGGTCGATCCCACCTTCGACGAACATGCGCTGCTCTACGCGATTGCGGGCGCGGTCGCCGTGGCGGAGCCGTTCGTCGCGCTCGACATCTTCGCGGGCGCCGGCATCCCGCCCGGACTGCCACCCGATCTGCTGGACGCACAGCTTCCGGTCACGCTGCTGCCGGCCGAGGGCTTCCACAAATACGCTGAGTTCTGGGGAACGATGGGCCGCCATCACCAGCCCTGGAAGCCCGCCGTCTATATCGTGGTCACACTGCCCTTGCCGCTCGAACAGGATCGCGCGGGCGCGATCGTCACCACCACCATAGCCGACTGGCGCCAGAGTATTGGCGCGGGCATGGGGGAAGTCCTCAGCGACATCGGCGGCACCGTGCGCGACACGGGCGCGCCGCCGCAACCCGTGCCGCTCGCCTGGGTGGAGTTGCTCACCCCGGCGGGCGAACGGCTGCAACTTGCGAATGCCGATGCCTCCGGACGCTTCGTGTTCGCGCGCGTGCCGTCCGCTGCCTATCGCCTGCGCGCGACCAGCTCGGCGAGCGGTCCCGTGATCCGCGACGTCGATGTTCCCTCGCCCACCGGCGAATACGACCTGCAGGTTTGACCGAAAAAGGACGGCACCATGTCAGTGACTGTCACGCATCCCGGCGTCTATATCGAGGAATTCGCCCCCGCCGCGCCGATCCAGGGCGTCAGCACCAGCACGCCCGCCTTCGTCGGCGTCGCCGGCAGCGGCACGCTCAGGACGCCCACGCTGCTGACGAGCTGGGATAGTTTCAAATCCACCTTCGGCGCGCTGCCGGTGCCCGGATTCTACCTCTACTACGCCGTGCGCGGCTTCTTCGAGAACCAGGGCCAGGTCTGCTACGTGGTCCGCGCGAGCAACGGCCAGTACGGCACACTCGCCGTCACCACGCGCACCGGGGGACTGACGCTGTTTACCGTCTCCGCGCGCGAGCCAGGCGCGATCGCGATCAGCGTCGATATCGCGGACAAGCATCTGCTGACGCAGGCCACGACCAGCCTGTTCCAGCCCACCGGCACCACCACCGTCGCGGCTGCGGTGGGCGACCGGCAGATCACGATGAGCCCCTCGGATGCCGGGAACTTTCGGCCCGGCGATACGATCACCGTGGCCGCGGGCGGCGAAAGCCTGATGATCATGCGCATCAGCCGCACGGCAACGACGGGCACGCTGATGCTGAGCGCCGCCGTGGCCAACGCCTATGCCTCCGGCAGCGCGGTGCGGCTCGCCGATACGTTGCCGGGCGCCACGGTCTTCCGCATCACGTCCACCGTGCCAGTGCCGGCGGGCGTGTTGGTGCCGGGCACCATGCTTACAGTGACGCAGGGCGGCACCAGCGGCACGGCCGTCGTGTCGAGCGTGCAGACCGAACAGCTCGGCGCCGGCGTCGTCACCTATCGCGTCACGCTTCAGCAGGGCATCGGCTTCCCTGTCGATATGACCACGGCTGCCACCGTGCAATCAGAGGAGTTCACCCTCACCGTCACGCAGGGTGGCGGATCGCAGATCTATGATGGGCTCGCGCTGGATGGCGCGCATCCGCGCAACTACCTGGCCGTCGTGAACGGCGATCCTGCGGGTGTGATCACCATCGCCGCGCAGGAACCGCCGCCGCCCGTTCCCATGCCCGGCAACATGCCCGCGGCCACGGGCGGGGCGCAGGGACTGGCCGGCGGCGCGGCGGAGGATCTGACCACGATCGCCGATCAGGACTTCGTCGATGCGCTCGATACGCTGCAACGGATCAACGACGTCAA
Source organism: Pseudomonadota bacterium (assembly GCA_018240635.1). Classification (GTDB taxonomy): domain Bacteria; phylum Pseudomonadota; class Alphaproteobacteria; order Acetobacterales; family Acetobacteraceae; genus JAFEFJ01. The sequence continues at coordinate 19,255 of JAFEFJ010000026.1, read as the reverse complement.
CATGATCGCGGTGCCCGACCGTACCACCGCGACCGTGCAGCAGGCGGTGATCGAACAGTGCGAACTGCTGGCCGACCGCTTCGGCGTGCTGGATGCGCAGCCGGGCCTTGATCCCTTCGATCCCGCGGCGCTGCCGGCGCAGCGTGCGGGGCTCGATTCCACGCGTGGCTATGCGGCGCTGTACTATCCGTGGCTGCGCGTGCCGCCCGCCGGCAGCGGTGATCCGATCCTGGTGCCGCCGTCGGGCCACACCTGCGGCATCTTCGCGCGCAGCGACAATTCGCGCGGCGTGTTCAAGGCGCCCGCGAACGAGATCGTCAACGGCGCGCTTGGGCTCGAACGGGTCATGAGCGACATCGACCAGGGCATCCTGAACCCGGCCGGGATCAACGCCTTCCGCGTCTTCCAGACCGGCGGCCGCCCGGTGCTGTATGGCGCGCGCACCACCGCGACGGATGCCAACTGGCAATACGTGAACATCCGCCGCCTGTTCATCTACCTGGAAAAGTCGATCCAGGAAGGCATCCGCTGGGCGGTGTTCGAACCGAACAACACGCAGCTCTGGGCGAAGCTCCGGCGCGCCATCGGCAACTTCCTGAACCAGGCATGGCGCGACGGCGCGCTGTTCGGCGACAAGGCGACGGATGCCTACTACGTCCGCATCGACGACTCACTGAACCCGTTCTCCGAACAGCAACTTGGCCGTCTGCACATCGAAGTCGGCGTGCGGCCCAGCTACCCGGCCGAATTCATCATCGTGCGCATCGGCATCTGGGCCGGCGGCTCGGATGTCAGCGAAAGCTAGGACCGGATCAGGAACACGCACATGGCCATCGCCGACCCCTATGCGAACTTCAGCTTCCTGGTGGAAATCGACGGCATCGTCCGCGCGGGATTCCACGAGGTCAGCGGTGTCGACTCCTCGATCGACGTGATCGAACACCAGGAAGGCAACGACACCGTCACCCGCAAATATCCGGGGCGGGTGAAATACTCCAACATCGTGCTGCGCTGGGGGCTGGCGGACGACACCGATCTGTACCAGTGGCACCAGCAATGGGTCACCGGCGATCCGGCGGCCAAACGCAAGACCGGATCGATCGTGCTGCAGGATCGGCGTGGAAAGACCGAGCTGGCGCGCTGGAACTTCACCAACGCATGGCCCTGCCGCTACACCGCGCCCAGCTTGAACGCGGAAGGCAACGACATCGCCATCGAGACGCTGGAACTCGCGCATGAAGGCGTCGAGCGCGCCTGAGCGGCGCGACGGCGTCGAGCGTACCATAACGGGGGGCACCCATGTTCAAGACCGAATTCGAATTCCGCCTGCCCTGCGGATATCTGGACGAGGAGGGCGAGCTGCACCGCGACGGCGTGATGCGTCGAGCCACCGCCGCCGACGAGATCCTGCCGCTGCGCGATCCGCGCGTGACCAAGAACCAGGCCTATCTGGCGGTGATCCTTCTTTCCCGCGTCATCACCCGCCTCGGTTCCGTCGCCACCGTCACGCCCAAAGTGATCGAGAACCTGTTCGCTACCGACATGGCCTATCTGCAGGACATGTACAACCGGGTGAACGCGCTCGACGATCAGCACGACAGCGTCACCTGCCCGCACTGCCAGCAGATGTTCCGGCCGGAGGGCCGCGGATCGGGGGAATCATTGGCTACCCCCTCGATCAACTGACCGAGGAGGTAGCCTTCATCGCCTACCACTTCCATTGGCCGCAGGCGGACGTGATGGAGCTGGAGCACGCGGACAGACGCCACTGGGTGTCCCGCATTTCTGACCTCAACCGGAGGGAAAGCGGTGAGTAGCGCCTGGATGCCGCGCGGACTGCGCCGGCTGCGCACGCTTTCGGACGCGCCGTCCGCCCTGCCGCGCCGCATGGCGCGCGCCGGCGCCGCGGCCTTCGCGGACGCGGTGCGCGCGCGGCACGCGGCGCGCGCGGCGTCGGCGCCCGGCCCGGAACAGGCGATGCGCCGCCGGTCCACCCCCGCGCCGTCATGGACGCAGCACGTCCACCTGCACGCCGCCGCCCGGCGAATCGCGCTGTCCTTGCGCCTGCAACCGCTGCTCCGTCTGCGCGCCGATGCGGCGCCCGCCGCGCCGTGGCGACCGGCATACCCCGCCGCCCCGCCCGCGCGCCCGCCCGTCTCCGCGCATACCAGGCTGATCGAGCGCGTGGTCGCACGCGAACATCGCGTCCACAGCGTCGTGACGGCGCGCGAGCTGATGCGCGACGCCGCCGCGCCGCCGCCCGCCGCCCGCGCCGATGCACCCCCGTCCGCGCCGCGCGCGCAGCCCGTCCTGATGGCCGTCAGGCGCGCTCCCGCGCCGCCCGCCGCGCCGCCTTCCGCCGCCGCCTCAACAACGCACGACGCGCCGCCGCCGGTTCCGCTGCGCGCGCGGCTCGTCGCCGACAACGCGGTGCGCGCCGCCGCGCCGGGCGCCATTCCCCTCTCCCTCGGCGAGATCGGACGGCTCACCGATCACGTCGTGCGCGCCATCGACCGCCGCGCGCTCGCCGAACGCGAACGGCGCGGAGGGGTCTGACCATGCCGATGGAAAAGGCCGTCATCACCAACACCGTCACCGGCGACCGCATCCCGGTGATGTTCAATCCGACCGACTACACGGTGAACCAGGAGGTCAACTACGCGCAGTCCGTCATTCCCGGACTGAGCGGACCGGTGCTGCAATTCGTCAGCGGCAACATGCAGACGCTGGAGATGGAGTTGTTCCTTGACACGAACGAGGAGCATCGCGTCGGCAACCGCATCGTCAATCGCGCGCAGGAGGACGTGCGCACGCTCACGCGCCAGATCACCGGGCTGATGAGCATCCAGCCCAGCACGCACGCACCGCCCGTGCTGCTGTTCACCTGGGCGTCGCTGTCCTTCACCTGCGTGCTTGCCCGCGCGCAGCAGAAATTCGTCATGTTCCTGCCGGACGGCACGCCGGTCCGCGCGCGGCTGCAGGTGGTGTTCAACGAATTCCGCAACGTCGATCTGGAAGCGAAGGAGGTGAAGCGGGAGACGGCAGACTTCACCAAGGTGCATGTCGTGAACCAGGGCGAGACGCTGTCGGGCATCGCTGCGCAGGAATACGGCGATCCGGCGCTGTGGCGCGTGATCGCGCTCGCCAACGCTGTGGACCGTCCGCGCCGCCTCACCTCCGGGCAAGAGCTGCGCCTGCCCAGCCTGCCCTACCGCGATCCTGACAGCGGCACGGTGTATAGCTGATGTCCGCCGCGGCCAGCCTCCGCTTCATGCCGGATTTCCGGCTGCAACTGAACGGCGCGCCGGCGCCGCCCGAGCTGCGGGCTTCCGTCGTCCGCGTCGCGATGGTCAGCGGGCTCGAAGGCTCCGACCGCGTGGAACTCACGCTGGTGAATGACGGGCTGCGCTGGCTCGACAATCCGCTGTTCGCGCTCGACACCTCGTTCGTGCTGTCGCTGGGCTACGCCGATACCGACGTCGAACAGGTCTTCGTCGGCAGCGTCGTCGGCATCAGCGCGGACTTTCCCGCCAATGCGGCGCCCACCGTCACCGTCGTCGCGCATGACGCCCGCTACGGCATGACGCGCGGGCAGAAGGTGCGCTGGTTCGCGATCCCGATCCCCAGCGTCGGCAATTTCCCGATCCCCGATCTCGCCACCGCGCCGCTCGTCGCGCTGGAAAACCTGCTTTTGCCCGTGCTCGATCCCGTCGGCGCGGCGATCTCCATCCTGATCGGCGGCGCGGAAGCGGCCGCTGCCATCGCCGATCCGGGTGGCGCGCAGAAGTTCATCCGTAAGCAGGCGAACGAGAGCGACTACGAATTCCTCAGCAAGCTCGCACGCGAAAACGGCTGGGAGATGATCGTCGATCACACCGGCCCGGTCGGCGGCCATCTGCTGCATTTCATGTCGCCGCTCGATCACCTCGATCCGGACGTGGAGCTCAGCTACGGCCGCGACGTGATCGACTTCATGCCGCGCATCAGCAATGTCGGCCAGATCCTGTCCGTGGCCGGCTATGTGTGGGTGCCTGCGATCAAGCTGTCCTTCACCATCGTGCTCGGCTGGGACTGGGATCGCATGTCGCTGTCGCTGCTGATCTATCCCACCGTGCCGCTCGGCGACGTCGTGCCGACCACGCACTTCATCCGCGATCCGCTCACGCTCGCCAGCGCGCCGCGCAAGCTCGTGGGCGAGTTGCTCCCCAAGCTGAACAAGCGCCTGACCGCCACCGGCACCGCGCTCGGCGATCCCGCGATCCGCGCCGGCAGCGTCGCGCGCATCAACGGCGTCGGCGTGCAGTTCGGCGGGCTTTGGCGCGTGACGGAAGCGACGCACACGCTGGATGGCGGCGGCTTTCACACGCAGTTCAAGGCCCGCAAGGAAATCTGGTTCGGCTCGATCCCCCTGCCCGCGCAGGGCGCCGTGCCGATCCGGGCGAGCTTCTAGGAGACCGCGCGCATGCCCGACAGCGTCTTCCAGTATGGCTGGCTCGACGATCAGGCGAAGAAGGACGACGACCGAATCTACGGCGTCGCGCTCGCCACTGTCATCAACAACCTCGATCTGCTGGGCGAAGGACGCGTGCAGGTTAACCTGCCCTGGATGCCCGGCTACATGCCCTGGGCACGCGTCGCGGTGCTCAGCGCGGGCATGATGCGCGGCACGTACTTCATCCCGCAGATCGGCGACGAGGTGCTGGTGGCGTTCAACCAGGGCGACGTGCGCGAGCCGTTCATCGTGGGTTCGCTGTGGAACACGCTCGACCATCCGCCCGCCGCGCTGCCCACCGATCCAGTCAGCAAGCGCATCATCCGCACGCCGACGGGTCAGCAGATCGTGTTCGACGACCTGCTGCAGACCGTCACCGTCACCAACACGCTGCAGAACACGCTGACGCTTGGGCCTACCGGGGCATCGCTGGAGGCGGGCACGCTGCCGTCGCCGTCGAAGTCCTCGGTCTCGATGGACCTGCTCGGCAACGTCACGATCCAGGGTGCGATCAGCATCACGCTGAAGGCGCCATCGATCACGCTGGACGGCGAGATAGTATCAGTCAAAGGCAGCGCCAGCGCCACGCTCAATGGCGGGCTGCAATGCACCGTCTCCGGCCTGCAGATCGATATCGGGTGAGGAGAAGTCGCGCCATGCCCCCTGCCGCCGTCCTGTTCTCTCCCACAGCGCATCCGGGCGTCATCGTCGGTCCCGGCGTTCTGACGGTTCGCATCGGAGGGATGCCGGCCGTCACGGTGGGCGATCAGCACGTCTGCGGCTTTCCGGTCCCGCCGGGGCATCCACCCAACGTCATCTCGCAGGGCAGCACCAAGGTCCGCATCGCCAAGCGGTTCGCTGCCCGCGTCGGCGATCTTTGCGCCTGCGGGGCGCCGATCACCGCCGGCATTCCCACGGTGAATATTGGATGAAGCGGCCATGAGCGACAGCAAGGCCTTCCTGGGTCGCGGCTGGGCGTTCCCCGTCGCACCCGATTCCACCGGCGCCATCGCGCAGGCCGCCTACGAGGCGGATATCGAGCAGGCGATCCGCATTATCCTCGGCACCGAACCCGGAGAGCGTGTGATGCGCCCCGATTTCGGCACCGGGCTGCGCGGCCTGGTGTTCGAGCCGATGAACACCACCACCATCGCGCTCGCGCGGCACCGGGTGGAACAGGCTCTGATCCTGTGGGAGCCGCGCATCGACAGCATCACCGTCGCCGTCGCGGTGGACGGGCCGAACGGGAAACTGCGGATCGACGTCAGCTACCGGATCCGCACCACCAACACGTTCTACAATCTCGTCTATCCGTTCTACCTGCAGGAAGGGCAGGTGTGATGGCGTTACCGCCGGTGATGGACGGACGGGATCGCGCGGCCATCCTCGCCGACCTGCTGGCGCGCGTGCCGGGCTATGTTCCGGAATGGCAGGCCACGCCCGGCTCGCCTGGGCAGGCGCTGCTTTCGGTGCTTGCGCGCGATACCGAAATCCAGGCGGCCGCCGAGAATGGCATGCCGGACCGCGCACGTCTCGCCTTTCTCTCGGCACTCGGCAACAGCCTGCTGCCCGCGCAGGCGGCATCCACGCCGCTCGTGTTTCAGCTCGTGCCGAACGCGCCGCTGGACGTGCCGCTGCCAAAGAACAGCCAGGTGGCAGCGAAGCTGCCGCCGCCCCCGCCCTCGCTCACAGGCTCCGCCACCGCCGCCGCCGACGCGCCGATCTTCTCCACGGACGAAACCATCACGCTGACCCGCGCGCGGCTCGCCACCGTCTATTCCGTCAGCCCGGACAACGACCAGTACGCAGATCACAGCCGAACTCTCGCCAGCCGCTTCACGCTGTTCGACGCCATGCAGCCAGTGCCGCATCAGCTCTTCCTAGGCCACGACGACCTGTTCCGCCTTCCCGGAAGCGCCCAGCTGCAACTTTCCTTTGATCTGGCACCGGTCTTCGCGCAGAGCACGCCGCGGCCCCTGCTGCTCGACTGGCACTATCTCAGCGCCGATGGCTGGCTTCCACTACGGCTCGTGGAGGATCAGACCGAGCGGCTGACAAAGGACGGGCGCATTTCTCTCGCGCTTGATTTCGGGCCGGATGCGAAGCAGGACACGATCAGCGGCATCACCACCTACTGGATCCGTGCCACCGTCAGCGCGCGTGTCCCGTCCGGGCGCGTCGGTCCGCTTCCCGGTGGCTACCGGCTGATCTGGGAGCCCAGCGCCGCGCTCGCGGCGCGGCCGATGGTCAGCGTCGATGGCGTGCATACCGCGCAGATCGTCGCGGTCGACCAGGCCGAGGTAACGCTCGACCGCTCGCTGCCGGGCGCGATACCCGGCCTGCCGCTGCTCACTGCGCCAGGCGGCATCGCACTCGGCCGCATCGCACGCATCGCGGGCGGCCAGGCGTTGGTGCTCTCCGCGCCGGATGCAGGCCGCGTCATCTCCGTCGCGGGCGGCGCGAGCGCCGCCGTGCTCGATGCGGACGGCGCGGCAGCGATGCTCGATACGCCGCTCGCCGGCGCGGCTGCCGGGGCTCAAATCACGGATGCGGCGACAGGCGACGTGCTCGGGCAGGTGGTTTCGGCCGATCCGCATTTCTCGGTTCCGCTCGACGACACGTCGGACTTCCTCAAGGGCGATGTCGTCACGGTGGACGGCACCACGAAGGCGGCGATCAGCCTGGTGCAGTCCGCCTCCGTCACGCTCGCCGCCCCGGTACGCAGCGCGACGCTCGGGAATGATCTGGTGCTGGCCGACTCGCTGGCAGCCCTCCGGCCCGAAGGCGCCAGCACATCGGGCGTGCTTCCCGCCATCGACACGATCTTCGCCCGCGTCGGCTTCACCAAGTCGGGCCTCGCGCCGGACCTCGCCTTCACCGACACCGCGCCGCTCGACACGTCGAACGCCTTCTATCCGTTCGGCAAGTCGCCGCAGAAATTCACCACCTTCTATCTTGCCAGCGAAGAAACCTTCCAGCGCGCCAACGCGCAGGTCGTGCTGAGTTTCCTGATGGCGCAGGCGGGCACGGGCTACGACGATTCCGACAATGCGGGCGTCGGGCCGGGCAAGCTCGACTGGGCCATCGAATACTACAACGGCGGCGACTGGATCGCGATGGGGCCAGCGCAGTCGCTCGACGACCAGACCGCCTGCTTCACGCTCGGCAGCCGAACACAGCGCACCACCATCGGCTTCATCTGCCCCGCCGACTGGACCGCGACGAAGGTGAACGGGCAATCGAAGCACTGGCTGCGCCTTCGGATCGACAGCGGAAATTACGGCCATCCGCTGCGGCTGAAGGTCGATACCAGCGCTAACCCGCCGACGGTCACCAGCGAGCCGGCCACGCTCACGCCCCCGGCGATCGCGCAGATCAGCCTGCAGTACACGTTCCTCACGAACGCGTCGCTGGTGCAGCACTGCCTCACTTACAACGATTTCGTCTACGCCGATCACTCGGACGACGTGCGCTGGCCGCGCAGCACGTTCCAGCCCTTCACCCCGGTGGGTGATGCCGAGCCGGCGGTGCATTTCGGCTTCAGCCAACCTCTGCCCGCTGGTCTGGTCAGCCTCTATTTCGCCGCCGGACCGCAGGCGGCGGACGTGGCGCCCGCCAGTTCGCCGTTCGTGTGGGAGTATTTGTCGGCGCGTGGCTGGATCGAGCTCGCCACGCTCGACCGCACGGACGGATTTGCCGCTAGCGGCCTGCTGCAATTTATCGGCCCGCCCGACGCCGTCGCGGCGCCCGGCCTCGGCGGCACACTCTACTGGCTGCGCGCGCGCCTCAAGCCCGGCTTCGATCCGGTCGCGCTGCCCGGCGCCGGCCTGTGGCTGAACGCGGTGGAAGCTCATCAGGGCCAGAGCGTGCAGAACGACACGCTGGGCCGCAGCGACGGCAATCCGGGCCAGACTTTCGCCTTCGCCCCCCAGCGCGTGCCGGTGCTGCCGGGCGAAATCGTCCAGGTGCGCGAGTGGACCGGGCGCGGTGACGATTGGCAGACCGCCGTCGCGGGCGTGCCGCAGTCCGACCTGACCTTCGACATCGACCCGTCGGACGGCAAGACCGTCATCGGCGTCTGGGTGCGCTGGCGCGTGCAGCCCTCCTTCTACCTGTCCGGTCCGCGGGACCGGCACTGCACGCTGGAACGCGCGACCGGCCTGCTGCGCTTCCCCACGCCGCCCTACGGCATGATTCCCCCCGCCGGCGCCACCGTCGCCGCCTCCTACGCCACCGGCGGCGGCCTTGCCGGGAACGTGGCGGCTGGAGCGATCACCGAACTGCACAGCGGCGCGAGCTACGTGCAATCGGTCGCCAACCCGTTCCCAGCCACCGGCGGCTCGACCACCGAAGGCGCGGCGCGCGCGCGGGATCGCGGCACGCAGCGCATGCGCCACCGGCTTCGCGCCGTGGCGCCCGCGGATTTCGAGTGGATCGCCTGCGAAGCCTCGCCGGAAGTCGCCCGCGCCCGCTGCCTGTCCACCACCGGCCCCGACGGCGAGCGCCAGCTTGGCTGGGTCACCCTGGTGATCGTGCCGAACAGCACCGACGCCGCGCCGCTCCCGACCGAGGGACTGCTGGCCGACGTGCAGGCCGCCCTTTCTGCCGCCGTGGCCGCCGCCATCGCCGGCAACGTGCTGCTGGCCGCCCCCACCTACACTGAGCTCAGCATCCGCGCCGAGGTTGTGCCCCTGCACGCCGACGAGGCGGCGCTGGTGGAAGCCCGCCTGCGCGACCGCGTCGCCGCGTTCCTGCACCCGTTGACGGGCGGCATAGCGGGCACGGGCTGGGACTTTGGCCAGCCGGTCTATCAGTCGCAGATCGCCACGCTGCTGGAGCAGACGGAAGGCGTCGATTACGTCTCGCTTCTGCAGTTGCTGGTCGATGACAGCGTCGTGGGCGACCGCGCGGACATTCCGCCCGGCGCGCTCGTCACGCAGGGCGACCACCAGTTCAAACTGCTGGCGGAGGCGGTGTGATGTCGCTGCCGCTGCCCGTCCTGGACAGCCGCACCTTCGCGCAGCTTGTCGCGGAAGGCACCGCGCAGCTTCCCCGCCTTGCGCCCGGCTGGACCGACTACAACGCCTCCGATCCCGGCATCACGCTGCTGGAACTGTTCGCCTGGCTCTCCGAACAGAACCTGTACCGCACCGACCGCGTGCCGGACGAGATGGTGCGCGCTTTCCTCCGCCTCGCCGGCATCGCGCCCCTGCCGCCGCAGGTCGCGCGCACCGTGGTGCTGCTCGCCACGTCGGGATCGGCGCTCTCGCTGCCCGACCGCGTGCAGATCGCCGGTGACGGCGCCACGGTCACGTTCGAAACCACTGGCACGGTCACTGTCTCGCCCGCCACGCTCGTGCAGGTGCTGGCCGGCGGCGACGCGCCCGACGATGTCACGGCCGACAACGCGCGTCCGTTCGATGCCGCGTCCGATCCGCTCGCCGGCACCTTCCTGCCGTTCGGAGCAGCGCCGCGGCCGGACGATGCGCTCTATCTCGGCTTCGACGCAGCGCTCGGCGCGGCAGGCACGCCGGTCGCGCTGCATGTGTGGACGACGACGCCCGTGCAGGATGCCGCGACCCGCGCCGCGCTGATCGCGGAGTGGCAGGCCGAGAATGATGCCGCCGCGCGCGACTGCCCGCCCGCCCTCGCGGCCTGCCTGCCCGATTGGCGCCGGCATTACTCCGTGACGACGGCGTGGGAGTTCCACGGCGCCGACGGCGCATGGCACGCGCTGCCGGATGCCGAGGACGAAACCCGCGCGCTGACGCTGACCGGCTTCGTCCGGTTTACGGTTCCTGCAGCGCACGCGCCCGGCGGTCCAGGCGCGCATTGCTTCATCCGCTGCCGTCTCGTGCGCGGCGCGTTCGAATGCCCGCCGCGGCTCGATCTCGTCGGGATCAACGCCGTGCAGGCCGAGCACGCCGCCAGCATCGCGGGCCCCGAACTGCTGGGCGTCAGCGCGGGCCATGCGTGGGAGACCTACGCGACCGCATCCAGCCCCGTCGTCGCTGGCAGCACCCGGCTGACGCTTCGCAAGGGCGTGCAGACGGACACGGAGTGGAGCGAAACCCTCAACTGGGATCTGACGGGTCCGCACGACCGCCACTACCGGCTGGACCCGGAGCGCGGCCGCATCGTCTCGGGCAACGGGATGCGCGGCGCGGTGCTGCCCGCGGGATGGCAGGTCCTGTGCGACTACCGCGTGGGCGGCGGCGTTGCTGGCAATGTTGCGCCGGGAACGCTGACGCGCCTCGCAGGCACCGCATGGAACACGGCGCTGATTCCGGGCTTCGCCGCCGTCGCGGCTGCGCTCTCCGTTTCGCAGCCCCTTGCGACAGCGGGCGGCGCGGCGGCGGAGGCGCTGCCGTCGGCCGAGGCCCGCGCGGTCGCGGCGCTGTCGGAACCCACGCGCACGGTCACGCTGACCGACGCCGCCGCGCTCGCACGTGCTGTCCCCGGCGTGCCGGTCGCGTGCGCCGCCGCATTTCCCAACATGCACCCGGCCGTCCCGTGTTTCACCGCGGACGGTTGCGTCACGGTCGTGGTGGTGCCGGACTGTGCCGGGCCTGCGCCGATGCCGACGCAAGGCATGCTCGATGCCGTCGCGCGCTACCTGCGTCCGCGCCGCCCGGTCACGACGGAGCTGCACGTCATCGCGCCGACCTACGTCACCATCACCGTCATGGCGACGTTGCAGGCGACGACTGCTTCCAACGCCGCCCTGCTTCCGGCGCGCGCGCAGGCGGCGCTCGATCGCCTGTTCAGCCCGCTTGGCGGCGGTGCATCCGGCGCCGGATGGCCGATCGGCCGCAGCGTCTACCGCACCGAGATCATGGCCGCGCTCGCCGCGCTGCCAGGGGTGCTGACCGTCACCGATCTCAGCCTGCAATCCGGCGACGCTTCGCCGGTCTGCGGCAACATCGCGCTGTGCGACACGGATCTCGTGCGCTCGGGCGCCCACGCCATCGTCGCAACCGTCGCCGGAACCGCGACGTTCAGCAGGAGCAGGGAACGTGAGTGCTCTTGAGCAGCCGATCGAGCGGGTAAACTACTTCAACGGCCAGCGCCTGGTCGCCGCCGATTTCCGCGCCGACCAGGACTACCAGATGGCAGTGCGGCGCAAGCTGTTCAGCGCGCTCTACTCGGTGGGCATCGTGCAGGGGCTGGAGGTGTCGAAGCACCCCACCGACACCCACAAGGTCATCGTGGCGCCGGGCGTCGCGCTCGATTTCCTGGGCCGCGAAATCATTCTTCTGGACGCCACCGAAGTGCAGGCAGCCGGCACGCCCACTGCGAATCCCGCCGCCATCTTCGGCAACTATCTGGTGATCTCCTACGCCGAACAGCGCGTCTCCGCGACCACCGACGGCTGCGATGCCGGGGGCGGCGCATGCGGGGGCAATCTGTCCTGGGGTGCCGCGACGCGCATCCGCGCCGAGCCGCGGCTGGAGTTCACCGACACATTCCCCAGCATCCGCAGCGGCCTGATCGTGCTGGCGCAGGTGGAGTTGAAGGCCGGATGCACGGTGGGCGAAATCGCCTCAGGCGTGCGCCGCTACGCGGTGGCCGCAAAGCCGCCCACCACGCGCCCCATCGCGCTGGAAGGCGAGAAGGACATCGACCAGCGGAATCCGAAGACGCTGTATTTCCACATCGATGGAGGTGTGCCTACCAGCGTCACGCTCTATCTGCGCGCCGCGCAGCTTTCCACGCTGTACTACACGGAACTCGGCGGTCACACGCATTCGGGCAGCCTGGCCAAGCCCACGCTGACCATCCCGGATCACCAGCACGACTTTCAGTCGATCACCACCGGCACGGCGACGCAGGATCCGGCGAAGCCGGTCGAGATGATCGCCATGACCTACGACACGGATTCCGATACCGAAATTCGCATGTGGCACAGCGATCTCGATGACGGCAACCGGCGGCGCGAGAACCTCACCAGCCTCAATCCCGGCGACGGGCCGATCGTTCAGTTCAACAACCTGACCGAGCACACGCACACCATCCCGGCGGGCAAGACCGACTTGGACGGCGGCGGCAGCTATCCGTTGGGCGGCGTGAACATCGCGTCGTCGGGCGCGACGAACCTCGCCGCGCACACGGGCGGCAACGCACTCAGCTATGTGAACAAGCTGACGGTGCTGTACGACGGTCAGGACATCACCGCCGCCATTCTCACGCAGATCACCGGCGCCTATCCCGCCTGGACCGGCATCGCGACGCTGGGCGATGGAACGTCGGGCAGTCCGCTCGTCGCAAAAAGCAACGGCACCGGCGGGACAGGGGCGATCAACCTCGATCAGCTCGGCCTCGACTTCAGCCCGGGCCAGCACAGCCTGACATTCCAGGTCACCGACACCAGCGGCGGCCAGATCCAGTACAACCTCTATGTCGGCTGAGCCATGACCGCCGCCGCGCGCTACCAGTTCGTTCGCGACCGCGCCCGGTGGGACGGTGCGACGGTTGCGCTCGAAACCGATACCGACGGCAACCTCGCGCTGGCCCGCCTGCCCGCGATGCCCGGCGGCGCCCCGGTCGTGCTGCCCGGCCCCTACGACCTCGGCGCTTCGGGCATCGTCGCCGGTCCCTGCGGCGCGGTGTTCGTATCGGACACCGAAGCGGACCGCGTAGTCTTCCTCGATGGCCTGTGCGATGCGCGCGCCAACCTGCGCGGCTTCAAGGCGCCGCGCGGCCTTGCCTTGTGCCGGGACACACTCTGGGTCGCCGACAGCGGCAACGCCCGCCTATTGCGCTACGCCTTCCCCGCGTTGGAACACGACGCCACCATCGGCGGGCTCGGCGTCCCCACAGGCGTCGCGTGCGACACCCAGGGCCGCCTGTACGTTCTGGATCGCGGCACGGCCCGCATCCGCCGCTTCCTTACGCCCGACCAGCCGGATGCCGCCTACGACGCCGCGGTGCTCGCTAACGGCCTGATCGCGGCGCCGCTGTTCCTCTGCCTGGACGCGACGGACCGTCTTCTGGCTTCCGATGCAGCCGCCAACGCCGTCCGCGTCTTGTCGCCGGACGGCGCGGCGCTGCCGGACATCCCGCCGCCCGCCGGCGGCTGGCAGCCGGGCGCGCTCGCCGCGCATGGCGGGCTGATCGTCGTCGCGGACCGGGACAGCGGCGTCTTGCATGTCTGCGCGGCGGACGGAACCTACTGGGGCACGCTGCCGAGCTTCCGCGGTCCCGTCACCGCGCTCGCCTTCGATCCGGGAAGCGGCGACCTGCTGATCAAGACCGGTCTGGACGATGCCTATCTGCGCTGCCCGGCGCAGTCCGCCCATGCCATGCAGGGCGCGATCACCGCCGGACCGTACGATGCGGGCGAGGGCCTGGAATGGTACCGCGCCGCCTGCCAGGCAGATGCGCCGCGCGGCACCTCCCTCGCGTTCGAGATCGCGCAGTTCGATGCGCCCGCCCCGCCGCCCGGACCCGGCGAGTGGGTCGCCACGCCCGCGCCCGACACGCTACTCGCGACCTTGCTGCCGCCGGGCCCCGCGCCGAGCGCGCGGCGCTATCTCTGGCTCCGCGCCACGCTCGCCACGCGCGATCCGTCGCTCACGCCCGTGCTGCGCACGTTGCGCGCGGAAACGCCCGGCGAGGACTATCGCGACTATCTACCGGAGATCTACCGCCGAGCGGATGAGCCCGGCCGTTTCCTGGATCGCTTCCTCGCGCTCGCGCGCACCGAACTTGCCGCCGTTGGCGAGAACATCGACGCCGTGCCGCAGCTTCTGGCGCCCGGCTTCGCATCCGCCTCCACGCTCGGCTGGCTCGCGCAGTGGCTAGGCTTAGAGCTGCCCGTCATCGCGACGGATGCCGAGAAGCGCGATTTGATCGCCCGCGCCGCGCAACTCTACCGCACGCGCGGCACACCCTCCGGCATCGCCGACTTCGTGGAGATCTACACGGGCGTGCGGCCCAGCATCGTGGAGGATTTCGCCACGCGCGGCCTTTGGATCCTGGACGTGTCGTCGCAGCTCGATTTCGATACCGGGCTGCCCGCCAGCGATCCGGCGGGCATGGTGGTGCCCGATCCGTCCGATCCCCTGCCGCTTCCGGAAGGGTGCTGCGCGACGGAGATCGGCTCGGCCGTCGTCGGCGAATCCGGCCCGCTGCTGGCGCAGGATTTCGGCGAGCCGCTGTTCTCCGCCACCGCGCATCGTTTCAGCGTCTATCTTCCTGCCTACCGCGCCATGCAGCCCGCGATGCTGGCTGAGGCGCGGCGCGTGATCGAGGCGGAGAAGCCGGCGCATACCGGCTACGATCTCTGCCTCGTGGACGCGGACATGCGCGTGGGCTTCCAGGCCCGCGTAGGCATCGACACGATCGTCGGCGGTCCGCCGGATACGCTGCGCCTGGACAGCGCGCTGCTCGGCCTGCGCGGCACCCTGCCGCCGCCGCTCAGCGATGCGGCGCGCGTCAGCCAGGGTGCGCGCGTCGGATACGGGATGCAATTGTGACAGGAGCCGAAGCGATGTCGCACGACATGAGCGAGATGCTGCGGGCGCTGACGGCCCCACGCCGCAACAACTACTTCTACGGCAAGCGCCTCGATGTGCCGCAGTTCCGCATGGAACAGGATTACGGCAAGCAGAAGCAGTGGCTCCTCAACCGCCTCTCGCTCGGCACCGGCGTGCTGTGCGGCTTGAAGGTCACGGCGCAGAACGATCAGCTCTGCGTCTCGCCCGGCGTCGCGATCGATGCGCTCGGGCGCGAGATCATCGTCAACGTGCCGACCTGCATCGATCCCTGGGCACCGCCGCCCGCGTGCTGTGGCGACAAGCCGCCGGCGCCGGCCGACAGGCAGGGGCGCCGCATCGTCACGCTCTGGCTCTGCTACCGCGAATGCCTCACCGACCAGCAGCCCACGCTCGTCTCCGACTGCAACGTGCGCGAGGAGTGCCTGCCCGGAACGATCGTCGAGACCTTCTCCCTGAAGGTCACCGACGGCGCGCCGGCGGTGCTGGGCGATCCGGCGTGGTGCGCGCAGATGCGTCCGCCGTCCGGCCCCACGCCGACGCCTACTCCGGCACCGAACCCCACGCCGACGCCGACCGCCACACCGACGCCGATGCCGACGCCTGCCCCGACACCGCCGCCGCAGCTCGACCTGTCGGTGAGCCTGCGCCAAATCATCTGCGAACTATTCGACCAGGACTGCGATCCGCCGGATGGCGCATGCTGCGTGCCGCTGGCCGCGGTGCGTTTGCAGGACGGCGCCATCGCCGGCATCGAGGCCTGCCGCTACCGGCCGCGCATCTACAGCAACGCCCGGCTGTTCGAGATGATCCTCTGCCTGGCGGAGCGCATCGAGGAGTGCTGCCAGTCCCATCCGACACCGACACCGACACCGACTCCCACTCCCACGCCCACGCCCACGCCCACTCCGACCCCCACTCCGACGCCGACGCCCACGCCGCAGCCGACGTTCCGGGTACGGTCCGTCGAGCTGCTCAACACGAATGGCGCAGTCATCCGGGGTCTCGCGGACCCGGCGCGGCCGGTGGTCGCGAAATATGCCGAGAGTCCCGCGCAGATACGGGTGACGTTCACCGGCCCAGTCGATTTCGCCACCGTCACGTCCGCGCAGTCGGGCGCGGCGGATGCACCCAAGGCGAGCTTCCTGGTCCAGGGCGGCGATTATCCGATGAACATTCCCCCGGGGCAGATCCAGCAGGGCGGCCCAGCCGTCGCGACCTTCCAGCGCAAGGCCACACAGGGATCGCTCGCGACGTTCTACCCGGCAACCTACAAGGTGACGCTGTTCGCCACCCCCGAGCCGGCGGCCGGGCGGCCGGCCATCGCCTCGGCGAACCGGGCGATCCTGGATGGCGAACCCCAGCAACTGCCGTCCGGCAACGGCATTGCCGGCGGCGACTTCACGTTCGAATTTCAGGTGACGAGCTAGGCAGCAGATGTCCGGACCCACGACCCTGGACCTGTCCGTCGTCGTTCCGGCCTTGAACGAAGGCGAATACCTGCGCCGCACCGTGGAGCAACTGCGCCAGTCCGTGCCGCCGCGTTCCGAGATCATCGTGGTGGATGACGGCTCGGCGGACGGGTGCTGTGACTTTCTGCGCGCGCAGCCCGACGGGGTGCGGCTGCTGGAGCCCTCGCCCATGCGCCTCGGCGTAAGCGGCGCGCGCAACAGGGGCGCGGCGGCGGGACGGGGCGAGATCGTCGTCTTTCTCGACGGCCACGTGGACATGCGGGCGGGCTGGTTGCAGGCGCTGTGCGACGCCGCGCTCGATCCGGCGGTGGGCGCGGTGGGTCCCGGCATCGCGGTGATGGGCCGGCCCGAATGCTGCGGATGGGGGATGCGCTACCACGACGCGGCGCTGGGCATCGAATGGCTGCCGGCGCCGGGCAACAAGCCGCCCGAGGTGCCGATGCTGGCCGGCGCCTGCATCGCCATGCGCCGGGAATTGTTCGAACGCATCGGCGGCTTCGACGAGGGGCTGATCCGCTGGGGATCGGAGGATGCGGAACTGTCGCTGCGGCTGTGGATGGAAGGCTACGAGCAGCGGGTGGTTCCGGACGTGACGATCGACCACCTGTTCCGCGACAAGCATCCCTACGCGGTGGACTGGGCCGGCATCCTCTACAATCAGCTGCGCGTGGCCTTCGTGCATTTCACGCAGGACCGCGTGCGCCGCGTCATCGAGCGCATGAAGCCGTTCGGCGATTTCGCCGCCGCCTGCGCGCTGCTGGCCGACAGCGATACCTCGCTGCGCCGCGACGAGGTCCATGCGCGGCGCTCGCGCGACGACGATGCCTATTTCGCCCGCTTCGGGGACATCCACTGAAGGAGACCGCCATGCTTGACGCAACCGGCCCAGCCTGCGCGGCCTGCGGCACGCCCCTCGAACGGGTGCGCTACTTCCCCCGCCAGCTCATCACCGCCGAGGACATGCGCGCGGAGCAGCACTATTTCCGCGAGAAGATGAAGCGGCACAACCGCTTCCTGCACGGGTTCGGCGTCGTCTGCGGCTGCAAGGTCGTGCCCGATCCGCAGGATAGCAAGCCCTGGCAGGTGCAGGTCTGCCCGGGCTACGCGGTCAGCCCGCAGGGCGACGAGATCATGATCCCCGATCCCGTGGTGTTCGATCTGCAGACCGGCGTGCAGAACCAGGATCCGTGCACCGTCACCTGGCCCTGCCCGCCGATGCCTGCGATTACGGGCGAGAAGGAGCAGCGCATCGCCTATCTCGCGGTTCGCTACGCCGAATGCGCGACGCGCCCGGTACGCGTGCATCCCGCCGGCTGCGGCTGCGACCAGCTCGATTGCGAATATTCCCGGATCCGCGACTCGTTCGAACTGAAACTCCTCTGGGCGCTGCCCGACTGCTACCTCATGGCAAAGCAATGGGACGCCGCCTGGGCCCAGCAGGTGAAGGTGATGCGCGAAAACATCCAGCGCACCGGGATGATCGCGCCGGACTGCATGCCGTGCTGCGACGAACCCTGGGTGGTGCTGGCGACGATCCGGATCCCGCTCACGCAGACCACCGCGGGGCAGACCACGAAGGCCCCCATCGCCGTCGGCGACATCAGCACCCTCGATCGCCGCGTGCTGCTCAGCACCGAGGCGTTGCAGGCAGTGGCGCTGGCGTTCTGAGGAGTTCGGAAAATCGACACCCAGCCCCCCGACGCGACGGAGACGCGGCGCT
The DNA here is from genome assembly GCA_018240635.1 of Pseudomonadota bacterium. Lineage (GTDB taxonomy): Bacteria > Pseudomonadota > Alphaproteobacteria > Acetobacterales > Acetobacteraceae > JAFEFJ01. The sequence continues at coordinate 1,075 of JAFEFJ010000026.1, read as the reverse complement.
TCCTATGCGTGCTGGACGGTGTGCTGTCAGCCGCCGTGCTGTGGGCGCGGCAGGCCGATCCCGCCGCCGCATCGGACCGCTGGCGCGGCCTCTATCTCGATCAGGCGACGGCGGAAGCGCTCGCCGCGGGCGGCGGTCCGCTTGCAGGCCTCCGCGGAACGCCGGCGCCGCTCGCCGCAGCCTGTCTGCACGATCATGGCTTCGCACTGCTGCGCACGATGTACGGCCTGAGCGACTTCGAGCTCGCCTCCGTGGCCCTCACGGCTGCGGCGGAGCTGGACGCACGCTACGGCCGCGTCTTCGGCTTTTTGCACGACGACGTCACGCGCCGCCTGCCCACGCCGTCACTCGCCATCGGCTTATTCAGCGACGGTGCGGCCGAACGTGATGTGGCGCGCCGGGCGCTCACCTCCGGCGCGCTGCTTGCGCGCGAACGCATCCTGCACGCCGAAGCACCGGAGAACGAGCCGCTGCTCATCGCGCCGCTGCGCCTCGATCCGCAGATCCGGCAACTGCTGCTGAACGAGCCGGGAGTCGATCCGCGCCTCGCGTCATTCTGCACCCTGCGCGCCCCCCGCCCGCAGCAAGGCACGCTCGCGCCCGAAGCCGCCGCGCGGCTGCACGCCGCGGCGGAGCGGATGCGCGAAGGCCGCAGGCTTCGTATCGCGCTCGCGGGTCCGTCTGGCTGCGGCCAGGACGAGGCGGCGGATCTGCTCGCGGAATGGTCAGGCCATCCGCTGCTCTGCGCCGATCTGCGTGCCTTCCCGCACGCATCCGGCGATCCCGCGCTGCTGCTTGCGCTGCTGCGGCGCGAGGCGCTGCTGGCCGATGCCGTGGTGCGGATCGACAACGCGGAAACCCTGGCACCCGAGCTTCATCCGTTGCTCGAAGCCGAGTTGCCGCGCATCGCACCCGCGCTGGTCGTCGCAACGCCGCCCGGTTCCTGGCTGGTCCCGGCCGCCGCGCGCGCGGGACTCGCGCCCGTCGCATTCGATCCGCCCGATGCCGTGCTGCGGGCGCGCTGCTGGCGGGACGGCGCCGCGGCGCACGGCATCGCGCTCGATGCCACCGATGC
>JAFEFJ010000269.1 GCA_018240635.1 Pseudomonadota bacterium | reverse complement strand
GCGGAGCCCTACGTGCCGGGGCGCGGCGCGTCATCGACCATGCCGCAGAAGCGCAACCCGATCGCGTCGGAATACATCCTGGCGGCGGCGCGCACCGTGCAGGCGCTGGTGCCGGTGATGCAGGGCGCGATGGCGCAGGACCACGAGCGCGCGACCGGGCCGTGGCAGGCGGAGTTCCTGGCGCTGCCGCAGAGCTTCGTGCTGACGCATGGCGCGCTGCTGCACGCGCGCGCCATCGCCGAGGGCATGGTGGTGGATGCCGCCGCGATGCGCCGCAACCTGGACGCGACAGGCGGGCTGATCGTTGCCGAAGCGGTGATGATGGGGCTCGCGCCGCATCTGGGGCGCGGCGAGGCGCATCACGTGGTGAAGCACGCCTGCGACACGGCGCTGACCGAACGCATTCCGCTGGCCGATGCGCTGGCGCGGGAGGCGGCGGTGACGGCGGTGCTGGACCGCGCGGCGATCGGCCGGCTGGTCGATCCGGCCGGCTACCTGGGCAGCACGGATGCCTTCATCACCCGCGTCCTTGCTGCGGCGCAGCAGAAAATCCAGATCACGACTCGGTAATCCCCAACCGCCCTCCGGGCGGTGTCGAACGGAACCGTTGCGTTCGGGCGGTTCCGTTCCATAGGATGGGCCGTCGACGAAGGTCGGCGCGGGACCGCGTGCGGTCCGCCGTGCGCCGCACGGCACGTCGCGCCGTTGCGAAGGCCGCGGGGAAACGCCCGCGGTCAAGACGCTGAAGCCGCGCCTTATCGATACGGAAAAGCAATACAACAGAACGGTGCCGGACAAACGGCATCGCTGAGGGGGGAAGACGATGGCTCACACGACCGGGGCCGGCACGCGACGGGTGTCGCGGCGCCAGGCTCTGAAGCTCGCCGCCGCGGCCGGCTCGCTGCCGCTTGTCCACATCCGCACCGCGGGCGCCGCCGGCAAGGTCTCGGTCGCCTTCTGGGACCATTGGGTTCCGGTCGGCAACGACGTGATCAAGAAGCAGGTCGAGGCCTGGGCCGACAAGAACAAGGTCGAGGCGCAGGTCGATTTCATCACCTCCAACGGCTTCAAGAACATCCTGACCCAGACCGCCGAGGCGCAGGCCAAGACGGGCCACGACATCCAGCAGTTTCCGCAGTGGCAGGTGCTGGCGCTGGCGTCGAGCCTGGAGCCGATCGACGACGTGATGGGCAGGCTCACGGCGAAATACGGCCCCGTGAGCAAGTCGGCGGAGTATCTGGCGCGGCTGAAGGGCCATTGGCTTGCGGTGCCGTGCAGCACGGGCACGCAGGTCAAGGGGCCGTGCGCGCGCATCAGCATGTTCAAGCAGCACTGCGGCCTGGACGTGCAGGCGATGTATCCGGTCGCCAACGACTACACCGCGGGCGCCGATGCCTGGGACTACAACGCCTTCCTCAAGGCGGCGGAGCAATGCGCGAAAGCGGGCGTGCCGTTCGGAATCGGGCTCGGCACCACGGCGGATTCGGTGGACACGGCGGGCGCGATCTTCGCCGCGCACGGCGCCGACCTGATCGACGGCGAGGGCGCGATCAAGGTGAATTCGCCCGAGGTGCATGCCGCGCTGGAATATTGCCAGAAGCTGGTGAAGTTCCTGCCGGACGATGCGGTCAGCTACGACGACGCCTCGAACAACCGGGCGCTGATCTCCGGCAAGAGCGCGCTGATCATGAACCCGCCTTCCGCCTGGGCGGTGGCGAAGCGCGACGCGCCCAAGGTCGCCGAGGATTGCTGGACGTTCTCGGCGCCCAAGGGCCCGAAGGGCCGCTTCGTGCCGACCGCGATCTTCTTCTGGGGCGTGTGGAACTTCAGCCCGAACAAGACCGCGGCCAAGGAACTGATCGAATACCTGTCGCAGCGCGACCTGGTGAAGGAGCGGTGCGACGCGGTATCGGGCTACGATATCCCGCCCTTCGACAGCATGCTGGATTTCGACATCTGGAAGACCGTCTCGCCGCCGCCGGGGACCGTTTACAACTATCCGATCCGGCCGTCGCATCACGGCGTGCCGAACATCGCCTGTTCGTCCGCGGCGCCGGAAGTGGCGGTGCAGATGTACAACCGCGGCACGATGCCGACCATGATGGCCAAGCTGAAATCCGGCCAGTCGATCCCCGAGGTGATCGCCTGGGCGAAGAACGAGCTGGAGGGATTCGCGCGCTGATCCGCCGCCCCCGCCGGGCTTCCGGCGGGGGCGGACCGATCACGGAAATCCCATGGAACGGGGCAACGGAGCGCGTTGCGCGGCGGCGCGCGGCTCCGTAAGTTTCCGTGGCGCCGCCTGGCGCGGGATGATACCGATACCGACGTTCAAGACGGCGGCCGCAATGGACCGCCTTGCAGGGAGACGTTCATGAAGACCACACGTCCGGTCACCCGCCGGAATGCTTTGAAGCTGACCGCCGCCGCCACCACCGCCGCCGCGTTGCCGCTTGTTCACATCCGCACCGCCGGAGCCGCGGGCAAGGTGTCGATCGGCTTCTGGGACCATTGGGTGCCGGCTGGCAACGCCGTGATGAAGAAGCAGGTGCAGGCCTGGTCCGACAAGAACAAGGTCGAGGTGCAGGCCGACTTCATCACATCGAACGGTTTCAAGAACATCCTGACGATCGCGGCCGAAGCGCAGGCCAAGACGGGTCACGACGTGTTGGCCTTCCCGACCTGGGAAGTGCAGAACCACGCCGACCAGCTTGAGCCGATGGACGACGTGATGGGCCGGTTGCAGAGCCAGTACGGCGCCGCCAACGATGTCTGCGGCTATCTCGCGAAGATCAAGGGCCACTGGCTGGCGGTGCCGACCAGTTCCGGCACGCAGATGAAGGGTCCCTGCGCCCGCATCTCGATCATGAAGGACAAGGCCGGGATCGACCTGCAGGCGATGTATCCGGCGAAGCCCGAACACACCGCGCTTGCGGACACCTGGACGTGGGACACGTTCCTGAAGGCGGCCTCGGCGTGCCAGGCAGCAGGCTTCACGTTCGGCCTCGGCCTCGGCACCACGACGGATTCGGTGGACATGGTGGGCGGGCTGTTCAAGGCGTTCGGCGCCGTGCTGGTGGACGACAAGGGCAACATCAAGGTGAAGTCGCCCGAGGTGCACGCCGTTCTGGAATACAGCCAGAAGCTGGTGAAGGCGCTGCCGGCCGACGCGGTGAGCTACGACGACGCGTCGAACAACCGCGCGCTGATCTCCGGCAAGAGCGCGCTGATCTTCAATCCGCCCTCGGCCTGGGCGGTGGCGAAGCGCGACGCGCCGCAGGTTGCCGCGGATTGCTGGTCGTTCACCGCGCCGGCCGGTCCGAAGGGCCGCTACTGCCCGTACCTGCCGTATTTCTGGGGCGTGTGGAACTTCAGCCCGAACAAGGCGGCGGCGAAGGATCTGGTCGAGTTCCTGATGCAGCGCGACAACGTCGAGGCGCGGTGCACCGCGGTGGACGGCTACGACCTGCCGCCGTTCGAGAAGATGCTCGACTTCAAGGTGTGGGAAGAGGTCGAGCCGCCGAAGGGCACGGTTTACAACTATCCGCTGCGCCCGTGGCACAACGCGAAGCCCAGCATCGCCGCGTCGGAGGCGTCGCCTGACGTGGCGGTGCAGATCTACAACCGCGGCACGATGCCCACCATGCTGGCCAAGCTGCAGAGCGGGCAGAGCATCGACCAGGTGATTTCCTGGGCGAACGACGAATTGGAAGGCTTCGTCCGCTAACGCGCCTGCAGGGCGGCGGCGAAACGTCCGGGGGGTATGGAATCATGGCCGACGGTACCAGCGTAGCAGTTGATATCGCCGCCCCCGCGCGGCCCGCCGCCGCCCGAAAAGGCGGCATGCACAAGATGATGCGGCGCCGATCGACGATCGGCTTCCTGATGTGCCTGCCGCTGATCCTGCTGATCGCGACGCTGGTGGCCTATCCGGCCGTCTACGCGATGTATCTCGCGATGCTGAACAAGAAGATGACCGCCTTCGTGGGCTTCAGCAACTTCACCTTCCTGTTCAAGCGCGACACGTTCAGGCTCGTCATCTTCCAGAGCTGCCTGTTCGCGATCTCCGCGGTGATCCTCAAGGCGGTGATCGGCTTCATCCTGGCGCACCTGATGCACAACATCCCCGGCAAGAGCCAGCGCATCTGGCGCGGGCTGCTGCTGGTGCCGTGGGTGATTCCGCTGGCGCTGTCCACCCTGACCTGGTGGTGGATGTTCGATCCGTCCTACTCGGCGTTCAACTGGATCCTGAACCAGCTCGGCTTCCAGTCGGTGCCGTGGCTCGGCACGGCGTGGAGCGCGCGCATCTGCGTGATCGTGGTCAATGTCTGGTTCGGCGCGCCGTTCTTCATGATCATGTATCTCGCGGCGCTGAAATCGGTGCCCGACCAGCTTTACGAGGCGGCGGCGATCGACGGCGCGAGCGCGGTGCAGAAGCTGTTCTTCGTCACGCTGCCGATGATGCGCAACATCATCGCGATCACCGTGCTGTTCAGCCTGATCGTGACCTTCGCCGACTTCGACATCGTGCGGATCCTCACCTCCGGCGGGCCGCAGGACATGACGCATCTGTTCGCGACCTATGCCTTCCAGGTCGGCATCCAGTCGGGCGACATCCCGCTCGGCGCCTCGATCAGCCTGTTCATGTTCCCCATCCTGGCAGTGGCGGCATTCTTCGTGCTGCGCGGCGTGACCCGCCGGAACAAGGAGATCGCGGTATGAGCGCCACCACGGCCGGCGCCATCGGGCCCACGCGCACGCGCCACAGGAGCCTGCACCGGCAGCGCATGTGGGCGCTGTACGGCAGCTACGCCGCGCTCGTGGTGTTCGTGATCATGTTCCTGATCCCGCCGTTCTACACGATCGTCACCAGCCTGAAGTCGGCGGCGGAGATCTCCGCCCAGCAGGGCAGCCCGTGGTTCGTCCGGCACCCCACGCTGGAGAACTTCATCTACCTGATCACCTATCCGAACTTTCAGATCTACTTCCTGAACACGGTGCTGGTGACGGTGGCGGTGGTGGTGATCACCATGGTGATCTCCGTGCTGGCGGCGTTCAGCCTGGCGCGCATGGGGTTCTGGGGCAGCCAGGTGCTGGCGACGGGCGTGTTCCTGACCTACCTGGTGCCCGCGTCGCTGCTGTTCATCCCGCTGTTCCAGATCGTCGGCAAGCTGGGGCTGATCAACAACGTCTGGTGCCTGGTGCTGCTGTATCCGACGCTGTCGGTGCCGTTCTGCACCTGGATCATGATCGGCTATTTCAGCTCGATCCCGAAGGA
>JAFEFJ010000268.1 GCA_018240635.1 Pseudomonadota bacterium | reverse complement strand
CTCCCGCCCACAAGGGGAGGGGGAGAAATCGCCACCACGTCCGCCGCCATCCGCGCCGCCGCCGCGCGGCTCTCCGCCGCCGGCATCGAAAATCCCCGGCTGGAGGCGCGGCTGCTGCTCGCCCACGCGCTCGGCGTCCGCACCGAGGACCTGCTGCGCGACCCCGCCGCCCCGGTCGATCCGTCGCGCTTCGATGCGCTGGTCGCGCGCCGGGCAGGTCGGGAGCCGCTCGCCTTCATCCTGGGACGCCGGGAGTTCTGGAGCCTCGATTTCGCCGTCGCGCCCGACACGCTGATCCCGCGCCCGGATTCCGAGACGCTGATCGAAGCGGCGCTGGCCGCCTTCCCGCACCGGGGCGCGGTGCGGCGCGTGCTCGATCTTGGCACCGGCACCGGCTGCCTGCTGCTCGCCGCGCTGCACGAGTTTCCCGCCGCCTTCGGCGTCGGCGTGGACCGCGCGCCGGGGGCCGCGGCGCTGGCGCGGCGCAACGCCGCCGCGCTCGGCATGGCGGACCGCGCCGCCTTCCTGTGCGGCGACTGGGCGGCGGCGCTTGCTGGCCGCTTCGATCTCGTGCTGTGCAACCCGCCCTACATCCCCGCAGCGGACGTGCCCGGCCTGATGCCGGAAGTGGCGCGGCACGAGCCGGCCTCGGCGCTCGCGGGCGGGGCGGACGGGCTCGATGCCTACCGCGCGATCCTGCCCGCGCTGACCGGGCTGCTCGCGCCCGGCGGCGCGGCGGTGCTGGAAGTCGGCCAGGGACAGGCGGCGCCGGTCGCGGCGCTGGCGGGGGCGGCGGGCTTGGCGGCGTCGCCGTGCGCCGATTTGGCGGGAATCGACCGTGCCGTGCTGCTGCGCGCGGCGCCGTCGCGCGCGGGTGGGCAGGCAGCGTGGGCTTGCAACCCCGCGTCCTGAAAAAACCGTTTGGCATCGACAGTTGCGGGGGTTAGCTTCCCGCGCGTGACGGAGGCCGCCGCCCGGCGGCTGGCCTCGGGTGCCCCGGTCGTGCCGGCAGCGGCGTGGATGTGCTGCCTTCGCCCCGCGGTTTGGGGGCACGCGTCAGAACCAACGCCGATGCAGCAATGCCTGGCCGCGGGGCACGTCCCGGAAGGCCGCACGGGGGAACCCGCGCCTTCGGAGAACCCGGCCAGACCGCCAACAGGAAAGCGTGACGGTAACTAAATGAATATGAAACGGATGCGCGGACGCAACCACCGTGGGGGTGGAGGCGGCGGTGGCGGCGGCGGCATGCGCCACCATGCCGGCAACATTCCGATGAACCGCAACCACGTCTTCGACAGCAACGGCCCGGACATGCGGATCCGCGGGACGGCGCAGCAGCTGTTCGAGAAGTATCTGCAGCTCGGCCGCGACGCGACCAGCGGCGGCGACCGCGTGATGGCGGAAAGCTACTTCCAGCACGCCGAGCACTACTTCCGCATCCTGAACGCGATGAACCAGGCGGCGCAGCAGAGCGGTCCCGGCAATCCGCAGGGTCACCAGCAGGGCCACCAGCAGCGCCGGCAGTTCAACGGCAACGACGACGGCCAGTCCGGAGAGGGCGAGGGCGAGGAAGCCACGGGCTCGCCGGCCGGCACCGGCGACCAGCCCGAGGCCCGCGACATCCCGATCGCCGCCGCGCCGCCGGAAGCCTAAGGCGCGCGTCGCAGGACACTGCCAGGAACTCCGGCCGTTACTCCCGACCCGACCCTGCTCGACGAAGGGCTGAACTTCGTCACCGACTTCGCCGACCAAGCGGTGCTTCTGCCGCTCGCGCTCCTGGTGGCGCTCAGCATCGGCTTCGGCGGATGGTGGCGCGGCGCGCTTGCTTGGCTGCTCGGCGTCGGCGCGACGCTTGGGCTCATGTTCGCGCTGAAAGTGGCGTTCATCGCCTGCGGTCCCGCGCATGTGCTGCGCAGCCCCAGCGGCCACACCGCCGCCGCCGCCGTGGTGTGCGGCGGGCTGATGGTGGTGCTGGCGAACCGGCGGCACTGGACCGCGCCGATCGCCCTGCTGGCAGCGGTGGTGATCGGCGTCTCACGCCTGCTGCTGGGCGCGCATGTCCCGCTGGAGGTGCTGGTCGGCGCCATCGCCGGCATCGGCGGCGCACTGGTGATCGCCGCCTGCGCCGGGCCGATGCCGCCCTATCGCCGCAGCCGCACCGCCGTGCTCGCCATCGCCACCCTGCTGCTGCTGCACGGCCTGCGCCTGCCCGCCGAGGCGCATATCCGCGGCTTCGCCTACATGGTCGCGCACATGCTGGCGGTCTGTCAGGTGAACGAGGACGAGGATGCGCTTTGGCACAGTTTGCCGCCCCCAGCCGCGCCGGCCTCTGCTACGCTCGCCCCGGCCAGATAGGAACGGAAGAAGGCATGCGGATCGAAATCGAATACTGCGGGATGTGAGGCTACGAACCGCGGGCCATCAAGGCCCGGGACCTGATCGCATCGCGCCGCCCGGACGCGGAGGTTTCTCTGCGCAAGACCGGCGGCGGGGTGTTCGAGATCACGGTGGACGGCCGGTTGCGCTACTCCAAGAAGGCAATCGGCAGGTTCCCGTCGGACGAGGACGTGCTCGGCACCCTTGCCTGACGGCCCGGAAACCGGACGGCTCCGCGGCGCCTGCCGCGTGACGGCGGCCCTGCTTCCGCGTCCATGCAGCCCGTCCCTCCCCTTGTGGGGAAGGGCCGGGTGGGGGTGATACTGTGCCCATGAAGATCTGCGTATTCGGCGCGGGCGCGATCGGCGGCCATGTGGCGGCGCGGCTCGCGCGCGGCGGGGCCGAGGTGTCGGTGGTGGCGCGCGGCGCGCAGCTCGATGCGATTCGCGCCAAGGGCCTCACCGTCCAGGCGGAGGACGGACGCTTTACCGTCCCAGTGGCGGCCAGCGCCGATCCGGCCGCGCTTGGGCCGCAGGATGCGGTGATCGTCACCGTGAAGGCGCCGTCGCTGCCCTCGGTCGCCGCCGCCATCGCGCCGCTCCGCGCGCCCGTTACGCCGGTCGCCTTCGTGATGAACGGCATTCCCTGGTGGTATTTCCACGCCCATGGCGGCCCGCATGACGGCCAGCGCCTGCCGCGCATCGATCCCGGCGGCGCGATGTGGGACGCGGTCGGGCCGCAGAACGCGATCGGCGGCGTGGTCTATTCCGCCTGCACCGTGACCGAGCCCGGCACCGTCGCCGTCGCCGGCAACTACAACCGGATCGTGCTGGGCGAGCCCGATGGGCGGGAAACGCCGCGCGTCGCCGCCATCGCCGAGGCGCTGCGCGCCGGCGGCTGGCGCATCGACGTGACCGGGCGCATCCGCGACGCGATCTGGTCGAAGCTGATGCTCAACCTCTATTCCGGCCTGCTGTCGATCGCCAGCGGCGGGGCGCCGCTGCGCACGCTGATGGAAGATCCCGCGGTCGCCGCCGCCGCGCGGCGGCTGGTGGAGGAAGGCCAGGCCGTCGCCGCCGCGATGGGCTGCCCGGTCAGCCTGAACATCGACAGGCTGCTCGCCCCGCAATCGCAAGCCGCGCATACGCCGAGCATCGTGCAGGACCTGAAACGCGGCCGGCCGATGGAGATCGAGGCGCTCTACCAGGCGCCGCTCGCGATGGCGCGGCAGGCGGGCGTGGCAACCCCGACGCTCGACCTGCTGGTTGCCGTCGCGCGCCACCGCGCCGCCGCGGCAGGGCTGTATGACCCTTAGAGCGTGCCCCGCCGTCACGCACTAAGCATTGATCGTCGTGGTGTCGAACCGCCTGAACCCAGGGCGGTAGGACTTGATGAACACCCCGACGAGATCGCCCCATTCGGAATTGGTGTCGAGCCAGCAATCGATCAGGATCGCGTTCGCGTATTTGGCCAGTGCCGTGTAGGCGTCCGGATAGAAGCGGTAGCAGTCGACGGGATAGCGGTGGATGAAGCCCTTGCTCGGCGCGATCATGAACACGAATCCCGTGTCGTTGACGATGCGCATCTTCTCCGCGAAGGACAGCCAGAAGAATTCGTTGTGCTCCAGCATCTGACCCGACATCACGCAGTCGGCGAAGCCATCGGCGATCGGCAGCCTGTAGGGGTCGTTGATCACCAGATCGACGCCGTTCCCGGCCACCATGTCGATGCCGAGATAATCGAACGAGGCGGGATCCAGCAGCGACTTGTAGGAGCCGTTGACGTCCTGCGCCCCGATATCGACAACGCGCAGCTTTCGGGTCGGGTGGGCAAGCGCCAGCGGCACCAGGTACCTGTCTATGCATGCCTTCATGTTCGTCATCGAGGAGCCGTGCATTCGTGTCTCCGCGTTTCGGGGCTGACGCTGCCGCCTGAGGCGTATCACTGTATCGTAAGCGGACGGGAGCGGCAGGGGCGAAGAAGGCGACGATGATCAGCGTGTTCGACCTGTTCAAGATCGGCATCGGCCCGTCCTCGTCGCACACGGTCGGGCCGATGAAGGCCGCCCATGCCTTCGCCGCCGCGCTGGGCGCGCTGGATGCGCCGGTCGCGCGCATCGAGGCGACGCTGTTGGGCTCGCTCGCCTGGACCGGCAAGGGCCACGCGACCGACAAGGCGGTGATGCTGGGGCTGGCGGGCGAGCAGCCCGACACTGTCGATCCCGACCACGCGGACGCGATCGTATCGGCGCTTACCAACGGGCGGCCGCTGTTGCTGCCAGGGCGCGCGGGGCGCACCCTGCGCTTCGATCCCGCGCGCGACATCGTCTTCGACCGAAAGACCGTGCCGCCGCGCCATCCCAACACGCTCGCCTTCCGCGCCTTCGCCGAAGACGGCGCGGTGCTGGCCGAGCAGCGCTGGTGCTCGGTGGGCGGCGGCTTCGTCATTCCCGAGGACGCGCCGGATGCCGACGACGCGCCGGATGCCGCGGTGCCCTACCCGTTCGCCGATGCGGCCGAGCTTCTCGCGCAGGCCGATGGCGCGGGGCTTTCCATCGCCGCGCTGATGCGCGCGAACGAAGCGGCCTGGCGCCCGCAGGCCGCCGTGGCCGGGCATCTCTCGCGCGTCGCGGCCACGATGATGGACTGCGTCGATCGCGGCCTGCGCCGGCGCGGCGAATTGCCGGGCGGCCTGCGCGTGGAGCGGCGCGCGGCGGGGCTGATGGCCAGCATCGAAGCCGATGCGCGCAACAACCGGCCGCTGCCGCATACGCCGATGGACCATGTCAGCGCCTTCGCCATCGCCGTGAACGAGGAGAACGCGGCGGGCGGGCGCGTCGTCACCGCGCCCACCAACGGCGCGGCGGGCGTCATTCCCGCGGTGCTGCGCTACTACCGCGATTTCTGCC
>JAFEFJ010000267.1 GCA_018240635.1 Pseudomonadota bacterium | reverse complement strand
CCCTATCGCAGCGTCTGGCTCGGCCGCGACGGCGCGACCGTGCATGTGCTGGATCAGACGAAACTGCCCTGGACGGTGGAGGTGCTGGACCTCGCGGACGTCGATGCCGTGGCGCACGCGATCCGCTCCATGCAGGTGCGCGGCGCGCCGCTGATCGGCGCGGTCGCCGCCTACGGCGTGGCGATCGCGGTCGCCGCCGATCCGTCGGACGCGGCGCTGGAGCGCGACGCGGCGATGCTGTCGGAAACGCGGCCCACCGCGATCAACCTGCGCTGGGCGATCGCGCGGATGCTCGGCCGCCTGCGCGAGACGCCCGAACGCGGGCGCGCCGCCGCCGCCTACGAGGAAGCCGCGACCATCGCCGACGAGGACGTGGCGCAATGCCGCGCCATCGCCGAGCACGGCCAGCCCCTGATCGAGCAGGCGCGGCTGCGCCGCCGCCTGGCGGGGCGCGCGGACCAGGGCGATGTCGTGAACATCCTGACGCACTGCAACGCGGGCTGGCTCGCCACCGTCGATTGGGGCACCGCGCTCGCGCCGATCTATCTCGCGCATGACCGCGGCATTCCGCTGCATGTGTGGGTGGACGAAACCCGTCCGCGCAACCAGGGCGCGGCGCTGACGGCGTGGGAGCTGGGCAAGCACGGCGTGCCGCATACCGTGGTGGCGGACAACGCCGGCGGGCACCTGATGCAGCACGGGCTTGTGGATCTCTGCATCGTCGGCACCGACCGCGTGACGCGCGACGGCGACGTGGCGAACAAGATCGGCACCTATCTGAAGGCGCTCGCCGCGCACGACAACTCGGTGCCGTTCTGGGTGGCCTGCCCGTCATCGACCATCGACTGGACGGTGCGCGACGGTGTTGCGGAAATCCCCATCGAGGAACGCGCGGAATCGGAAGTGACGGAGGTGACCGGGCTGGGGCCCGGCGGCGCGGCGGTCGCGGTGCGCGTCGCGGCACCGGGCAGCCGGGCGGCGAACCCCGCCTTCGACGTCACGCCCGCGCGGCTGGTGACGGGGCTGATCACCGAACGCGGCCGCTGCGCCGCCTCGGCCGAGGGCCTTGCGGATCTGTTCCCCGACCGTGCCTGACGGCGCCGCGCGCCGGCTGGTTCCGGCCCTTCTCCTCCTCGCCGCCCTCGCCGCCTGCGCCGCGCCGCAACAGCGCGCGGAGACCGCGGCCGGCGTGCCGCGCGGCTCCGAAGCGAGCGACTCGCATGTGCCGCCCTTCGCGCGCGTGCCGTACGAGCCGATCAGCCGCGAAGCCGTCGTCGCGATCGCGCTGCGCGAATGGAAGATGTTCGACAAGCCGGTGAACGACGACCCGCCCGGCAGCCGCCCGCCCCTGCCGGCCGACGAGAAGCCCGAACGCTGGGAGGGCTACTGGCAGCGCGTCGGCGAATACTGGTGGCTGGGCTTGGATGCCGGCGATCCGCGCTCGGGCCTGACGGGCAAGCACAACGAGTACGGCCAGACCTTCGACGCCAAGCGCGACGGCTACTATGCGTGGTCGGCGGCGTTCGTCTCCTACGTGTTCCGCATCGCGGGCGCGGGGGCCGCGTTTCCCTATTCGTCGAACCACGCCGAATACATCAACGCCGCCGCCGAGCAGGCGCTGGGCGCGCAGACGCACTGGATCATCACCGCCGAGCGGCCCGAAGCCTATGCGCCGCAGCTTGGGGATTTGATCTGCGAGGGGCGCGGCAAATCGGGCCGGCTGCGTTTCGACGACCTTCCCGCGCGCCGCTTCCCCGCCCATTGCGACATCGTGGTGGAAAAGGCGCCCGGCCAGATCAGCGTGATCGGCGGCAATGTCGATGACGCGGTGACCATGAAGCACGTCCCGGTGACGGACGACGGCAAGCTCGCCACGCCCGACGGGACGGTGGTGGACACGCGCTATCCGTGGATGGCGGTGCTGCGGGTGAATTACCCGGCGGCGGCGCCGATTTCGTGACAGGTGGGCTGAAAGCCCACCCTACGTCAGCACTTTCCGCAGCCAGGCGCACGCCTTCGCCATCGCGGGGGCGGCGGCGTCCACGAGACCGACCCAGAAGAGGAAGCCGTGGTTCATGCCGGGCTCGCGGATGATCTCGGCCGCGACGCCCGCGGCGCGGAGCTTTTCGCCGTAGATCTCGGCCTCGTCGCGCAGCGGGTCGTATTCGGCGGTCATCACGAAGGCGGGCGGCAGGCGCGCGAGGTCGGCGGCCTGGGCGGGCGAGGCGTGCGGATGCAGCGCGTGCGCGGGATCGCCGAGGTAATGGTCCCAGAACCATTCCATCGTCGCGCGCGTGAGCCCGTAGCCGTCCCCGTTCTCCACGTACGACGGCGTGCCCGGCGTGTGGTAGTCGGTGACGGGATAGAGCAGAAGCTGGCCGCGCAGCGCGGGGCCCCCCTCGTCCCTGATCCGCAACGCCGTGACGGCGGCGAGGTTGCCGCCCGCGCTGTCGCCGCCGACCGCGATGCGCGCGGGATCGGCGTTCAGCGCCGCCGCGTGCGCCGCCGCCCAGCGCGTGGCGAACAGGCAGTCCTCGGTCGCGGCGGGGAACTTCGCCTCGGGCGCCAGCCGGTAATCGACCGAAACGACGACGCAGCCCGCGCCGGCGCAGAGGTTGCGGCACATGCCGTCGTGCGTGTCGAGGCTGCACAGCACGAAGCCGCTGCCGTGGAAGAAGACCAGGAGCGGGAACGGGCCGCTTCCGTGCGGCGTGTAGATGCGCAGCCGCAGGTCGCCGCCGGGGCCGGGGATGCTGCGCTCCGTGACGGACGCGACCTCGGCGGGCCTGGCCATGATGGCGATGCGCGCCTCGTACTGCGCGCGCGCCACGTCCACCGGCAGCGTGTGCGTGGCGGGCACGCCCGTGCCCTTGTCCAGCAGCGCCTGGATCTGCGGATCGACCGGCATGGCGCGGCCTATTTCTGCCGCCAGGGCAGATCCTCGGCCTTCCAGCCGGCGACGGTGCCGCGATGGCCGGACGGGTCGGGCGGGCCCTCGAACCCGTCGGCCACGTTGAAGACGTGCGGGAAGCCCGCCGCCTGCGCGGCCTGCGCCGCCGCCATGCTGCGCGCGCCGCTGCGGCATAGGAAATAGATGCGGTGCTCCGGCGTGAATCCCGCTTCCTTCAGATGCTCGACGAAGGCGCCGTTCACCTGCATGGCGGGATAGACCTGCCAGGGGATCAGCACGACCTGCTTGCCCGCTTCCGCGAGGTCCGGCACGCCGACGAAGTTCCACTCGGCGTCGGTGCGCACATCGACGAGCTGCGCCTGCGGATTGGCCTTGATGGCCTCCCAGGTCTGGGTGGGCGAGATGTTCTCGATCATGTTTGCCGGCTCCGGTCGCGCATGGATGGCGGACAGGCTAGCATCCGTCCCCGCGCGCGGCGACAGGGCCGCCCCCGCCCCTTCGGCGCCGTCCGCGCCTGGACCCCGGCCGCCCGCCGCCTTATATGGGCAGCCAAATGCGTGATATCGAACAACCCGCGATCGCGTCACGGAGAATACAGATGTCGCTACGGATCAACGCCGAGGCGCCGAATTTCACCGCCCAGACCACGGAGGGACGCATCACCTTCCACGACTGGATCGGCGACAGCTGGGCGATCCTGTTCTCGCACCCGAAGGACTTCACCCCGGTCTGCACCACCGAGCTTGGCTACATGGCCGGGCTGAAGCCCGAGTTCGACAAGCGCAACTGCAAGATCATCGGCCTGTCTGTCGATCCGGTGGACCGCCACGCCGACTGGGCGAAGGACATCGAGGAAACCCAGGGCCACGCCGTCAACTACCCGATGATCGGCGACACCGACCTGACCGTGGCGACGCTTTACGACATGCTGCCGGAAGGCGCGGGCGGCACCGCCGAGGGGCGCACGGCGGCCGACAACGCGACCGTTCGCTCGGTCTTCGTCATCGGGCCGGACAAGAAGATCAAGGCGATGCTCACCTACCCGATGAGCACGGGCCGCAACTTCGACGAGGTGCTGCGGCTGCTCGATTCCTGCCAGTTGACCACGAAGCACACGGTCGCGACGCCGGTGAACTGGCGGCCGGGGCAGGACGTGATCATCCCGCCATCGGTTTCCGACGAGGCGGCGAAGGAGAAATTCCCCGGCGGCTGGAAGACCCTGAAGCCCTATCTGCGCGTCGTTGCGCAGCCGAAGGGTTGAGCGCGATGGGCGCGGCCGGAACCGGTTCGCCACCCGCCTGGGCGGCGGACCTCGAAGGCGCCATCGGCAACACGCCGCTGATCCGGCTGCGCCGCGCGTCGGAGGAAACCGGCTGCACGATCCTGGGCAAGGCGGAGTTCATGAACCCGGGCGGGTCGGTGAAGGACCGCGCGGGGCTCGCCATCATCACCGACGCCGAGCGGCGCGGCGCGCTGCAGCCCGGCGGCACGGTGGTGGAGGGCACGGCGGGCAACACCGGCATCGGGCTGACGCTGGTGGGCAACGCGCGCGGCTACCGCTGCGTGATCGTGATGCCGGAGACGCAGAGCAAGGAGAAGATCGACTTCCTGCGCATGATCGGCGCCGACCTGCGCCTGGTGCCCGCCAAGCCGTACCGCGATCCGGGCAACTACGTGCATGTCTCCCGCCGGATGGCCGACGAGATGGGCGCGGTCTGGGCCAACCAGTTCGACAACCTGGCGAACCGCGAGGGCCACCGCGCCACCACCGGCCCGGAGATCTGGGACCAGACGGGCGGCAAGGTGGACGCCTTCACCTGCGCCTGCGGCACCGGCGGCACGCTGGCGGGCGTCGCGCTCGCGCTGAAGGAGCGCAAGCCTTCGGTGCGCATCGTGCTGGCCGATCCCGAGGGCAGCGCGCTGTACGGCTGGGTGAAAAGCAACGACCTGACGGTGACGGGCAGCTCGATCACCGAGGGCATCGGCCAGTCCCGCGTGCCCGCCAATCTGGAAGGCGCGCCGATCGACGACGCCGAGCGCATCCCCGACGACGAGGCGCTGCGCCACATCTACAGCCTGCTGATCCACGAGGGGCTGTCGGTCGGCACCTCGGCGGGCATCAACGTGGCGGCGGCAGTGCGCGTGGCGAAGGCGATGGGGCCGGGGCACACGGTGGTGACGGTGCTGTGCGACGGCGGCTCGCGGTATCAGTCGAAACTGTTCAATCCGGCGTTCCTGCGGGAGAAGAATCTGCCCGTGCCGGAGTGGATGGCTTAGGCGCCCCCACCCCGGCCCTCCCCACAAGGGCAGGGCTATCGCATTGACTGCCAACGCCCCCTCTCCGCCCGCGCTTGCGGGGGGAAAGGGTCGGGGTGAGGTGGGT
>JAFEFJ010000266.1 GCA_018240635.1 Pseudomonadota bacterium | reverse complement strand
GGTGAACGTGCTGGGCCGCGACATCGACCTGAAGGTGGCGAACCTGCGCGACATCAACTGGCGCAGCCTGTCGATCAACTACTTCATGGTGGCGAGCCCCGGCCTGCTGTCGGGCGCGCCGCACACCAACATCGCGACGCTGCGCGTGCCCGAGGCGGAGCAGGGCGCGCTGCTGCGGGCGGTGACGGACGCGCTGCCCAACGTCTCCGGCATCCTGGTGGCCGACGTGCTGCGGGCGGTGGCGGCGCTGCTCGACCGCATCGCGGCGGCGCTGGCGGCGACCGGGTCGCTGACGCTGGCGGCGGGGGCGCTGGTGCTGGTGGCGGCGCTGGCGGCGGGGCAGCGGCGTCGCACGCAGGAGGCGGTGCTGCTGAAGGTGCTGGGCGCGAGCTTCGGGCAGATCCGCGGCGCCTGGGTGGTGGAGTTCGCCGCCCTCGGGCTGACCGCCGGGCTGATCGCCGCGGCCGTCGGCACTTCGGCGAGCTACGGGGTGACGCGGTTCGTGATGAAGAGCGACTGGGCGTTCCTGCCCGGCACGCTGGTCGTCACGCTTCTGGTCTGTCTGGCACTGATGCTGGGTTTCGGATATGTTGGGACCGCTCGGGCGCTCCGGGCCAAGGCGGCGCCCATGTTGCGGGATGAATAAGGTGTCATCCTCCGCCTGGGCGCCCCGGTGCCGCTTGAACGGCATCGTAACCACGACAAAATTGCGGGGACGGGGCTTCGCCCCTCTGAGAGGAACCTGAAAACCGATGGCCTATAGTCCCGACTATCGGACGTATCCGGGCACGTCCGCTGCCAGTTCCGCCGCCGTCATGGACGCCGGGCTGCGCGCCTACATGCTCCGGGTCTACAACTGGATGGCTTCCGGCCTGCTGCTGACCGGCGTCGTGGCCTACACCATCGCCAACACCGGTCTGATGTCGGCGTTCTACAAGCCGGTGCAGACCGCCACCGGCGGCATGGCGCTGGCGCCGACGCCGCTGGCGATGATCTCGATCTTCGCGCCGCTGGCCTTCGTCATGGTGCTGAGCCTTGGCGTCAACAAGCTGTCCAAGAGCACCGCGCAGGCGCTGTACTGGGCGTTCTGCGCCGCCATGGGCGCGAGCCTGACGAACATCTTCCTGATCTACACGAGCGAGTCGATCGTGCGGGTGTTCTTCATCACGGCCGCGACCTTCGCCGCCACCAGCATCTACGGCTACACGACGAAGGCCGACCTGAGCCGGATGGGCAGCTTCCTGATGATGGGCCTGATCGGCATCATCATCGCCAGCCTGGTGAACATCTTCCTCGCCAGCTCGGCGCTGCAGTTCGCGATCAGCATCATCGGCGTGGTGGTGTTCACCGGCCTGACGGCGTACGACACGCAGCGCATCCGCGCCACCTACGTGCAGTATGCCTACGCCGAGGGGATGGAGGGGGCGGCCAAGCGCAGCGTCTATGACGCGCTGAGCCTGTACCTGAACTTCATCAACCTGTTCATGCTGCTGCTGCAGTTGCTGGGCAACCGTAACAGCAACTGATCCGCAAGGGTCTGAATCGGAACGGCGGGCAGAGAGATCTGCCCGCCGTTTTTCTTTGTCCGCCGAGAGCGGCGGATCGCGCTTTGCGCATCCGCCTACGACGGGGGGCAGGGCGGATTGCGCGCAAGCGCGATCCGCCAACCCAGAGAACCTACGGAATCGTCTTGAGGAAGTTGGCGAGCTTCTCCGCCGCGGTCGCCTTGTCGGTCTTGTCCAGCGCGGCGAGTTCGGCGGCGAGGCGGTCCATGGCGGCTTCGTAGATCTGCCGCTCGCTGAAGCTCTGGTCGGGCTGCCCGGCGTTGCGGTGCAGGTCGCGCACCACTTCCGCGATGGCGAGCGGGTCGCCCGAGTTGATCTTCGCCTCGTATTCCTGCGCGCGGCGGGACCACATGGTGCGCTTGATGCGCGCGCGGCCCTTCAGCACCGCGAGCGCCTCGTCGAACATCTTGCGGGTGGCGAGCTTGCGCAGGCCGGCGGCGGGGGCCTTGGTGACCGGCACCCGCAGCGTCATGCGGTTTTCCTCGAACGTGATGTGGATCAGTTCGAGCTTGTGGCCGGCGATCTCCTCGACCGCGATGCGCTCCACCTTGCCGACGCCGTGGGTCGGGTAGACGACGTGATCGCCTTCCTGGAAGTTCTCCACCTTCGCGTGCGCGCGCGGCGCGGGCGCACGGTCGGGCGGGCGGCGGTCGTTGGCGGCGACGCCGACCGGGATGGCGACAGGCGGCTCGGGCGCCGCGGCCTGCGGCGGGGCCGAGAAGCCCGGACGCTCGGTTGCCGCCTCGGCCGCCTTCGGCGCGGCGGCCTTGGCGGCCGGCTGCTTCACATCGCCGGCAGGCTCGGCCGTGTCCGCCTTGGCGGGGGCGGCCTTCACCGATGCAGCCTTGGCGGCGACGCGCTTCGGCGCCGCGGTAGCCGCTGGC
Source organism: Pseudomonadota bacterium (assembly GCA_018240635.1). GTDB lineage: Bacteria > Pseudomonadota > Alphaproteobacteria > Acetobacterales > Acetobacteraceae > JAFEFJ01. Next base: position 2,954 of record JAFEFJ010000266.1, on the reverse strand, counting down.
GCCGCATCCTGCTGGACCTTCGGCGCCGCGGAGGCGGGCGCGCGCTTGTGAGCCGCCGAACTGGCGGATGCCTTCATAATGGACACCTCTCGTCCTTCGCGTTGCACGATCCTAACGGCCGCTTGTTACCGGCCTGTGGCAAGGCCCGCGCCGCGCGTCCAACGCCGAAGGATCGGCTGGTTTGGAGCAAGGCGACGGCGTTTTGTCCGCGAGACCGCGCTATCGCCTGATAAATAAATACTTAGCACAAAACTGTCTTGGAAACAGTGGGCGATTTTCATAGCCGCCAAGCAACGCGTTTGGTTGCGGAAAACACGCATCGCACAACCCGAGGATCGCACCAGCATAAATTGCGCGCGATACGGGTAAAAACCCGTGCCGCGGCGCGTGCCATGCCCCGGCCGGTCCCCCGTTGCGCCGGGCGCACGGGGGCAACGGGAGGGATCAGGGCTTTCCGGGCTCCGGCGAGAAGAGGGCGGCCTTGTCGGGCTTGCCCTTCCAATCGTCAGCATCGGCGGGCGCCTCGCCCTTGCGGGTGATGTTCGGCCAGAGCCCGGCATAGGTGCGGTTCTGTTCCAGCCAGGCGCCGGCGCGGTCGTCGCTGTCCGGCACGATCGCCTCGGCCGGGCATTCCGGCTCGCAGACGCCGCAATCGATGCATTCGTCCGGATGGATGACCAGCATATTCTCGCCGACATAGAAGCAATCGACCGGACAGACTTCCACGCAGTCCATGTATTTGCAGCGGATGCAGTTCTCGGTCACGACATAGGTCATCAGGCAATCTCCGGAGCGCGCCGGCGCGATATGCCGGGCTTCGTTCTTCGACGCAAGCGGGTGGATGGCGGGCCGCGGCGCGGGGCGCTCAGCGGCGCAGAAGGATATAGTCGATCGTTAAATCGAAGGTGAAGGTGGGGTCGTTCGCGTCGGGCGGGAAGGGCGGCAGTACGGCGTCGCGCATCAGCCCGAGCGTGGCCATGTCGAGGAACTGCGAGCCGGACCGGCCGACCAGTTGCACCGATTCGACGCGGCCGTTGCGGTTCGCGACCACCCGCACCGTGACCGGCCCGTCCTCGCCGAGGCGGCGCGCGTCCTCCGGATAGTAGGCGTGGCGGTCGAGCCAGGCGCGCAGCGCGTTGCGCCAGTCGGGGCCGGGATCGCCGCCGTAGAATTTCGCGAACGGGCGCGCCTCGCCCACGCCCCGGAGGTAGGAGCCGAGCGAAAAGTCAATCGGCGCCCGCCCGCCCGGCACCGGTGGCGCGGCGTGCCGCTGCGCCGCGTACGGCCGGGGGCCGCCGAATGAGAATTCCATCGGGGCGGGGAAGGCGTTGGGATTGCGCGGCGGCGCCGGCGCGCGTTGCGGCCGCGGCGGTTCGGCGCGCGACGGCGCGGCGGCGGAGGGTGCCGGACGGCGCGGCGCCGCCGGCGGTGGCTGCGGGACGGGAAGGGGTGGGGGGAGGGGGATTCCCTGCGTGGCTTCCGGCGGTGGCTGCAGGCTCATCTCGGGCGCGGGCCTGGCTGGCGCGGCTTGCGGCGGCGGCGCGGGCTCAGGCGGCGGCGCAGGCGGGGACGGCGCGGGTTCGGGCGGCGCGGGAGGCGTCTCCGGGGCCGGCGGAGGCGGCGGAGGCGGCGGTGGGGCCGGTTCCGGGGCGGGTTGCGGGGCGGGCGGCGACGGCGTCTCGGCGGGCCGCTCCACCGGCGGCGCGGGCGCGGGCGGCGCGTTGGGCGTGGGCTGTTCGCTCGGCGACTGCGGCTGCTGCGTCGTGCCGCCCTGAAAGACCATCGCGACCGAGGCCGGCGGCAGCGGCTCCGGGCCCTGGGACCCGGTCTTGGGAATCAGCAGCAGGACGAGCAGCGCCCCCAGGTGGAGGGCGAACGACACCGCCGCCGCGATGGCCAGCAATCGGTTGCGCCGTGCCCGCCTCCGGCGGCGGGCCGAGGGGTCGGGCGGAGCGCGCAGGGACCCGGGTGTCCCGGCGCCAAGCTGCATGGTCTGGTCCTGTCCGGCGCGCCATCGCCGGGTTCTGCGCGATGAAACCTGGCCGCCATCATGCGGCGGCCGCGGGCGCGCGGGTGTAACGCACTATCGCCGTTTGCCACAGGGGGACATGCGGGGGGACGTGCGGCCCGGCTCCACGCGGCAGCCGGGGCGGCATGACGGGGTGGCATGACGGGAGCCTTGCCAAGCGTCCGCAAGCCGCATAGAACGCGCGCCCTGGACAGCGCGGGCGTAGCTCAGGGGTAGAGCACAACCTTGCCAAGGTTGGGGTCGAGGGTTCGAATCCCTTCGCCCGCTCCAGATTTTCCCATCATGGACGTGGTGAGCACTTGGCCCGGCGTTGACGCCGGGGCTCGGCGCCGTTTCGCGCTGGCCGCGATGCGCCGACAGGCCGGCCGCGGGCGCGGCGGCGGTTCACGAAGCGGGAGAGTCGTCGCAAGGAAGGTGGGGCAAGGAAGGTGGGACGGGCGTCGCCGGAACGAGAGGGCGGGCCTGCCTTCGTCTGCCGGCAGGCCCGCCGTCCCAATTGCGTCCCCTTTGGGTTCGTCCCCCGGGGTCCGTCCCCTGGGGGAAGGATCAGTCGCCGTGGCCGGCGAGGATGGCGAGCCGCACCGCGTCGGCCTCTGCGGCAAGCTGCGCCGTCTGCGCCTCCGTCAGGGGCGGCACGCCGAGGATGGTGTTCATCGCGGTCACGGTGTCGGGCGTGATCGCGATCGTCTTGTCGGACGCGGAGCCGAGGAAGATCGCCTCCAGGGACAGCGTGCTGCTGGGGGTCACCCCGGTCAGCGCGGTCGTCCCGGTGGTGGCGAGGTTCTTCATCAGCGCCAGGTTTTCCAGCGGCGAGTCGATGCGCACCACGGAGTCGTAATAGGTCTGCACGATGTTCGCGAATTCGAGCGCCGGCAGCGAATAGAGCTGCGCGACCGTCATCTGGAGCGTCGGCTGATCGGGCGCG
>JAFEFJ010000265.1 GCA_018240635.1 Pseudomonadota bacterium | reverse complement strand
GAGTTCCCCTATCGCAAGGCGCTCGGCACCGTCATCGACACCGGCCGCTTCGCCGCCAACATCGACCCCGCGCTCGCCGCCGCCGACCACGCGGGCTTCGCCGCAAGGCGCGAGGCGTCGCGGGCGCGCGGCAGGCTGCGCGGCATCGCCGTGGTGAACGCCATCGAGCAGGCGGCGGGGCCGGTGCCCGAATATGCCGAGATCCGCTTCCAGCCCAGCGGCAGCGCGATGCTGCTGATCGGCACCAAGACGCACGGGCAGGGGCACGAAACCGCCTTCAAGCAGATCCTGCACGAGCGCATCGGCATCGACCCGAACGACGTGCATTTCATCGACGGCGACACCGACCGCGTCGCCTTCGGCATGGGCTCGAACGGCTCGCGCTCGATGGTCGCGGGCGGCGGCGCGCTCAAGCTCGCCGCCGACAAGATCGTGGAGAAGGGCAGGCGGCTCGCCGCGCATATGCTGGAAGCCGCGCCCGAGGACATCGAATTCGCCGATGGGAGGTTCAGCGTCGCGGGCACGGACCGGGCGGTGACGCTGAAGCAGGTCGCCGTCGCCGCCTTCCAGCCCGCGCGCCTGCCGCCGGGGATGGAGCCCGGCCTGATCGAAGCCGCCACCTACGCGCCCGAGCAGTCCACCTATCCGAACAGTTGCCATATCTGCGAGGTGGAGGTGGACCCGGAGACGGGCGCGGTCGCGCTGCTGAGCTACCTCGTGGTGGACGACGTCGGCACCGTCATCAATCCGCTGACGCTCGCGGGGCAGATCCACGGCGGCATCGCGCAGGGCGCGGGGCAGGTGCTGATGGAGCAGGTCGTCCACGACCCGGAGTCCGGCCAGCTGCTGACCGCGAGCTTCATGGACTACGCGATGCCGCGCGCCGATACGCTTTGCAACGTCACCATCGTCAGCAACCCCGTGCCGACGGCGGGCAACCCGCTCGGCGCCAAGGGCGCGGGGGAGGCGGGCTGCGTCGGCGCGCTGCCCGCGGTGATGATCGCGGTTGCGAACGCGCTCGAACCGCTCGGCGTGCGCGACCTGGACATGCCCGCCACGCCCGCGCGCGTCTGGCACGCCATCCAGGCGGCGCGCGCCGCTTCCCCGCCGTGAACCGTTCCGGAACCTGCCGATGACCGAACTGCGCCCCGAGACCCGCGCCATCCTGCTGCGCGTCGCGACCTCCACGCTGACCGGCGCGCTCAACAAGCGCGGCCTGCGCAACATGTTCCTGCAGGACGTCTCGCCGCTGCGCGTCGATCAGCCGCGCATGGTGGGCATCGCCTACACGATGCGCTTCATCCCGGCGCGGGAGGACCGCAACGGCCCCGGCGGCAAGGGCCCGCCCAGCGTGCAGCCGCGCGCGATGGAGGAATGCCCGCCCGGCGGCGTGCTGGTGATTGACTCGCGCGGCGACGCGCGCGCCGCCTCGGCGGGCGATCTGTATATCGGGCGGCTCAAGGCGCGCGGCTGCGCCGGCATCGTCACCGACGGCGGCTTCCGCGATTCCGAGGGCATCCTGAAGACCGGACTGCCCGCCTATCACCGCCGCCCGACCTCGCCGCCGAGCCCCATCGTGCATCACCCGATCGACCTCAACCTGCCGATCGGCTGCGGCGGCGTGGCGGTGTTTCCGGGCGACGTGATCGTGGGCGACTGCGACGGCGTGGTGGTCATCCCCATCGACATCGTGGACGAGATCGCCGCCGAGGCCGCCGCCACCACGCTCTACGACGAGTTTGCCGAGGAGGAGGTCGCGCGCGGCCGCCCGCTGGCGGGCCTGTTCCCCGTCGCGGGCGAGGACGCGAAGCGCGACTTCGAGGCCTGGAAGGCCCGCCGCGCCGCCGCCGGCGGTTCGCCTTGACCCTCGGCCGGCGCATCGCGATATCCTTGGCACGGCCCGGAAAGGATGCACCGACGTGACCAACGCCAATCTGTTCGGCACGTTCCTGGACGCCTACGCGAAAAGCGCGGCGGAACGGAGACCGGGCGATCCCGTCGATGCGGTCCTCAAGGAACTGAAGGGCGGCGCGCGTGACGCGAAGGATCTGCTGCCGCTGGTGGGCCAGTCCGCCGGCGCCCTGCTCGATGTCGTGAGCAAGATCGAAGGCGCCGGCTGGGTCGCGCGCGACGCCCAGGGCCGGCTCTTGCTGACCGCCTCCGGCCAGCAGATCGCCGATCTGGTCTCCTGACGTCGCGGCGGCGGTGCGGGAGGCCGTTGCGATGATCGGCCTCGACGGCGCGCTTCTGCTGGCGATCGCCGCCGGGGTCGTCCTGTGGCTGATCTGCACGCTGACCGGCTGCCGCTGGCCCCGCGCGACGGGCGCGCCCACCGCGCCGGACGTGCCGCGGATCATGTGCACAGGCCTCACCGCCGTGGCCGTCATGCTGTCGTTCGGCGCGGCGTGCTTCTACGTCCTCGGCTGGCCGCTCAGCCGGCTGAACTGCACCCAGCTCGTGCTGGTCAGCCTGCTCGCCGGCGCGGTCGCCTATGGCGAGCTGATCTCGCGTTATCGCGACGACCCCCGTCGGTTGCTGGGCAACCAGGCGACGGCCCTCTACATCGCGGTCAACATCTCCGCCGCCATCGCCGCGCTCGCCCTGGTGAAGCTCTTGAAGGTGTTCGACAAGCAGTCGCACATCGCGCTGTGGGAGGTGCTGCTCGCCAGCTTCGGCGCGGTGGCGTTCTTCCGCACCTCGCTGTTTACCGCCCGCGTCGGCGGCACCGATATCGGGGTCGGCCCGTCCACGCTGCTGAAATCGCTGCTCGACGCCTGCGATCTCGTGATCAACCGCACCCAGGCAAGCACGCGCGCCGATCAGGTGACCGCGATCATGCAGGGCGTGGTGTTCGACAAGGCCAAGACCGCGCTGCCGACGCTGTGCATGACGCTGGTCGAGGGCTTCCCCGACGATCAGAACAGGCAGCTTGGCGAGCAGATCGCGAAACTCGATCAGGAGGGCACGATCGCGGCGGATGCCAAGACGATCGTGCTCGGCGGCTACCTGATCCGCCAGTTCGGCGCCGACGTGCTGGCCCGCGCCGTCTCCACGCTCGGCTCCCGGATCAAGTAGCGCCCCGTCAGGCCCGATCCAGGCCGCGCAGCCAGTCCAGCAGCGGCTGCCACAGCGCGCGCTCGGCGCCGCCGCCGGCGGTCATGCCGATATGGCCCGCGCGCGGCTCGTGCAGCACCGCGTCGGGGATCAGCTCCGCGAGCGGGCGGGATGATTCGGGCGGCACGATGCGGTCGCGCGCTGGGGCGGCGACGAACGTGGGCATCGCAAGGCGCCTCGGGTCCACCGGCAGGCCGGCGATCATCCATTGCCCCGTGGCGGGCGCATTGGCGCCGTACCAGTCGCGCAGGCATTCCCGCGCCACGGGTGCCGCCAGCGGCACGCCGTCGTTCAGCCAGTCCTCCAGCGCCACGAACAGCGCGGCGCGCTCGCCCTCGGGCGGCAGGCGGGAGAAGGCGCGGTATTTCTCCGCTACGCCGAACGGGTCGAGCATGGCGAACAGCACCTGGATCATGTCCACCGGCAGCGTGCCCGCGAACGACAGCGCGGGCTCCAGCAGAGGCAGCAGCGATGCGAGCCTTGCCGCGCGTTCCTGGTCGGCGCCGTGGAAGTCCCAGGGCGTGGCGAGCAGCGCCAGCGCCCGCACCAAGTCGGGCCGCCGCGCCGCCGCCGCGACGGAAAGCGTGCCGCCCATGCAGTAGCCCGCCAGCACCACCGGCCCGCCCGCGGCCTGCCGCGCCGCGCCCAGCGCACGCTCGAGCCGCCCGGCCACGTAGTCGGTCAGCGTGAAACGCCGCTCGGCCTCCTCGGGCCAGCCCCAGTCCAGCAGCAGCGGCCGCATCCCGCGCGCCGCCAGCCAGCGCAGCAGGGAATGGCCGGGCGCGAGGTCGAGCACATAGGCGCGGTTCACCAGGCTCGGCGCGAACAGCACCGCGGGGCCGCCCGCGCCCGCCATCCCGTAATCCAGCAGCCGGCTGCCGCCCTCGGCCCAGATCGCGGGCGGGTCGGGCAGATCGCGGCGGAACGGGTGGCGGCGGTAGGCGGCGATGCCGGCGATCAGCGCGGCGTCCTGCCGCAGCGTTTCCTGCAGCACGGCCGAGGGGAAAGCGGCGTCAGCCTCGCCGCCGCCGAGGGCCGCGCCGATTGCCGCCGTCGCCGCCTCGAACGCCTTGTTCGAGGTCGGCGAGCCGTGCTTCGAGAGCGGCGATGTGGCGACCGAGACGCTCGATCTCAGCATCGCGAGCGTCAGGTGCAGCAGCAGCGGGCGGGGACCCCGCCGCAGCAGCGGTCCCGGGCTGTCCGCGCGCCGCTCCGCCCCAGCCGGGGAATCCGCCGTCTGGCTTCGGCCGCTCACGTGGCGCCGCCGCCAGCATCGCGCCCGCGGCGCCCGCCCACAGCGCCAGCATGGTCTGCCACGTCTCCTGCGCCTCGCGGTCCACCGCCAGCGCCGACAACTCGCTCTGCCACAGCGTGATCCAGTCGCGCGCCAATGCCTGCAGGTCGAGCGGGTCGCCGGGCGGCGGCGGGGGCGAAGCGCCGGGCGGGCGCGCTCCGTCGGGCATCGTTCATCCGCGCTCCCGCCGCGCGCACCCGGGACCGCTCCGCGGGAGCAGCCGAAGCAAATGGACCGGGCGCGTCAGTTTGGGCTTTCGCAGGTGCGGCATAATGCCCATTGTAACGCCTAGTCCTTGAATTGGGGGGTGCATGTCCGAGCCCGAGCGTGTCGTGCCCGAGGGGAAGCCGGCCGATTCCACGCCGGTGGTGGTCAAGAAGTACGCGAACCGCCGCCTGTATAACACCGAAAGCTCCAGCTACATCACGCTGGACAACCTGGCCGACATGGTTCGGCTGGGGCGGGATTTCGTGGTCTACGACGCCAAGACCGGCGAGGACATCACGCGCGGCGTGCTAACCCAGATCATCGTGGAGGAAGAAGGCAAGGGCAAGGCGATGCTGCCCACCAACTTCCTGCGCCAGTTGATCGGCTTCTACGGCGACCAGATGCAGGGGCTGGTGCCGCGCTACCTGGAGGAAGCCATGTCCGCCTTCGCCCACCAGCAGGCGCAGATGCGCGACGCCATGCAGAAGAGCATGGGTAATTTCTTCCCGTTCGGAAACATCGACGAAGTGCGCCGGCAGAACCTCGCGATGATGGAGCGCGCGCTCAGCCTGTTCACGCCGTTCTACCGCCCCGGCGAGGAGCCGGGCGCCGAGCAGCGGGACGCCTCGGCCGCCGCGCCCGACATGCCGCCGGAAAGTGCCATCCTGCTCGCCCAGGTGCGCGACCTGCGTGCCCAGCTCGCCGAGGCGCAGCGCCAGCTTGCCGACGCCAAGGCCGCCCAGCCAGTCGCATCGCCGGCCGAACCGGCCGCCGAAACCCGGCGCGCGACCGCCGCCGGGGCACGCCAAGCCTCCAAGACGTGATTTCGTTCCAGAACACGTGATTTTAATGGTTGAGGGCCATCTG
>JAFEFJ010000264.1 GCA_018240635.1 Pseudomonadota bacterium | reverse complement strand
CGGCGCCCAGGAAGCGCCCATCCTCGATCTCGGCGATGGCGTAGCGCGCGAAGGGCGCGCCGGTTTCAGACACATGCGCGGGCGGCGACGGATCGGTATAGGCCGGGCAGCCGACGCTGCCGGGATTGAGCACCACGCGCCCGCCGGGCAGCGCCATCAGGCCCGGCAGGTGGCTGTGCCCGCACAGCAGCAGCGCGGCCTCGCCCACATCGCCGAGGCGCGCGGCGACGTCCTCGGGCGAGGCGGTCACCAGCCGTCCGCCCGCCGCGTCCTCCAGCAGATAGGCGTTGTCGTCGGCGGGGCGCGCGTGGAAGGCGAGCACGCCGGGGGCAACTTCCAGCGCCGGCGGCAGCGCGCCCAGGCGGGCGACCTGCGCCTCGTCCAGATCGTTGCGCGCGAAATCGTCCGAGGCGCCGCCGCCGCCTTCGGCCACCCAGCGGTCGTGGTTGCCGCGCACCGTGGGAATCGCGGCGGCCTGCAGCAGCGCCAGCGTCTCGCGCGGCCAGAGCGGGCCGGAGACGCAGTCGCCCAGGTTGACCATGAAGCCGATGCCGCGCCGCGCGATGTCGTCCAGCACGGCGTGCAGGGCGAGCGAATTGCCGTGGATGTCGGCGATGACCGCGAGGCGCATCCCTCACGATAGGCGCGGGCGGACCGCGCCGCCATTCATTCCTTCGCGCGCGGATAGCTCGGCGGGAATATCTCCGCGACCGGCGGATGGCCCCAGGTGCGTTCGGGATAGCGCGCGATCAGCCCGTCGAACTGCGCCTGCGCGCGGGCGTGCGCGGCCGCCATGTCCATCCCCGGGATCGCGCCGTCCACCACCGCGTCGCGCCCGGCCACGATCACGTGGCGCACGTCGCGGCCCGAGGCGCCGATCAGCAGGGTCTGGATCGGGTCGATCACCTGGCCGATGCGGTCGTGCGAGAAGTCGAACACCGCGATATCCGCCGCCGCCCCCGGCATCAGCCGCCCGAGGTCCGGGCGGCCGAGCGCATCGGCGCCGCCGATGGTGGCGGCGTCGAACAGGTCCGACGCGCGCACCGAGGCCGCATCGCCGGTCATCACGCGCGACAGCATCAGGCCGAGCTGCAGGTTCAGCACCATGTCGGGCGGCCAGGTGTCCGTGCCCATGCCGAGCCGCAGCCCGCGCGCGCGGTATCCGGCGAAACTATCCAGCGCCCGCCCGCCGCGCGCGAAGACCAGCGGGCAATGCACGATGGTGGCGCCCGATTCGCCGATGATCTCCAGGTCGCGCCCCGGCCGGTCCACCCCGCGCGAGCCGGAGACCCAGATGCCGTGCGGCAGGATCGCGCGCGGCGAGAGGAACCCCAGGCTCGCGAGCCATTCCGGCGGGCTCATGCCGTGCAGCCGCAGCACCATCTCGTATTCCATCCGGGACTGGCAGCAGTGCAGCCGCACCGGCACGTCCATCTCGCGCACCGCAGCCGCCGTGCGGCGCAGCAGTTCGGGCGTGCAGGTCTCGATCCGGTCGGGCGCGAGCATCGCGCGCACGAGCCCGCCGTGCCGCCCCTCCTGCGCCCGGCAGAACGCGATCGCTTCTTCCAGGTTGCGCAGCCCGCGTTCCTCGTCGAACCACGGCGCGATGGTCCCTGCTTCGTCCACCACCAGGTTGCCGGTGCGGTAGGCTGGGCCGAGATAGACGCGCAGCCCAAGCTCGGCGGCGATGTCGGCGGCGGCGGAGAACTCGGCGGAGGTCTCGCCCCATTCGCGATAGAACAGGGAGGCGATGGGCAGCGCCGTGGTGATGCCGTTGCGCAGCAGTTGGGCGAAGGCGTAACGCTTCTGAAAGACCAATTCCTCGGGCGCGTACATCTCGTACGGCCCGCGGTCCATATAGGTCCGCGGCCAGACCCGGCCCTTGCGCCAGCCAGGATGGTTGTCGAAGCCCAGGATGGTGGTGTCGAGGTCGGACAGCGCGTCCAGATCGACGAAGCCCGGCGCTATCAGCGCGCGGCCGAAGTCGCGGGTATCCGCGACCTCGCCCGGGAAGCCGTGGCCCACGAAGACGATGCGGCCGTCCTCGTAAACCACCTCGCCGCGCTCGATCAGGCAGTGGGTTCCGTTCTCGTGGCCCACCACCCAGTCGGCGGTCAGGCGCCGGCGCACCGCCGCCGCCCTACTGCATGCGCGACAGCCAGAGCCGCACCTTGTTGTCCGGCAACTGCACCGTCTGCGTGATGTCGGTGCGCGTCGCCCAGGCCATCGGTTGCTGATGCAACGGAATGAACAGGGTCTCCTTGCCGGCGATGGTCAGCGCCTCGCTTTCCTCGGCCAGCCGCTTCCGCGTATCCAGCTCGCCCGCCGCCGCGTCGGTCAGCATGTCGATGGCCGGACGTCCCCAGCCGCCCCAGTTGAAGATGCCCGCCGAGCCGTTCTTGCTGTGCAGCACCTGCACCAGGATCGATTCCGCGTCGATCGCGGGCTCGTTCGCCCAGCCCAGCGGCGTCACGTCGAACTGCCCCGCCACGCGCTTCTGGATCATCACCGTGCGCGGGCCGAGCTGCAGGTTGGCGCGGATGCCGATCTTCGCCCACATCGCCGCCGCCGCCTCGCAGATCTGCTCCTCGTTCACATAGCCCTCGGGCGTGCAGATCAGCGTCAGCGCGAAGCCGTCGGGTACGCCCGCTTCCTTCAGCAGCCGCTTCGCCGCGTCCGGGTCGTAGGGCAGGCGCTGGTCCATCGCGGGCTGGTAGCCCGGGATCGCGGGGGCGACCAGCGCGCCGGTGATGCGGGACTGATCGCGCATCACCACGCGGCGGATCGTCTGCATATCGAGCGCCTGATACATCGCCTGGCGCACGCGCTGATCGCGCAGCGGGTTCGGATCGCTGGTGCCGAACAGCGTCGGCGCGAAGTTGAAGGTGAAGAACACGGTGCGCAGCTCGGTCGCCAGCAGCACCTTCACGCCGTCGGCCGATTGCAGCCGCTGCACCGCCTGCAGCGGCACCGCGTTGGTGAAGTTCACCTCGCCGGACAGCAGGGCGGCGATGCGCGTCGCGTCGGAATTGATCGGCGAGAACTCGATGCGCTTGATGTTGTGCTTCGGCGTGTCCCACCAGTTCGGGTTCACGGTCAGCACGGTGCGGCTGTCGGCGGCGCGGCTTTCCACGATGAACGGGCCGGTGCCGTTGGCGTGATAGGTCGCGTAGCCCTCGATCTTCTTGCCGACGTCGGTCGCCACCTCGGTGTGGTTGGCGACCAGCCACGGCTTGCTGAAGATGAAGATGTTGGTCAGGTCGTTCAGCAGCAGCGGATAGCGGGAGTTCAGCTCGATATCGACCGTGTGGTCGTCCACCTTCGAGGCCGACTTGAACGCCGCCAGATTGCCCTTCAGCGGCGACAGGTCGTCGGTCGCGCGCTTCAGCGAGGCGATCACGTCGTCGGCGGTCAGCGACGCGCCGTCGTGGAACTTCACGCCCTGGCGCAGATGGAAGCGCCACACGGTGGGCGAGACCAGCTCCCACGACGTCGCCAGCGCGGGCTCGATCTTCAGGTTCGCGTCGTAGCGGACCAGCGCCTCGTACGTGTGATTGAGGAACATCAGCGTGAACGTGTCGCCGAAGCTGTCCGGATCGAGTGAGCCGATGTCGCGCGCCGCCGCCCATTTCACCGTCTGCGCGGCGGCCGGCATCTGCCCCGACCCCAGCGCCAGCAGCGAGGCCCCGACCAGCGAGGCGTGCAGCAGCGGGCGGATGCGCCGCGCGAGGGAATGCAGGACCATGACGGGACCTCCTCAGGCCGGGGTGATCGCAAATCGTATACAGATTAGCGGAAAACTGTATACTGTTTTTCATGCCCAGCGATGACCCGACCGGCCCGGGCCGCCCCTTGGCCCGCATCGGCGACAGCGCCGAGCGCGTCTATCGCGGGCTGCGCCAGGCGATCATCGAACAGGCGCTCGCCCCCGGCGCGAAGCTGCCGGAGGACGCGGTCGCCGCGCGCTTCGGCGTCAGCCGCACCGTGGTGCGCGCCGCGCTGGAACGCCTGTCCGCCGAGGGGCTGGTGGACCGCCCGGTGAACCGCAGCGCCCGCGTCGCCAGCATCGGCGTCGAGGAGGCCGCGGACCTGGTGGCGTTGCGCCAGCAGATCGAGACGCTGGTGATGCAACGCCTCGCCGGCAGGCTCGCCCCCGCCGACCTCGGCGACCTTCGCGCGCATGTCCGGCGCGAGGAGCAGGCGAGCAGCCTGAACCAGCCCGAAGCGGTGCGCCTGTCGGGCGATTTCCACGTGCGGCTCGCCGAGGCGACGGGCAGCCCGCTGCTGACCCGCTACGTCTCCGATCTGGTCTCCCGCGCCTCACTGATCCTGGCGGGCCACGCGCTGCCGCATTCGTCGAGCTGCGCGGTGCACGACCACGACCGCCTGCTCGACCTGCTCGAAGCCGGGGACACGGCGGCGGCGCAGGATTTCATGCGCGCGCATCTCGACCGCATTGCCGGCCACGCCCGCCTGCTGCGCCCCCGCGCGGGCGGGCTGCGGGATCTGCCCTAGCCCGCGCCTTCACAACTTCTTGCGCACGCGGCGAAACCGCGCCGCGTAGTCGCGCTTTCCGCCGCGCCGCCTATAGTTGCGCAATGAACGACAGCGAGAACCTGGAACATCTGCCGATCGGCAAGGCGTTCACGCTGCTGGAGCCGGGGCCGGTCGTGCTGATCGCAACCAATGACGGCCGCAAGGACAACGTGATGACCGTCAGCTGGACGATGGTCCTGGATTTCTCGGCCGATTTCGCGATCACCACCGGGCGGTGGAACCACTCCTACGCGGCCTTGCAGGCCACGCGGCAGTGCGTGATCGCGGTTCCCACGGTGGACATGCTCGATACCGTGGTGGGCATCGGCACCTGTTCCGGCAAGGATACGGACAAGTTCCGCACCTTCGGGCTCACGCGCGTGCGGGCGCGCCATGTCCGCGCCCCGCTGATCCGCGAGTGCATTGCCAACATCGAATGCCGCGTGGTGGACATCGTGGAGCGCTACAGCATCGTCGTGCTGAAGGGCATCGCCGCCTATTACGACAACGCGCGGAAGGAGAAGCGCGCGATCCACGCGGTGGGCGACGGCACCTTCGTCGTCGACGGCAGGCGCCTCGACCGGCGCGCGATGATGCGCTCCAAGGTGCCGGACGGGGTGTAGGTGCAAGGTTCCCGCGTCCGCCTCTCACGCGGCCAACCAGTCCTCGCAGCGTAGCCCCTGCACGCGCCGGAACTCCCCGAGATTGCCGGTAACGACGACCAGGCCGCGGCTACGGGCGTGGCCCGCGATCATCAGGTCGTATGGCCCGATCGTCGCGCCGCGCCGTTCCAGCTCCGCCCGGATCTCGGCGCTATGCGCCGCGGCGCCGCTGTCGAACGGCAGCACGGTCAGCCGCGCGGCGAAATGTTCCACTTCGCGCCGGACGCGGGGCGGATCATTCGACCGCTCGGCGCCGTAGAGCAGCTCGTACAGCACCACATCCGACAGGCACAACGCCTCGGCCTC
>JAFEFJ010000263.1 GCA_018240635.1 Pseudomonadota bacterium | reverse complement strand
GCGCGGTTGAACTGGCTGCCCTCGAAGCTCCAGCCGCCGACCATCGCCAGCACCCGCCCGGTCGCCGGATCGAGCGAAACCAGCGCGCTCTGCACCTGCGGCACCTGGCGCAGCGCGAGCCGCGGCGCCGGCGGCGGCTTGGCGGACGCGGCCTTGCCGGCCTTGTCCGGGACGGGCGCGGGCGCCGCCGCGGCGGCCGCGGCCTCGGGGGGCTCCACCATCACCACGTCGCCCGCCTGCAGCACGTCGGTCACGCGGCGCGGCGCGGGACCTGGCTTGCCGTCCTTCACCGGGCGCGCCCAGGCGATGTCGGACAGCGTCAGCGTGCCCGTGGCCTCGGCGGGCGGCGTGTTCGGAGCGGCGCCGGCCGGCCGGTTGAGCCAGCCGAGCCGCGCCTCGGCATCCGTCGCGCTCAGCACGACGGCGAGCCGCCACGCGGACAGCATCCCCGGCGGCTTCGCCACCTGCGCCAGCGGCGCCGCCCAGTCCTTCCCGGCAGCCGCCAGGTCGAGATGCGTCACCGGCCCGCGCCAGCCGCCCAGCTTGCGGTCGTAGGCGATCAGCCCCTCGTGCACCGCCCGCTCGGCCGCGGCCTGCAACGCGGGATCGAGGCTGGTGCGCACCATCAGCCCGCCGGTCGTCGTGGTGTCGGCGCCGAAGCGCGCGACCAGCTGGCGGCGCACTTCCTCGGCGAACCAGTCGGCGCCCTGCACCGTCTCGGGCCGGTGGAACTGCGAGGGCACGATCGGCGACGCCTTTGCCGCCGCCGCCTGCTGGGCGGTGATCGCCCCGTCGTCGGCCATCCGGTCCAGCACCCAGTCGCGGCGCGCCTTCGCTGCCTCGGGGTAGCGGAACGGGTTGTAGTTGTTCGGCGCCTTCGGCAGCGCCGCCAGGAACGCCGCCTCGGCCGGCGTCAGTTCGTCGAGCGGCTTGTTGAAATAGGCCTGCGCGGCGGCCGCCACGCCGTAGGACTGCAGGCCGAGATAGATCTCGTTCAGATAGAGTTCGAGGATGCGCTCCTTGCTGAGCGTGCTCTCGATCCGCATGGCGAGGATGGCTTCCTTCGCCTTGCGCGCCAGCGTCACCTCGTTGTCGAGCAGCATGTTCTTGGCGACCTGCTGCGTGATCGTGGACGCGCCGACCGGGCGGCGGCCCTGCCCCATCTGCGATAGGTCGGTGAACGCCGCGCGGATGATCGCCACCGGATCGACGCCGCGGTGGATCCAGAAGTTCTGGTCCTCGGCCGAGACGAAGGCGCGCTTCACCAGGTCGGGGATCGCCGAATAGGGCACGAAGATGCGCCGCTCGGTCGCCAGTTCCGCGAGCAGCCTTGCGTCGCCGGCATAGACGCGGCTCATGACCGGCGGCTGGTAGTTCTGCAGGCCCGCCACATCCGGCAGGTCGGCGCTGAAGCGGAGATACATGACGTATCCGACGCCCGCCGCCACCACGGCGCCCAGCGCCATCAGGCCGAACAGCGCGCCCATCAGGCGCGCCATCACGGCGCCGAAGCCCGTGCGGCGGCGCTGCTTCTTGTCCGGCTTGCCGCCGCGCCCGCGCTTGCCCCCGCCGGGGGCGTTCGGTCCGCCCGGATTCCCGCCGTGTGGGGATGAGCCAGGGACGAGCCGTTCGCCCGCCTTCAGGTCGCCGTTCATGATCCTGCCGATGCGCCGAATTGGTTGGAGTGGCGCCGATGTCTTGCGGAGCCGCCGACGTGGGCCGCTGCCGCCGCCACGTCAACCTGCCATCGTCGCCAGGGGCCCCGCAGCAGCAAAATAGGCGTCCACCGCCCTGCGCATGGCAAGCGCGACCTTCGCCCGGTGGCTGGCCTGCCGCAGCGCCTGCTCGTCCCGCGGGTTGGACATGAACCCCATCTCCACCAGCACGCTCGGGATGTCGGCGGCCTTCAGCACCACGAAGCCGGCATGGCGTTCGGGGTTGGGCAGCATCGGCAGGCTCTCGTCCAGGCTGCCGACCATGCCGCGGGCAAGCCGGGCGGAGCCGGCGCGGGTTTCCTTGCGCACCAGGCTCGCCAGGATGTTGGCGACCTCGGGCGGCATGTTGCGCTGCTGCGGGCCGCCGAAGCGGTCGGCGCTGTTCTCCCGCTGCGCCAGCGCCGCCGTCTGCGCGTCCGACGCGGTGGCGGCGAGCGTGTAGACGCTCGCGCCGCGCACGCTGTGGTCCGACAGCGCATCGGCGTGCATCGAGACGAACAGCGCGGCGCGCTGCGCCTGCGCGCGGGCCACCCGCTCCTCCAGCGGCACGAACACGTCCCGCCCGCGCGTCAGCATCACCTTGTAGTGGCCGGTCGCCTCCAGCTGGCGCTTCAGCTCCTCGGCGGTGGCGAGCGCCACGTGCTTCTCGTAGGTGCCGGAGACGCCGATGGCGCCGGGGTCCTTGCCGCCGTGGCCGGGGTCCAGCATCACCAGCCGGGGCGGCGGCTTGGCGCCGCGGGCCGCGTGCGGCGGCTGGCGCTTGGCGGCGGCGATGCCCATATCCTGCCCATGCACGGCGGACGCGGCCGGGCTGGCGGCGGCCATCGCGGCGTGCAGGGCGCCCGGCAGCAGGAACGTGCCGAACACCCCGAGCCCAGGCCCGAGCCTGCCCAGCAGCATCCGGCGCGCGATCGGATCATTCGTCGACACGCGCGGAATCTAACATATTACATTCGAACACGCATCTTGGTGGTTGATTAATGGCTGTTCATATCTGGGCGATGCCCGCGCATGAACGCCACGGCCCGGCGCAGCGCCCCTTGCGGGGACAAGCGGTTTCCGTCATGGTCCGCCCGCGTCGATGGCGCGGAGCGGTGCGCGGCGCTTTTTCACGCGCGCTCCGTGTCTGGCTGGCCCGGCATCTCGATATGCGCACAGCCATGTCGCCCACGGGCCGACCTCCGTCCATCGCCCGAGCCGCGCGCGCCGCGCCGATACCGCTTCCGGCCTGACCGCCGGTCTTCCGCGATCGGTCCGCACGCCGGCCGCCACGTGCTTCAACCCGGCCAGCGCCCTTTCAGGACCGCGCGGCCAACGGACCAGGAACCGATGACCGCCGCCCTCCGGACCCAGCATCCCTTGCCATCCACCGCGCGCCGCGCGGCTCCGGATCGGCGCGGGCGGGGCAGCGAGGGCGGAGCTTCTCCATGGCGCGGGGGACCTGCCCCTGCCGCCGCCAACCCCAGCCGCCTGCTGCCGCGCATCCCGACCGGGACCGCGCCTGGACTGCCGGCGGCGCACCGGAGTTCACGACTTAATGACCAAGCGCATGCTGATCGACGCCAGCCACGCGGAAGAAACCCGCGTGGTGGTGCTGGACGGTAACCGCCTAGAAGACTTCGACGTCGAGACCTCGACCAAGCGGCAGCTCAAAGGCAACATCTACCTCGCCAAGGTCGTCAGGGTCGAACCGAGCCTGCAGGCCGCCTTCGTCGAATACGGCGGCGGGCGCCACGGCTTCCTGGCCTTCGACGAGATCCATCCCGACTACTACCAGATCCCCGTCGCCGACCGGCAGCGGCTGCTCGCCATGCAGGCCGAGCAGGCGCAGCGCGAGGCCGCCGAAGACGACCGCGCTGCCGAACTCGCGGCAGGCGGCGGCGCCGCCGCCGCCGAGCCGGCCGCCGAGGCCGAGGCGGAAGGCGAAACCGAGGCCGAGCCCGCCGAGTTCGACGTGGGCTTCGACATCGGCGCCGCCGAGGCGGAAGCCGCGATCGAGGAGATGGCGGCCGACGAATCGCTGTCGGCCGGGGCGCGGGATGCGCTGCCGCCCACGCTGATCGAGCCGCAGGCCGCCGGCCCCGCCGAGGAAATGCCCGCCCCGCCGACCGAGGACGCGCCCGCGGCCGAGATGCCGCCCGTGCAGGAGCCCCCCTCCGAGGCTCCCCCGCCCATCGAGGCGCCGCCCGCCGACATCCCCGAGGCGCCGCCGCGCGCGATGCCCGCCGCCATCGCCGAGGAAGTCGTTCGCGGCCCGGTGGAGGGCGGCGCCGAGCACATCGAAGCCGAGCACATCGAAGCGGCCGCCGCCGAGGCCGATGTCCCCGCCGAGGATGCCTCCGCCGAGGATGGCGCGCTGGAAACCGCCGGCGAGAACGGCGAGGGCGTGCCGCATCTGCCGCCGCCGGAGACGGTCGGCGGTGAAGGGGATTCCGGCGACGACATGCGCCCGCGCCCGACGCCCCGCTTCATGCGCAGCTACAAGATCCAGGAAGTCATCAAGCGGCGGCAGATCCTGCTGGTGCAGGTCGTGAAGGAGGAACGCGGCACGAAGGGCGCGGCGCTCACCACCTACATCTCGCTCGCCGGGCGCTTCGGCGTGCTGATGCCGAACTCGCCGCGCGGCGGCGGCATCTCCCGCAAGATCACCTCCGCCGCCGACCGCCGCCGCCTGAAGGAGATCATGGCGGAGCTGGACATCCCGCGCGGCATGGGCCTGATCGTGCGCACCGCCGGAGCCAACCGCCCGAAGCCCGAGATCAAGCGCGACGCCGAATACCTGATGCGGCTGTGGGAAGATATCTGCGAGCACACGCTCCGCTCGGTCGCGCCCGCGCTGATCTACGAGGAAGCGAGCCTCATCAAGCGCGCGATCCGCGACGTCTATTCGCGCGACGTGGACGAGGTGCTGGTGGACGGGGAGGCCGGGTGGAAGGCGGCGCGCGACTTCATGCGCATGCTGATGCCCACCCACGTCAAGAAGGTGATCCTCTGGCAGGGCGACACCCAGCCGCTGTTCGCCAAGTACCAGGTGGACGCGCAGCTCGACGCGATGCTGCAACCGACCGTGCAGCTCAAGTCCGGCGGCTACCTCGTCATCAACCAGACCGAGGCGCTGGTCGCCATCGACGTGAACTCGGGCCGCTCCACGCGCGAGCGTGGGATCGAGGAAACGGCGCTGCGCACCAACCTCGAAGCCGCCGCCGAGGTGGCGCGCCAGCTCCGCCTGCGCGATCTCGCCGGCCTCATCGTGATCGACTTCATCGACATGGAGTCGAAGAAGCACAACACGATGGTCGAGCGCCGGCTGAAGGAGGCGCTGAAGGACGACCGCGCGCGCATCCAGGTCGGCCACATCAGCCATTTCGGCCTGCTGGAAATGAGCCGCCAGCGGCTGCGCCCCTCGCTCGCGGAAAGCAGCTTCGTCACCTGCCCGCATTGCGGCGGGCTCGGCCAGGTGCGCGGCACCGAAAGCGCCGCGATCCACGTGCTGCGCCACATCGAGGAGGAAGGCGCCAAGCGCCGCGCCGCCGAGATCGTGGTGCATGTCGCCACGCCCATCGCGATGTACGTGCTGAACGCCAAGCGCGACCGGCTGCGCGAGATCGAGACGCGCTACGCCATGCGCGTGATGGTCAGCGGCGATGACTCGCTGATCCCGCCGGCGCTGCGCATCGAGCGGCTGCGCGCGCAGACTCCTGGCGAGGCTCCGGCCGTGATCGCGCCGGACAGCGCGCCGCTGGCCGCGCCGGCCTACACGGCGGCCGCCGTCGGCGACGACGAGGAGGACATCGAAACGGTCGAGGACGCCGTCGA
>JAFEFJ010000262.1 GCA_018240635.1 Pseudomonadota bacterium | reverse complement strand
TGCGGCCGGGCGATACGTTCATGTTCGCGGGCCGGCTGCTGCGCTTCATCCGGCTGCGCGAGACCGCGCTGGAATGCGCCGAGGGCGGCGGCGGCGAGCCGCTGGTGCCGGCCTATGCGGGCGCGCGGATGCCGCTGACCACCAACCTCGCGAACCGCGTGCGCGCGCTGCTGCAGGACCCGGCGCAGTGGCACCTGTTCCCCGAGCCCGTGCAGGAATGGCTGCGCCTGCAGAAATCGCGCTCCCGCCTGCCGGGGCGCAACGACCTGCTGGTGGAGACCTTCCCGCGCGGCGGGCGATGGTATCTGGTCGCCTACTGCTTCGAGGGCCGCAACGCGCACCAGACGCTGGGGATGCTGGTCACCAAGCGGATGGAGCGCGCGGGCTTCGCGCCGCTCGGGTTCGTGGCGACCGACTACGTGCTGGGCGTGTGGTCCTCCTATCAGCCGACCGACATCGCGCTGCTGTTCGAGCAGGACATGCTGGGCGACGACCTGGAAGCGTGGATGGCGGAAAGCTCCATGCTGCGGCGGACCTTCCGCAACGTCGCCGTGATCGCCGGGCTGATCGAGCGCAACCATCCGGGGCAGGAGAAGAACCGGCGGCAGGTCACGGTGAACAGCGACCTGATCTACGACGTGCTGCGGCGGCACCAGCCGGACCACATCCTGCTGCGCGCGACGCGGGCGGACGCGGCGAGCGGGCTGACCGACCTCTCGCGCGTCGCGGGGATGCTGGCGCGGGCGAAGGGGCGGGTGGTGCACATGGTGCTGTCGCGCGTCTCGCCGCTGGCGGTGCCGGTGCTGCTGGAGATCGGGCGGGAGAACGTGCGCAGCGACGACGACGAGGAGGCGCTGCTGGCGGAGGCGGAGGCGATCATCGCTGAAGCCACGGGCGATGCCGAGCCGCCGCCGGTTGTCGATCCACCGCCGAAGCCGGCGCGCGCGGCGAAGCGCCGCGACGATGCGCAGCGGCGGCTGCCCGGATTGTTCGCGCCCCGGCGGCTGAACCGCTCGGCATGACGGCGGCGCCGGTCCATGTGGCGGGCGAGCGGCTGATGCTCGACCCGGCGGGCGCGCTGCATTGGCCGGCGCAGCATCTGCTTGCGGTGTCGGACCTGCATCTGGAGAAGGGCACGTCCTTCGCGCCGCGCGGGATGCTGCTGCCGCCCTGGGACACGCGCGTGACGCTGGACCGGCTGGCGCTGCTGCTGCGCCGCTACCGGCCGCGCATCGTGGTGGCGCTGGGCGACAGTTTCCACGACCGCGCCGCCGCGCTGCGGCTGCCGCAGGCGGAGCGCGAGCGGCTGAACGCGATCGCCGCCGCCGCGCGCCTCGTGTGGGTGCAGGGCAACCACGATCCCGATCCGCCGCCCGGCCTGGGCGGCGAGTGGACGGCGGCGCTGACGCTGGGGCCGCTGGTGTTCCGCCACGCGGCGGCGGACGAGGCGCCGTTCGGCGGGGAGATCAGCGGCCATCACCATCCGAAGGCGGAGGTGCCGGCGCGCGGCACGTCGGTGACGCGGGCGTGCTTCGTCACCGACGGGCGGCGCGTGGTGATGCCGGCCTTCGGCGCCTACACCGGCGGCATGGACGTGCGCGAACCGGCCATCGCCCGGCTGTTCCCGCGCGGCGGGCGGGTGTTCCTGCTGGGGCGGGAGCGGCTCTACAGCTTCGCCATCGGTCCGCAGCGGCGGCGGGCGTAGGTGGCGACGGGGTAGCGGGATGGCGGGACGGGGCTACATCGGGGGCGTCGGCAGAAAGGCGCGCGATGTCCTCGACCCATATCGTCTGGTTTCGAAACGACCTGCGGGTGGCCGATCAGGCGGCGCTGGCCGCGGCCGTGTCGGGGGCGGAGGCGGACGGTGGCGCGGTGCTGCCGGTGTTCGTGCTGGACGACGCGGACGCGGACGGATGGGCGCCGGGCGGGGCGTCGCGGTGGTGGCTGCACCACAGCCTCAAGGCTTTGGCGGCCGATCTTGAGAAACTGGGCGCGCCGCTGGTGCTGCGGCGCGGCAAGGCGCTGGACGTGATCCCGGAACTGGCCGCCGAGGCGAAGGCGGCCGTGGTGCATGCCGGCGCTTCGGCCGAGCCGGCGGCGCGGCGGATCGACCGGGCGCTGGCGGAGGCGCTGCCGAAGCAAGGCTCGGCGCTGAAGCGGCACCGGACGACGATGCTGTTCAACCCGAACGAGGTGCGCACGCAGTCGGGCGGGCCGTACGGGGTCTATACGCCGTTCTCGCGCGCCTGCTTCGCGCTCGGCGTCGCGCCGCCGGTGCCGGCGCCCGCGCGCATCCAAGGAGCGGCGCCGCCCGCCTCCGACCGGCTGGAAGACTGGGCGCTGCTGCCGGGCGGCCCTGGCTCCCGCGAGCCGGATTGGGCGGGCGGGCTGCGCGATACGTGGCAGCCGGGCGCGGCGGGGGCCGAGAGGCGGCTCGCGGCATTCCTGAAGGACGGGCTGCTGCACTACGACGCGCGGCGGAACCTGCCGGGGATCGCGAGCACGTCGGCGCTGTCGCCGCATATCCGGTTCGGCGAGATTTCGGGCGCGGCGGTCTGGCACGCCGCCGTGGCGGCCGCCGGCAATGCCGGCAAGGGGTTGGAGACGTTCCTCAAGGAACTGCTCTGGCGCGAGTTTTCGATCCACCTGCTGTGGCACAACCCGGCGCTGCCCGACGCGCCGCTGCGCCCCGAATTCGCGCGGATGCCCTGGCGCGAGGACGGCGCGGCGCTGCGGGCGTGGCAGCGCGGCCTGACCGGCGTGCCGATCGTGGACGCGGGGATGCGGCAGCTCTGGCAGACCGGCTGGATGCACAACCGCGTGCGCATGATCGTCGCGAGCTTCCTCGTCAAGCACCTGCTGATCCCGTGGCAGGAGGGCGAGCGGTGGTTCTGGGACACGCTTGTCGATGCCGACCTGGCGGCGAACAGCGCGAGCTGGCAGTGGGTGGCAGGATCGGGGGCGGACGCGGCGCCCTATTTCCGCATCTTCAACCCGGTGCTGCAGGGCGCGAAGTTCGATGCGGACGGCGCCTATGTGCGGCGTTTCGTGCCGGAACTCGCGAAGCTGGACGCGGCGCACATCCATGCGCCGTGGGAGGCGCCGGAGGCGGCGCTGCGCGCGGCGGGGGTGGCGCTGGGCGCGACCTACCCGCGCCCCATCGTCGATCTGGCCGAGGGACGGCGGCGGGCGCTTGCGGCCTACGAGGCGATCCGCAGCGAGGCGGCGTGACCGCCCGCCCGAGGCCCAGGGGCACTTCGGCCCGCACGTCGGCGTGAGCGCCATGCGCGGAGCCCGCCCCTGCCCTTCCGCCGCTTGCGGCGCGCTGCGGCGCACCGTATTCTTCGGAACGTTCTTGCGAATAATTCGCAACTAGGAGCCCGTCGCAGATGGCCCAGGAGACCAGCACGATCGCGCGCCGCTGCGAGCGGGCCGTGGTGACGGCGTACCGGGACCTGCGCGGCCTCGGCACGGACGACATGGCCGCGTTCCAGGCCTGCACGACGCTCTACCGCATCCACCACCCGGAAGCCTCGGTGAACGAGGCGCGGCGGCTGGTGGCGGAGTGGATCGATCATCACGTGGTGCGCGCCGCGCGCGGCCCGACGCCGGGCTGTGCCTGCGACTGAGGGACGGCGGCCTCCCCACCTCACCCTCCCACGGCGTTGCCGTGGGCCCCTCCCTCTCCCCCCGCGCTGCGGGCGGAGAGGGGCTGACTAGGTTGTCCCTTCCCGCCACCAGCGGACGGCGGCGCGGGCCAGCGCGTCGGTGGTGTCGATGACGGGGACCGGCAGGGCGGGGCCGGCGGCGATGCCGAGGGGGATTTCGGTGCAGCCGAGGACGATGGCCTTCGCGCCGCGGGCGGCGAGCGCCATCGCGGCCTCGGCGAGCGGGGCGTAGGCGTCCGCGACCCGGTTCGCCTTCACGAGCGCGATGCCGGGGGAGACCAGGCGGCGCATCTCCTCCTCGGACGGCACGAGGCAGTCCCAGCCCTGCGACCCGAGCCGGTCCTGATAGAGCCGCATCGCGAGCGTGGCGGCGGTGCCCATCACGCCGACCGGGCCGGGCGGCGCGGCGTGGCGGACCAGCTCGGCGATGGCGGCATCGACGATGTGCAGCACCGGCACGCCGGCGGCGGCGGCGATGGGCTCGTACCAGCCATGCGCGGTGTTGCAGGGAATGGCGATCGCCTGGGCGCCCGCCGCGCGCAGCCCGGCGATGCCGCGCAGCAGCCAGGGCAGCGGGTCCTCGCCGGTCCCGTTGCGGGCGGCGGTGCGGTCCGGCACGCGGGGATCAGACCAGAGAACGGTGGGGATGTGGTCCTGGTCGCGCTCGGCGGGGGTGGCGAGGGTAAGCCGCGTCATGAACTCGGCGCTCGCCAGCGGCCCCATGCCGCCCAGCACGCCCAGCATCCGGTCCGGCTCCGTCATGTTCCGCCCCTCCGTCCTTTCCCGGCTTGACCGGCGCGCCCGGCGCGGCCCACACCGGCGCCTGCCTGTCGGGAGCCTGCCTCTATGTCACGGCCCTATCTGCTGCAAGGCCATCGCGGCGCGCGCGGCCTGTTCCCCGAGAACACGGTGGAGGGGTTCGTGCGCGCGATGATGCTGGGCGTGCGCAGCTTCGAGCTGGATGTGGGCGTGACGGCGGACGGCGTCGTGGTGTGCCATCACGACCTGGCGCTGAACCCCGAGATCGCGCGCGGGCCGGACGGACGCTGGATCGCGGGGCCGCCGCCCACCATCCGGTCGCTGTCGCTGGAGGAGTTGCGGCGGTTCGATGTCGGGCGCATCCGCCCCGGCTCGGCCTATGCCGCGCGGTTTCCGGATCAGCGTCCGATCGACGGGACGCACATCCCGACGCTTGCCGAGGTGCTGGCGGCGACGGCGGGGGCGAGCCTGAACATCGAGCTGAAGACCGACCCGACGCGGCCCGGCGACACGGTGGACGGGGTTGCGATGGCCGAGGCGGTGCTGGCGGTGGTGGACGCGGCGGGCGCGGCGGAGCGCGTGATGGTGGAATCCTTCGACTGGCGCGGCCCCCGCCATGTGCTGCGCACGCGGCCCGGCATCCGGGTGGCGCTGCTGACCGAGCCGCGCACCTGCCGGGCGGCGCGGCTGTGGTGGGACGGTCCAGCGCCCGAGGATTACGGCGGGACCGGGGGCGGATCGGTGCCGCGCGCCGTCGCCGCCGAGGGCGCGGCGGCCTGGGCCGCGGAATACGCGGCGCTGACGGCGGCGGAGGTCGCCGAGGCGCACGCGCTGGGCCTGCGCGTGCTGCCCTGGACGGTGAACGAGCCCGAGGCGATGGCGCGGCTGCTCGCGTGGGGCGCGGACGGGCTGATCACCGACCGGCCCGACCTTGCGCCGCCGCCGCGCTGATAATTTCCATATAACAATCCGTTGTGCGGCTTCACTCCATCAGGATGTTGGCAGTCGCCGAGGCGCGGGCGAGGAGCTGGCGCAGACCGGGGTCCTGGTCGCCGTCCTCGGCGATGAGCAGCGTCATGGGCACGAAATACTCATGCGCGTGGGGAACGTGATGGCGCACGAACCCGTCGAAATGCCGGTGCTTGAGGCCGTAGAGCACGCGCAGGTCGCGCACCGGCACG
>JAFEFJ010000261.1 GCA_018240635.1 Pseudomonadota bacterium | reverse complement strand
AACGTCCAGCGGTCGGGCAGGGGCGTGACCGCGCTGCATCCGACGATGGCGTGGCCGCGCAGCGCCTGCGGCGTGTCCGGCGTGCCGTGGCGGGCGAGGTAGTCCGGGTTCGCGTACACGGCGCGATTGACGCTGCCGACGCGCACCGCGCGCAGCGAGGAATCCGGCAGGTCGCCGATGCGCACGCCGACATCGAGACCCTCCTCCACCAGCGAGACCACGCGGTCGAGCAGCAGGGCGCGCACCTCCACGCGCGGATGGCGGCGCAGATAGGCTTCGATGGCGGGCAGCACGTGCAGGCGGCCGAAGGCGGCGGGGGCGGTGACATGCAGCACGCCGTGCGGCTCGCTGCTTTCCGCCGGTTCGATGCCGCTGACTTCGTCGTAGGCGGCGAGCAGGCGGCGGCAGGCGTCCAGGTAGCGGCTGCCGTCGTCGGTCAGCGCGACCGAGCGGGTGGTGCGGTTCAGGAGCCTGGTGCGCAGCGTCTGCTCCAGCGCCGCCACCGCGCGGGTGACGGCGGCGGGGGTGCGGTTCAGACGCCGTGCCGCCGCGGCGAAGCTGCCGAGTTCGGCAACGGCGACGAAGATCGCGATGGTGTCGATCCGGTCCGCCATAATTGCGCACAGTGGAACAGGCCGGGCTGTTAAAGGCAATTCGTTGCGCGCAGCGCGGCAAGGCGACCGCCGTATGGCAGGGGCGCCGGGCGCGGACTACCTTAGCCGTATCGGCAGCCGGAGACCCTCATGGCCGACGACCCCTATGCGACGCTGGGCGTGGCGCGCGACGCCAGCGCCGACGAGATACGGCGCGCCTACCGCAAGCTGGCGAAGCAGCATCACCCTGACCTCAATCCCGGCAACAAGGCCGCCGAGGACCGGTTCAAGGCGATTTCGGCGGCGCACGAACTGCTGAGCGATCCCGAGAAGCGCGCCCGCTTCGACCGTGGCGAGATCGACGCCAGCGGGCAGGAGCGCGCGCCGCCGGGCGGCTACCGGACCTATGCCGACACCTCGCAGGGCGACCGCTACGGCGGCGGCTGGCAGCGCGAGGAGTTCCAGCAGGAGGATTGGCACCCGGAGGATCTGGAGGATCTGTTCGCGGCGTTCGGGGGACGCGGCGGGGCGCGGCAATCGAACGCGCCGCGCCGGGGCCGCGATGCGCTTTACGGGCTGACGGTGGAGTTCCTGGACGCGGTGAACGGCGCGGCCAAGCGGCTGACGCTGCCGGACGGGCGGACGCTGGACGTGAAGGTGCCGCCGGGCATGCAGGACGGGCAGACCATGCGCCTGCGCGGCCAGGGGGGGCCGGGGCGCAACGGCGGGCCTGCGGGCGACGCGCTGATCGAGATCCATGTCGCGCCCCACAAGTTCTTCCGGCGCGAGGGCCAGGACATCCGCCTCGATCTGCCGGTCACGGTGAAGGAGGCGGTGCTGGGCGGACCGGTGCTGGTGCCGACGCCGGGCGGGAAGCTGCGCGCGACGATCCCGGCGGGCTCGGACACCGGCAAGGAACTGCGCCTTCGCGGGCGCGGCGTGCCGGCGCATGGCGGGCAGGCGGCGGGCGATCTGTACGTGACGCTGCGCGTGGTAGTCGGCCCGACCGATGCTGCCTTCGAGGAATTCCTGCGCAGCTGGCAGCCGCCCGCAGGCAGCGACCCGCGCCGCGAGATGGAGGAGGGCGCATGATCACGCTTGAAACCCTGTGCGTGCAGGTGCGCGGTCTGCGCGCCGAGGACGTGCAGCGCTGGATCGCGCACGAGCTTGTCCGCGCCGAGGCGCAGGACGGTGGCTATGCGTTCAGCGAGATCGACGTGGCGCGCGTGCGGCTGATCCTCGAACTGCGCGACGAGATGCAGGTGAACGAGGAAGCCCTGCCGGTGGTGCTGTCGCTCCTGGATCAGCTCTACGACTTGCGCCGCCAGATGCGCCGCGTGCGCACGGTGCTGGAGGAGACCGTGCCGGGCGAATTGCGCGCCGAGCTTGTGCGCCGCCTGCGCGCGATGGAAGGCTAGAAGCCCAATGCCCTGGAAGGACCGACCATGACGCAGCCGCCGCCCGCCCAGCCGGGCCAGCGCGAGGACGAGATCGACACCCCGGCGCTGGTGCTGGACCTCGATGCGTTCGAGGCGAATCTCGACCGCATGGCGGCGCTGCTCGCGCCCACGGGCACGAAGCTGCGCGCGCACGCCAAGACGCACAAATCGTCCGTCATCGCGAAGTTGCAGATGGCGCGCGGCGCGGTGGGGCAATGCGTGCAGAAGGTCGCCGAGGCCGAGGCGCTGGCCTGGGGCGGCATCCCCGATATTCTCGTCAGCAACGAAGTGGTGGGCGCGGCGAAGCTGGCGCGGCTCGCGGCGCTGGCGCGCATCGCCAAGGTGGCGGTCTGCGCCGACGACGCGCCGCAGATCGCGTCGATCGAGGCGGCGGCGGAAGCGGCGGGCGTGCGCCTGCCGGTGCTGGTGGAGATCGACGTGGGTGCTGCGCGCTGCGGCGTGCCGCCGGGGCCGGAGGCGGTGGCGCTCGCGAAGACCATCGCGGCGTCGAAGCACCTGATCTTCGGCGGGCTGCAGGCCTATCAGGGCAGCGCGCAGCACAAGCGCAGCGTCGAGGAACGCCGCGCGGCGATCGCGGTCGCGAGCGACGGCGCGCGGCGCACGGTGGAGCAGTTGCGCCAGCAGGGGCTGGACTGCCCGATCGTCGGCGGCGGCGGCACCGGCACGTTCATGCTGGAGGCGTCGTCCGGCGTGTACACGGAAATCCAGGCCGGCAGCTACGCCTTCATGGATGCCGACTACGCGCGCAACCTGGACGAGGCGGGCGCGCCGGTCTCCACGTTCCGGCACGCGCTGTTCGTGCTGTCCACGGTGATGAGCACGGCGCAGAAGGGCATCGCGGTGCTGGATGCCGGGCAC
This sequence comes from Pseudomonadota bacterium, assembly GCA_018240635.1. GTDB lineage: Bacteria > Pseudomonadota > Alphaproteobacteria > Acetobacterales > Acetobacteraceae > JAFEFJ01. Next base: position 2,702 of record JAFEFJ010000261.1, on the reverse strand, counting down.
AAGGCGGTGCCGACGGATTCAGGGTTTCCGAACGTGTGGCAGCGGCCCGATCTGCGCTACGTCGGCGCATCCGACGAGCACGGCAAGCTGACATTCGGGCCGGAGACGGAAGCGCCCAAGCTGGGCGAAAAGCTGCGCCTGATCCCCGGGCACTGCGATCCGACGGTGGATCGTTACGACTGGTACGTTGGCGTGCGGGGCGGCCGGGTGGAGTGCCTGTGGCCGGTGTCGGCGCGGGGGATGATGCAGTAGGGCGGGGCGGCGGATCGCGCCTTCGGCGCATCCGCCCTACGGAACCTGTAGGGCAAATGCGCGGCGCGCGATCCGCCAGATGTCACGCGGCGTAGTCGGAACCCTGACGGTCGAGCAGCCGCTTCATGGCGGTGAAGAAGTAATCGGCGGGGCTCATCGCGAGCTGCGGGTCGCCCGCCCTCATCTGCTCACGCACCTTGTCCATCGCGGCGTCGGAGACGAACTTCCGCCGCTGGCCGGTCCACATCGAGAAGAGTTGCGTGCGGCAGGCGCGCTCCAGGAAATAGAGGCGGTGATAGGCGGCGGCGACGGTCTTGCCGGTCACGACGACGCCGTGATTGGCCATCATCAGGATAGGCTTGTCGCCCATCAGCCTTGCCATCCGCTCGCCTTCCGCGAGGTCGTCGGCGAAGCCGTTGTATTCCCGGTCGTATGCGATCTTGTCGAGAAAGAAGAGCGCCGACTGGCCGGTCATCTCCAGCGTCATGTCCTCGAGCTGGGTCAGCGCGGTCGCGTAGGGCATGTGCGTGTGCAGCACGCATTCCGCGCCCGGCACCAGACGGTGGATCGGCGCGTGGATGCAGACCGCCGAGCGGTCCGCGAGCGCGTTGCCGGCCGTCACCTCGCCTTCGTACGTTACCTCGATCAGCTTGCTTCCGGTGACTTCCGACCAGTGCAGGCCCCAGGGGTTCAGGTAGAAATGGCCGGGGCGGCCGGGCACATTGAGGGTGAAGTGGTTGTCGATCCCCTCGTGGAAATCGTGCGTGACTGCAAGCTGATGGGCGGCGGCGAGGTCGATGCGCGCCTGCTTGCGCTCATCCTCCCGAACGTTGGTGGCGGCGTCGACGACGATATCCATGACGGTCTGTCCCTCGCGGCTGGCAGTGGATCCCGGAAGCCTGAAACATAGGCAGACAACCGGTTTCCGGGCAACGAAAGAGTGTCGACACCCGGGCTGCCTGCGAAGCGGGCGGGTCCGGCTAGTCCGTGCGGCGGTCCGGCTTCAGGTCCAGAAGCGGCGTTCCGTCCAGGCAATCGAGCCCGCGCACCAGCACCGCGTTGCCCTCCACGCCCACGACTTCGGCGATAGAGGAAGCGATGGGATTGGGCCGGACCGGCGAGCGCAGCGCGAAGGTGCCGGTGGTGATGCCGGTGCGGTGCGGCGTCTGCAGCACCAGGTCGCGTCGCGCCTGGTGCATCCAGTAGAGCACCTGAAGGCGTGGATGCTCCGCCACGCCGGCGAGCGCCTGCGCGAAGCGCGGGTCGATTTCCAGGCGGCACACCGGCCCATCCGCGCTGCCGCGCTTCGGGCATTCGGCGCGGGTGCGCCAGGGTGTGCGGATGGCGCCGATGAAGTAGAGGCCGGCGTCCGGCGCGGCGGGCAGCTCGACCGCCACTTCGCCGGGGCGGAGCGCGTCGTCGGATGCGAAAGCCGCGGTCACAGCAGCGCCATGCGGGCAGCGAGGTCGCCGCTGCCGCGGCGTTGCGCCTGGGCGGCCATGCGGACGGGGGCGTTGACCGCGCCGAAGCCGCGGTAGCCGTGGCGCTCCACGATCTCGAAGAAGAAGCGGTCGTGGAAATTGTCGGTGTAGGCGTGGCGGAACGTGCCGCCCTCGTCCTGGTCGTAGAGCAGGTTGAGCGCGCGCAGGCGCTCAAGCTCCTCGTCGTCCAGCGGCCAGCGCGCGGCGAGGTCGTCGTAGTAGTTGGCGGGGATCGGCAGGATGCGCGCGCCCTGCGCCGAGATCGACTGCACGGCGGCGACGATGTCGGGCGCGCCGAAGGCGATGTGGTGGACCCCCGCGCCCGCGTAGGCCGAGACGAAGCGGCCGGTCTGCGTCTCCCGGCTTTCGGAGATGTTGAGCGGCAGGCGGATGCTGCCGTCGGGGCTGACCATTGCGCGGCTGCGGATCAGGCCGTAGGGATCGGGCAGTTCGACCAGCGCCTCGGGCGTGAAGCCGAACACGGCGCGCCAGAACAGCACCGTGCCGTCCATGCGCCCATGCGGCAGGGCGTGGGCCACGTGATCGATGGTGGCGATGCCGCCGGGCGCGTCCGGCGCGCCGGACAGCACGAAGTCGTCGTCGTAGATCGTGCGTCCGTCCGCGCTCGGCTCCATCAGGAAGATCAGCGTGCCGTCGGGCGCGCGGATCGAGGGGATGACGCGCTCGCCGGGGCCGGTCTTCTCCTGCCAGCGCGGGCAGAGCAGCGCCTCGGCGCGGGCGATGGCGCGCTCGGCGTCGTCCACGCGGAGCGCCATGGCGCAGACCGAGGGGCCGTGAAGCTGGAAATGCTCGGCCGCCGCACTGTCCTCCTCGGCGTTCAGCACGAGGTTGACGCGGCCCTGGCGGTAGAGTGAGACGGATTTCGAGCGGTGGCGCCCGGCTTCGCGGAAGCCGAGATGGCCGATCCATTCGGCGAGCGCGCCGCCCGCCGCCTCGTGCACCGCGAAT
>JAFEFJ010000260.1 GCA_018240635.1 Pseudomonadota bacterium | reverse complement strand
GCGCGCGTGGCCGGGCCGGGCAGGACGCGGCCCGCGCGTCGGGCGGGCCGCATCGGATCGCGTCAGTGCCTGTGGACGGCCTCGCCATCGAGGTGAAGCGGCGGTCGGTGGGCGAGACGGCCTTCAGATGCAGTGTCCCGGCGCCGACCAGATCCTTGAACGCGCCGGTGCCGCCGACGATCTGCCAGTAGCCGTTGTCGAGCAGGACCGGCTTGCCCTCGGGGCCCGGCACGAACGCCGCGCCGATATGCCCGTTCACGTAGGCGATATCGCCGTTCGGCGCGGTCATCTCCAGGTATCCCGTCGGATTCCCCCCGACCCCCGGCACGATGTCGTCCATCCCGTATTCGACGACGGAGGTATTGGCGAGCTGCCCCGCCCCTTGGCATGATCTTCGCGGCGCACGAGCAGCACGAAATGCTTCGACCCGTCCTTGAAATCGAGCTGCATCGCCTGCTTCGGCGACATGAGAGCCTCGACGTGCACGGGCTCGGCCAGAGCGGGGACCGCAAGGGCCAGGATGCCGCAAGCGGGCCCAACTGCGGCGATGGTCAGGCGGGACATCGGGCTGGATTCCTTGGGTAAGGTGTCAAGGGTCGGTTGTTCGACCGGCCCCGCCGGAAGGTTACACGCAGACGCCGCATTCGACCCATGAGCGAACAAACACGCCATCCCCGCCGAGGCGGCGGTCGTCCGGCGCGTCCACCAGCGACGATCGCAGGCCTGAATTCCAGCGGATGATCGGCGCCGCCACCGCGGCGGCAATGCCAAGAAGGTGCTCTCGATCGACGAGGCCGAAACCACCGTTGTGCGGCGCATCTTCGACTTGGCTCTCGGCGCGGTCGGCATGCCGCTTGGGATGAAAGCGATCGCCAACCGGCTGAACGCGGCTGGCGTCCAGAACCGCGGCAAGCCTTTCCACATCTCCAGCGTCCACCGCATCCTGACCGCCGAGACCTACACCGGCACGCACCACTTCAACCGGCGCGAGGCAAAGATCGGACGTCACAAGGCGGCCGACCAATGGATTGCCGTCAGCGTCCCGCCGATCATCGACCGCGACGCCTTCGAGCGGGTGCAGGCGATCCTGGACGCACGGAGCCCAAAGCGGACCCCTCCGCGCGTCCTGAGCGGTCCAACCCTGCTGACCGGTGTCGCCCGCTGCGGCACCTGCGGTTCGGGCATGACATTGCGGACGGGGAAGCACGGCCGTTATCGCTACCACACCTGCGCCGGCTGCGCGCAGAAAGGGAAGACGCACTGCCCCGGCCGCACCATCGCGATGGCCGCGCTCGATGGCATGGTGCTGGAGCATCTCGCAGGCCGGCTGTTCGCCCCGGCTCGGCTGCGCATCATCCTCAAGGCCAACGTTGCGCGGTCCGCCCACGCCGACGCCAACCGGCGCGAGCAGCTCGCGCGGGCGCGGCGGGCGCTCACGGAGGCACGAGGCAGGCTTGGCCGGCTACTCGAACTCGTAGAACAGGGCCTGATCGACATCGCCGATCCGACGCTGAAAGAGCGGCTCGATGCCGCCAAGCTCGCGCGCTATGCCGCTGCGGGGCGCGTCCGAACTCTGGAAGCGGCAACCGCTGCCGGCGGCAGCGCAATTACCAAAGACGCGATCAACCGCCTCGCGACCGCTCTGCGGCAGGCCCTGAGCAGCGACGACCCGGCCTTCCGGAAGGCCTACCTGCGCCTGTTCGTCGGACAAATCATCGTCGGCGACACCGAAGTCCGCATGCAGGGACCGATCGTCGCGCTCGCCGCTGCGACCATGAGCGGCGGGCTTCCGCCAGCCGGCCCGCGCGGTTCTCAGTTTTATCCCGAGTGGCGTCCCGTAGGGGATTCGAACCCCTGTTACCGCCGTGAAAGGGCGGTGTCCTAGGCCTCTAGACGAACGGGACGTGGCCGGAGCGGAGCGTGGGTAGCGGAGCGCCTTGGCAGGGTCAAGCCGATGGCGCCGGGTCCGCGGGCGCCGCGTCGCGCAGGACCAGGCAGGCGGAAGCGGCGCCGTTCCATTCCTCGCGGCGCAGATGGCCGGCCACATGAAGCGGGACGCCGTCGCGGGCCAGCAGCGTGTCCGAGAGCGGGCCCTCGGGCGCGCGGAACAGCATCGCCTTCAGCCGCCCGCCGCCCTCGCCTTCCAGGAAGACGCGGATCGAGCCCGCCTCGCGTCCCACGCGGTCGGCGCGCACCACGCGGGCGCGCGTCACCGCGAAAACGGGCTCCTCGTTGCCGTTGCCGAAGGGCGCCAGCCGCTCCACCGCGCCGGCTAGATCGGCGGCGGCTCCCGCCACCGTCAGCGCGCCCTCCACCACCAGGTCGGCCGCCGCGGGCAGCAGTGCGGCATCGGCCAGCCGCTCGTTCAGGAAGGCGTGGAAGGCGTCTAGCCGCTCCGCGGGCAGGGAGAACCCGGCGGCCATCGAGTGTCCGCCGCCGGTCGCCAGGATGCCCGCCTGACGCGCCGCGATCACCGCAGCGCCCAGATCCAGCCCCGCCACCGACCGGCCCGATCCCTTGGCGTGGCCCTCGGCGATGCCGGCGACGCAGGCGGGGCGGTTGAAGCGCTCCTTGATTCGTCCGGCGATGATGCCGACGACGCCGGGATGCCAATCCTCGCCCGCCACCAGCAGCGCCGCATGGCCGGCGGCGGACTGCGCGTCGGCGGCGCGCATTGCGGCGTCCAGCACCGCCGCCTCCACGTCCTGGCGCTGGCGGTTCACGGCATCCAGCTTGCCGGCCAGCACGCGGGCCAGCGCCGTGTCCTCCTCCAGCAGGAGGCGCAGACCCATGTCCGCCTCGCCGATCCGGCCGCCCGCGTTGATGCGCGGGCCCAGCACGAAACCGCAGGTCATCGCGCTCGGCGCTTCGCGCGCCATCGCCGCCTCCAGCAGCGCCGCGATTCCCGGCCGGTCGCGCCGCGCCATCACCTTCAATCCCTGGCACACCAGCGCGCGATTGAAGCCCTGCAGCGGCATCACGTCGCAGACCGTGGCCAGCGCCACCAAATCCAATAGATTGCGCAGGTCGGGCTCGGCGCGCTGGGCGAAGAACCCCTGCCGGCGCAGCGCCCGCAGCGTCGCCGCCGTCGCGAGGAACGCGAGCCCCGCCGCGCACAGCGTGCCCAGGCCCGAGCCGTCGTCCAGCCGGTTGGGATTGACCGTCGCCAGCACCGGCGGCGGCGGGCCCTCGGCCTTGTGGTGGTCCAGCACGACCACGTCCGCGAGACCGCGCACGGCGGCGAGCGCCTCGGCAGCCGCGGTGCCGCAATCGACGCACACGATCAGCGTCGCGCCGCGGCCGGCCATGACGCGCAGCGCGGGGGCGTTCGGGCCGTAGCCCTCGGCGGCACGGTCGGGGATGTGATGCACCACCGTACAGCCCAGCCCGCGCAGGAAGCGGATCATCAGCGCGCTGCTCGCCGCGCCGTCCACGTCGTAGTCGCCGAACACGCCGACCGTCTCCTGGCGCGCCACGGCGGCGGCGAGGCGTTCGGCGGCGGCATCCATGTCGAGCAGCACCGAGGGATCGGGCATCAGCGCGCGCAGCGTCGGGCCCATGAAGTCGGCGGCCTCGTCGATGCCGATGCCGCGCCCCGCCAGCAGGCGGCCGACGATCTCCGGCACACCCAGGCGCTGCGCGATGGCAAGTCCCGCGCGGTCGTGCGTCTCCGCCGCCGCGCGCCACAGCCAGCGGCGTCCGCCCAGGCTGCGAGTTACGCCCAGCGCGGCGGCGCTCACCCCGGTTCCGTCCGGCATCGCGCGCGGTGCCCGGAACCGGTCAGGCGGCGGTCCAGGTCTTGGTGCGGAAGTTGTGGTGCGCCTCGATGTAGCGGACGGTGCCGGACTTGCTGCGCATCACCATCGAATGCGTCACCGCGGTCGGTCCGCGGCGGCGCACGCCGCGCAGCATCGCGCCCGAGGTCACGCCGGTCGCGGCGAACATCACGTCGCCCTTCGCCATTTCCGTCAGGCCGAATTTGCGGTGCGGGTCGGCGAGCCCCATGTCCCGCGCGCGCGCCACCTGCGCGTCGTCCTCGTAGATCAGGCGGCCCTGAAGCTGCCCACCGATGCAGCGCAGCGCCGCCGCAGCCAGCACGCCCTCCGGCGCGCCGCCCGAGCCCAGATAAATGTCGACGCCGCCGTCGGGGATCGCGGTGGCGATCACGCCCGCCACGTCGCCGTCGCTGATCAGCATGATGCGCGCGCCGGCCTCGCGGCATTTCGCGATCTTCTCGGCATGGCGCTCGCGGTCCAGGATGCAGACGATCAGGTCCGTCACGTCGCATTTGCGCGCGCGCGCCAGGTTGCGCAGGTTCTCCCCGGGCGGCGCGTCCAGATCCACCACGCCATCCGGCAGGCCTGCGCCGACCGCGATCTTGTCCATGTAGATGTCGGGCGCGTGCAGGAAGTTGCCGCGCTCGGCCAGCGCCACCACCGCCAGCGCGTTGGGGCCGCCCTTCGCGGTTAGCGTGGTGCCTTCCAGCGGATCGACGGCGATGTCCATCGCCGGGCCGCCATAGCCGACCTTCTCGCCGATATAGAGCATCGGCGCCTCGTCCATTTCGCCCTCGCCGATCACCACGGTGCCGTCGATCGCCACATGATCGAAGGCGCGGCGCATCGCCTCCACCGCCGCGCCGTCGGCGTCGTTCTTGCGTCCGCGGCCGATCCATTGCGCGGCGGAAATCGCCGCCGCCTCCGTCACGCGCACCAACTCCAGCGCCAGGTTGCGGTCGGTGATCTCGCCCAGATGCTTCGGGGTGGTGTCGGACATGGCGTTTCCTCCGGTCGCTGAGGCGTGCGGAAAGGCGCGTTTCTAGCCGGGCTCGATGCGGATCATCGTCGGCGGCTCCATCACCGCATCCAGCGCGGCGATGCGGTCCAGCGCGGCGCGCATCGCCGTCTCGTCGGTTTCATGCGTGACCAGCACCACCGGCACCGCCTCGCCCGGGCTGCGGCCGCGTTGCAGCATCGATTCGAGCGAGACGCCGTGATCGCGCAGCACGGCGGTCACGTCGGCGATAACGCCGGGCCGGTCCACCACCATCAGGCGCAGGTAGTACGCGCCGGAATGGCTCGACATCGGACGCGACGGGGCATCCGACAGCGAGCCCGACGCCGCGCCCCAAACCGGCGTGTAGCGCCCGCGCGCCAGATCGATCAGGTCGGCCACCACGGCTGACGCCGTGGGCCCGGCGCCCGCGCCGCGGCCTTCCAGCATCACGCGGCCGACGAAGTCGCCATGCGCCACCACGGCGTTGAACACGCCGTCCACCGTCGCGATGGGCGACGATGCAGGCACCATGCACGGATGCACCCGCGCCTCGATCGCGCCGTCCACGTCGCGCGCGATGCCCAGCAGTTTGATGCGGTAGCCGAACTCCGCTGCGAACGCGATATCCAGCGCCGAGATCGCGCGGATGCCTTCCACGTACACGGCGTCGAACGCGACCGGCCGGCCGAATGCCAGCGCCGCCAGGATCGCGAGCTTGTGCGCGGCGTCGATGCCATCGATGTCGAAGCTCGGATCGGCCTCGGCGTAGCCAAGACGCTGCGCGTCGGCGAGCACTTCCGCGAATTCGCGCCCGCGCTCGCGCATCACCGTCAGGATGTAGTTGCAGGTGCCGTTCAGGA
>JAFEFJ010000025.1 GCA_018240635.1 Pseudomonadota bacterium | reverse complement strand
CGCCGATGCCGGCGATCGCGACCTTGCCGCGCAGCGTCCGCTCGCTCACCGGCGTCCCCCCGCTCATGTCCTGACCGTTTGCCCGACACTAGCATCGCGGCGCCATACCGCAATCGGCACGGCCGGAACGAACGCCGCGCCCTGCCCAGCGCGCGGCGCGCGGTCTATGCTGGCCGCTGTCCGTTCGCAGCCAAGGATCACGGCCATTCCCGCCCAGCACCGCCCCGAATTCGCGCCGATGAACCTGCGTCCACGGCAGACCACGGTCATGCACCCGGACGCCGCCTCGCATCTGTCCCACTGGTACGAAGCGCCGCGCGAAGACCCCGCCGTGCCGGAGGTCTACGTCTATACCGATGCGATCTCCTACGCGCCGGGCGAGACGGTGCAGTTCCGCGCCAGCGCCACCGCGTCCGAATGGTCGCTGCAGATCTGGCGCGACGGCGCGGAGCCGGTCCTGGTGCATGCGCAGGATGCCGTGCGCGGCGCCTTCGCGGCGATGCCGAAGCAGGCCTATCGCAATGGATGCGACTGGCCCATCGCCTGCGCCTGGACGATTCCGCAGGATGCGCCTTCGGGATTCTACCGTGTGGCGTCGAGCTGCGCGTCCTGGGGCGGCTCGCGCTTCGTGCAGCATCACTGGTTCGCCGTGCGCCCCGCGCCGGCGGCGTCCACGCAGGGCAAGTTCCTGCTCATCCTGCCCACTGCCACCTGGACCGCCTACAACGACTGGGGCGGCGCCAATCACTACGACGGGATCGACGGGCCGGACGGGAACCAGTTCTCGCCAATTCTCAGCCTGCGCCGGCCCTGGACGCGCGGGCAGATCTGGCTGCCGCCGGGCGCGCCGCGCCTGTGCGACCGCCCCGCCCGCCGTCCAGGCGACGCGCCGCGCTATCCGACGAAGGAATGGGCCTTCACCAACGGTTTCGCGCAATACTATGCCGCCGCCGGCTGGGCGCAGTTCGACCGCCACTTCGTCGTTTGGGCCGAACAGCAGGGCTACGCCTTCGACACGATCACGCAGACCGACCTGCACAACGATCCCGCTGTGCTGGACCGGTATCCCGCCGTCGTCACCGTCGGCCATGACGAATACTGGTCCTACGAGATGCGCCGCGCGATCGAGGCGTATGCCGACCGCGGCGGCCGTTTCGCCCGTTTCGGCGGCAACTTCGTCTGGCAGATAAGGCTGGAGGACGGCGGCGTGCGGCAGGTCTGCTACAAGGCCCGCGCCAGCGCCGAGGACCCGGTGCGCGGCACCGCGCAGGCCCATACGCTGACCGGCGCCTGGGAAGACCCCGCCGTCGGCTGGCCCGGCGCGACGACGGTGGGCGTGAACGGGTTGCGCGGCATCTATGCTTCCTGGGGCGGCTTCATCCCCCGCAGCAGCCGCGGCTTCACCGTCTACCGCCCCGAGCATTGGGCCTTCGACGGCACCTTCGCGGCCTACGGCGATGTGCTGGGCGGCAAGGCGGGCGTGTTCGGCTACGAAGTCGATGGCCTGGACTACACCTTCCGCCACGGCCTGCCGTTCCCCACCGGCGAGGACGGCGCGCCCGACGGCATCGAGATCCTCGCGATGGCGCCCGCCACGCGCGTCGAGCAGGAGCACCAGGGGGAGGGCTTCCGCTACTACCTGCGCGACGCGGGGCTGGAGAACGCCGCGCGCATGTTCACCGGCCGCACAGACAAGGAAGCGCAGGAGCAGGTCCGCTACGGCTCCGGCATGATCGTGTCGATGAAGCGCGGCCAGGGCGAGGTGTTCACCGCCGGAAGCTGCGAATGGATCATGGGCCTCGCGCTGCGTGACTTTCAGACGGAACGACTCACGCGGAATGTGCTGGACCGGTTCCTGGGACGCTGACCGCGCTATCCGTCCCCCGCCAAATGGCACGCCGCCGCGTGCCGCTCGCCCACCGTCCGCAACGCCGGCGTCTCCACGCGGCAGCGTTCCACCGCCAGCGGGCAACGCGGATGGAAGGCGCAGCCCTTGGGCGGGTCGAGCAGGCTCGGCAACTCGCCCGCGATGCGCGGGCGCGGCGGCCGTCCCGGCACCGGAACCGGCACCGCCGCCAGCAGCGCGCGCGTGTAGGGATGGCGCGGCGTCTCGAACAGCGCGCGGCGGTCGGCCGTCTCCACGATTCGTCCCGCATACATCACCGCGATGCGGTGCGACACGCTGCGCACCACCGCAAGATCGTGCGCGATGAACAGATAGCTCAACCCGAAACGATCCTGCAGGTCGAGCAGAAGGTTGATGATCTGCGCCTGGATCGACACGTCCAGCGCTGAGACCGGCTCGTCGCACACGATCAGGGACGGATGCAGCGCCAACGCGCGTGCGATGCACAGCCGCTGCCGCTGCCCGCCCGAGAACTCGTGCGGGAACCGCCGCGCCGCGCTCTGCGGCAGTCCCACCAGCTCCAGAAGTTCCGCGACGCGCGCGGCGCGCTCCGCGCGGCCCTTGCCCGCGATCACCAGCGGCTCGGCGAGCGAGCTTCCCGCGCGCATCCTGGGATCGAGCGCGCTGCCCGGGTCCTGGAACACCAGCTGAAGATGCCGCCGCACCCGGGCCAGCCGCGCCGCGCCGCCGGGACCGGTGATGGTTTCGCCCAGAACCGAAATGCGCCCCGCCGTCGCGGGCGTGAGCCCCACCAGCATCCGCCCGGTCGTCGATTTGCCGGATCCGGATTCGCCCACCAGCGCGAGCGTCTCGCCCGGCCCGATCGCGAAGCTCGCGTCGCGCACCGCGTGCAGCATCTGGCCATGCACCGGATAGTCCTTGCACAGACCTTCAACCGATACGACCGGCCCGTCGCTCATGCCGCGAGTCTCGGGGGGCAGCGCGTCAGCCGCCCGTTCCCCGCCTCCAGCAGCGGCGGCGGTTCGATGGCGCAGGATGCCTGCGCGAAGGGGCAGCGCGGGCGGAAGCGGCAGCCGTCGATGCGTTCCTCGGGGTCGGGGATCGCGCCGCTGATCGTGGGCAGGCGCGCCACATCGGCATCCACCGGCGGGATCGCGCGCAGCAGCAGTTCCGTGTAGGGATGCAGCGGGCGCGCGAACAGCGCGGCGGCGGGTGCCAACTCCACCACGCGGCCCGCGTACATCACCATCACGCGCTGCGCGAACTCGGCGATCACGCCCAGATCATGCGAGATCAGCATCACCGACATCCCCAGCCGCTCCTGCAATTCGCGCAGCAGGTCCAGGATCTGCGCCTGGATCGTCACGTCCAGCGCTGTGGTCGGCTCGTCGGCGATCAGCAGCTTGGGCGCGCAGGCGATGGCGATGGCGATCATCACCCGCTGCCGCTGCCCGCCCGACATGCGGTGCGGATACTCGTCCAGCCGGCGCGCGGCGTCGGGAATGCGCACCATGTCCAGCAACTCGACCGCGCGCCTGCGCGCCGCCGCACCCGTCAGCCCCTGATGCAGCCTCAGCGTTTCGGTGATCTGATCGGCGATCGTCAGCACCGGGTTCAACGACGACATCGGGTCCTGGAACACCATCGCGATGTCGCCGCCGCGGATGCGGCGCATGGCGCGCGGCGGCAGGCGCAGCAGGTCCGCGCCGCCATAGCGCACGCTGCCGCCGATGCGCGTGCCTGGCGGATGCAGCCCCAGCAGCGCCAGCGCCGTCACGCTCTTGCCGCTGCCCGACTCGCCCACGATGCCCAGCGCCTCGCGCGGCGCGACGGTAAAGCTCGCATCCTCCACCGCCGTTACCCAGCCGCGCTCGCCGCGGAACTGCACGTTCAGGCGCCCCACCTCCAGCAGCGGCGGCATCACGTCTCGATCTTCATGCGCGGGTCCAGCACGTCGCGCAGCCCGTCGCCCAGCAGGTTCATGCCCAGCGCCGCCAGGCTGATCGCGATGCCGGGGAACAGCATGATCCACCACGCCTCCACCGCGTAGTCGCGGCCCTCGGCGACGATGTTGCCCCAGCTCGGCGCCGGCGGCGGCGGACCGATGCCGATGAAGCTCAACGCCGCTTCTGCAAGAATCGCGTAGGCGAAGACGAAGGTCATCTGCACCAGCAGCGGGCTCATGCAGTTCGGCAGCAGGTGGCGCAGCACGATGCGCAGCGATCCCGCGCCGCTGACGCGCGCCGCCTCCACGTAATCCAGCTCGCGGATCACCAGCGCGGAGGCGCGCAGCACGCGCGCGGTGCGCGGCACATAGGCCATCGTCAGCGCGATGATCAGGCTGCCGGACGCCGGGCCCAGCGCCGCGCCCAGCCCGATCGCCAGCACGATCGCGGGAAACGCCGCCAGCGCGTCCATCAGCCGCATCATCAATCCATCGAGCCGCCGCCACTGCGCCGACAGCACGCCGATCATCGCGCCCACCGCGCCCGACAGCAGCGCGACGGCAAGCCCGATCCAAAGCGACAGCCGCGCGCCGTACAGCACGCGCGCGAAGACCGAGCGGCCGAACATGTCCGTCCCGAACAGGAAATCCTGCGAGGGCGGGCGGAAGCGGAAGCGGATGCGCATCGCGGTCGGATCGACGTTGGTGATCAGCGGCGCGCACAGCGCGGCGATCACCAGCACCAGGACCAGCACCAGCCCGATGCGGAACGAGCCGTGCCGCAGCAGCCGGCGCAGGATCGGGAAGCGCCGCCGGCGCGCCAGCCGCGTTCCGCCCGCAACCGCCGCCTCACTCATAGCGGACGCGCGGATCGACCAGCAGGTACACGATGTCCAGCAGCAGGTTGATGGCGACGAAGGCGAAGCCCAGCAGCAGCATCGTGCCCTGCACCAGCGGATAGTCGCGCGCCAGGATCGCCTGCACGATCAGCCGCCCGATGCCGGGCAGCGCGAAGACCTGCTCCACGATCACTGATCCGCCGATCAGCAGGCTCAGGATGATGCCCGCCGCCGTCACCACCGGGATCAGCGTGTTGCGGAAAGCGTGCTTGATGACGGCCGACCACTCGCTGACGCCGCGCGCCCGCGCCGCGCGGATGAAGTCCTGATCGAGCACATCCAGCATCGCTGAGCGCGTCATGCGCGCCAGGAACCCGATCTGGAACAGCGCCAGCACCACGGCGGGCTGGATCAGCGAGGCGAACCACGGCCACGCGCCCTGCGCCAATGGCACATAGCCGCCCGAAGGGAGCCATTTCAGCTGCACGCTGAACAGGATCACCGACAGGATCGCGATCCAGAACCCCGGCAGCGACACGCCCAAAAGCGCGATCACCATCACCGACTGGTCGATCCAGGTGTTGCGCTTGTAGCCTGCGATGACGCCCGCCCCGATGCCGAGCGGCACCGTGATCGCAAGCGAGATCGCCGCCAGCGACAGCGTCACCGGCAGCCGGTCCAGCACCGCCGCCAGCACGCTCTGGTTCAGCGCGAGCGAGGTGCCGAAATTGCCGCGCGCCAGATTGGCCAGCCACACCAGCAACTGCTCGGGCAGCGGCCGGTCCAGGCCGAGTTGCGTGCGGATGCGCGCCACCGCCTGCGGGCTCGCATCCTGCCCGGCGATCACCACGGCGGGATCGCCGGGCAGCAGATGCATCAGGAAGAACGTCAGGACCGCGACCAGCAGGATGACCGGCACGGCATTCAGAAAGCGCAGCGACAGCCGGCGGAGTTCCCGCACCTCCGCCGCCCGGTCACTTCATCCACACGTTCCAGTAGCGCGGGAAGAAATACGCCGTCATGTCCTGCACCTTGCTGTCGTAGCCGCGTAGTCCGCCCAGGTCGGCCACCTTGATCATGTAGGCCTGGTCCAGCACGCGGTGCTCGATCTCCTGCCACGCCGCCTTGCGGTCCTGCACGTCGGGCGAGGTCAGGAACTTCGTGTAGGCGGCATCAAGCTCGGCGTCGCCCTTCACCTGCGGGAAGGTGTAGACCATCACCCGCCATTGCTGCGGCCCCAGCAGAGGCTGCGAGCAGAACCCGGTGGTCGAGACGTTCCAGTTGCCGGTGCCGCGCTGCATGTTGCTCGCGTTGGTGGTCCAGTCCACAACCTCCACCGCGCTGTTGATGCCGTCGGCCTTCAACTGCTCGTTCAGCACCAGGATCGCATCGCGCATATAGGCGTAGTTGGAATTGGTCTGCAGGACGATCTTCTCGCCCTTGTAGCCCGCCTTCGCCAGCAGCTCCTTCACCTTCGCCGGGTTGTGCTGGTCGTAATACGGCTTCGCCACCTCCGGCGAATAGTACGGGCTGAACGCATAGAGCAACGAGGCGTTCTTCTGCGCGATCTGCCCGGTCGCATCCAGGATCTCGTCCACGTTCACCGCCGCCGCGATCGCCTGGCGGATCAGCGGATTGGCGGTCGGGCCGTTCTGCGAGTTGGTGACGAACACCTGCTGGCAGTACGGGAACACCTTCAGCAGCGACAGGTCCTTGCGGTCGGCGAACCGCTTGGACAGTTCGGGCGGAATGTCGGATGCCGCGTTGGCGTCGCCAGATTGCAGCGCGGCGACGCGCGCGTTCGCCTCGGGCACGAAGTTGTAGCGGATATGATCCAGATACGCCGTCTTGCGCCCGGCGAAGCCGTCGGGGCCCGGCGCGCTGGTGTCGGCCACGTAGCCGTCGTTGCGGTTAAGCACCAGATGGCTGTCGCGCGCCCATTCGCCCAGCGTGTACGGCCCGGTGCCGATCACGTCCGCCTCGCGCGCCGGCTTGTCCTTCTCTTCCGCCGGCATGATCGACAGCGGATAGGTCGGCGACTTGAGTATATCCAGGAACACCGCGTTCGGCTTCTTCAGCCGCACCACGAAGGTGTAGGGATCGGGCGTGTCGAACCCGTCGGCATCGGCCAGGATCGAGGCGTTGGTGCTGAGCTTCTGATAGCGCTGGAACGACGCCAGCACGTCGGCCGAGGTCATCTCCTTCCCGTTGGAGAACTTCACGCCCTTGCGCAGCGTGAAGGTGAAGGTCTTGGCGTCGGGGCTTGCTTCCACCTTGGACGCCAGCATCGGCTTCCAGGCGTAGTGCTCGTCCATCTCCACCAGGCCTTCGTAGATGTGGTGGATGATCTCCAGTTCCACGAGGCTGCCGGACACGTAGGGATCGAGCGTGCCGGGGCCGGAGATGTTGGCGTAGACCAGCGTGCCGCCCGCATGGGGTTGCGCCGCGGCGCTGCGCGGGACGCCGCCGATCGCGACCGCCGCCGCCGATGCCATCAGGGTCCATGCGAAGACCCTGGCCGTCCGTCCCGATGTTTTCATAAATCCGCCCCCGAAACCCGGAGGCCAGTATTGCGCTATTTCCGCATCGCACAAGGCTGGCCCCGGCAGGGCGGCGAAGCGGGGCGGAGCCGCGGCGCGCGCGGCCCCGCCGAAGGCGTCGCTATTTCGCCGGAAGGCGATGCAGCGCGCAGAGCTTGTTGCCGTCCGGATCGCGCAGATACGCGAGATACATGGTGCCGCCGCGCACGCCCGGCGGGTCCTCGATCGCCCTGCCGCCGTTCGCCACGCCCGCGGCGTGCCACGCATCCGCCTGCTCCTGGGTCATCGCGAAGCCGATGGTGCCCCCGTTCGCATAGGTGCACGGATTGCCGTCGATCGGCTTCGTCACCAGGAACGCGGCGCCGTTGTGGACATAGACAAGGCGTCCCTTGGCGTCGACCGATCCGGGCTTCGCGCCCATCGCGGTGAACACCGCGTCGTAGAACTTCTTCGACCGCTCGATGTCGTTGCTGCCGATCATGACATGGCTGAACAAGGCGTGCTCCTCCGTTGCAAGCCGCTGTGTGCGGCTGGTGGCGCGGCGAACAGACCATGATTTCCGGGCGCTGAGAAGCGCGGCCCGGAAGCGGGCGTCAGCGCCTCGCGGCGGCGAAGGCGCGGCCTTGCGGCGTCACGCGCACGAACGCGGCTGCGCCCTCGCGCGCATGTGCCACGAAGCCGCGGTCATGTGCTTCCTCCCACACCGGCAGGCGCGGGCAGGATGTGCGCCACGCCTCGATCGCTTCGGCGTAGGTGCGGGGCTTCGCGTCCAGCCACGCCAGCATGTCGCCCAGCAGGGCCTCCACGGGATCGGCCAAGGCGTCGTCGGGCATCGTGCGATCCTCCTTTCCTCGGCCGCGCCGGGCTAGGGCGAGGTCAGCGGCGGCGGTTGTCCGTCCGTGCGCGGCAGCGCCGGATCGATGCAGGCCCAGCGCGGCGCGGAGCGCGTCCAGATCGTCGCGGACGGCGGCGCGGCGTTCGGATCGTCCAGGGCGCCCACCCGCACCACGATCAACTGCGGGCGGCTCGCCGATTCGCTGAACAGCTGCGTGCCGCAGCGCGGGCAGAAGCTGCGCCGCATCTCGGTGCCGCTGTCGGCGCGGCTCGCGTAGGCGGCGAGGGCGCCGCGCACCGTCATGGCGTCACGCCGGAAGATCGCGTTCACCGTGGCGTTGCCCGCGCCCAGATACTGGCAGTCGCGGCACCAGCACGCGCGCGTGATCACCGGCGGCTCGGCGCAGGCGAAGGTCACGGCGCCGCAGAAGCAGCGTCCCGTGATCGGCGCCGCGCTGCCCTGCGCGCTCATGCGGCCTTGCTCAACACCCGGTCCGCGGCCGTCTTGCCCTCCGGCGCCGGCCTTGGGGCCGCGGAAGAGGCCGTGCGCAGCAGATGCGCCGACAGGCGCGGCGCGGTGAAACGCGCGCCGAAGGCAAAGCGGCTCACCGGGCCGAAGGTGTTGGCGGCGGCCAGGCCGACGAAATACAGGCCCGGCACGCTCGATTCGAAATTCGGCGAAAGCGCCGGGCTGGTCTCGCACAGCCGCAGCGATTCGCGGATATCGGCGGGCAGGAAGCCGATGCGCGCCAGATCCACGCGGTAGCCGGTCGCGGCGATCACGTGATCGGTCACCAGTTCCTCGGCGCTGCCGTCGGCGCGGGTCAGGCCCAGATGCACCCTGCCTCCGACTACCTCGGCGCTGCGCAGGTCGCGCTCCATCAGGAATTCCATTTGGCCGTCCACCGGATCGCGCGTGAACCAGCACGGCGCGGGGCCCAGGTGCCGCTTCACCACGCGCACCCGCGTCGCTTCTGGCAGCAGGCGGAACACCAGCGGCGCGTCGGTGCACAGGCGCGATTTCCAGCCGGGTCCAAGCCCCGACATCGGCTGCGTGATCTTGTCGAGGAAACTGCGCTGGTGCGGCGGGTCGTGGAACTCGATCTGCTTGGCGCGCGCCACCAGCCGCACCGTGGCGCCCACCGCGATCAACTCCTTCGCCACGTCCAGCGCCGATGCCCCGGCGCCCACCACGATCACGTCGCGCCTGGCCAGGTCATCGACGACGAAACGATCCGAGCTGTGCGAGGCGCATTCGGCGGGCAGGCTGGCCAGCAGGGGCGGGGTGTACGCGAAGCGGCTGATCCCCACCGCCACCACCACCCGCCGCGCGGTCAGCGCCTCGCCGTCCTCGGTGGTCAGCGCGAAGCCCTCCGGCGTGCGGCGCAGCGCCGCGATGTCGCGCTTCTCCAACATCGGAACGAACCGCTCCTGGAACGCCAACCCATAATCCGCGAAGATCGCGCGGCGCACCGGCAGGCCGATGTCCTGATACGGCAACCCCTTCTCCCGGCAATAGGCTGCCAGCGTGAAGCGGCCCGACGGCTCGTAGAGCGAGGACGCGAAGCCTTCGGACTTCAGATGGCTGTCGCGCAGGATCTGCGTGCGCCAGGTCCGCATTGGCGTGCCGAAGATCCGGAAATCCGCGCCGCGCGCGGCAAGGTGGGCGGCGACCGACAGGCCGTAGGGACCGGCACCGATAATGACGACATCGCTGTGCATTGAATTCTCAACCAATGATTAAACCAAAGGCGTGCGCTGCGCGGCTTGCCCGGCGTGCCGATTGATCGAAATGCGACCACGCGCGCCCAGGGGCACCCTGAAAACTGCCATCTTCGTGTCGGCGGGGGCGATGTGGCGGATGGATTGGCGCGCTCCTCGTTCAACCACCGATAAATAGCACGAAACCCAATTTCGGCCACCAGTCGCATTATTGCGGCAAATATGTCTTAATTTTTGCACCCGGCGATGGTATCGTTGCGCGCTCCGAGGGTATCCGGCGGAGCGGCGGCCGGCCCGGCATCGGGGAATGGCCGAAACGCCCGGGGACGCGCCCATGCATCGAAATGCCGGTTTGACGCTTTCACATCCGGGCGCGGCGGCATGAGGTCGTCCGCCGCCGCCGGGCGGAAGCGCACGGTTCTGCTGGCGAGCACGCTGCCGTGGGAATTTCCCGCCCGGATCGCCCTTGGCTTCGATGCGTTGGGTTGGCGGGTGGAAGCGATGTGCGCCGTCGGCCAGCCGCTGCGGCATACGCGGGCGGTCCGCCGCTGCCACTCCTATCCCGCCTGGGGCACGGCGTCGGCGTGGCGCCGCGCGATAGCCGCGACCGCGCCAGCCCTGATCGTGCCGTGCGACGACCGTGCGCTGGACCATCTGGTCGCCCTGCACGCCGCGCTACCCGCCGCCGACCCCGCCGCCGCCCTGATCGCGCGCTCCCTTGGCGACCCCGCCCGCACCGCCGCCATGCGCGGCCGCGCGGCGCTGCTCGCGCTCGCCGCCAGGACCGGGGTGCGCATCCCGCCCACGCTGCCGGTGCCGGACCGGGCCGCGCTGCCGGGGGCGCTCGCCGCGGTCGGCCCGCATGCCGTCCTGAAGGCGGACGGAAGCTGGGGCGGCGCGGGGGTGGAAATCGTGGACGCCGCCCGCCCGCAGGAAGCGCTGGCGGCGTATGACCGGCTGGCCCGCCCGCCCGGGTTGGTGCGTGCGCTCAAGCGCGCGGCGGTCAACCGCGACCCGCATCCGCTGCCCGAGGCGCTGCTACGGGGCCGCCGTCACGTCAGCGTGCAGCGTTTCATCGAAGGCCGTCCCGCGAACTGCCTCGCCGCCTGCTGGCGGGGCGAGGTCCTCGGCCTCGTCCAGGCCGCCGTCGAGCGGACGGAGTACGCGCTCGGTCCGTCCGCCGTCATCCGCGTGATCGACCGTCCGGATATGCGCCACGCCGCGCAGCGCGTGATCGGCGCGCTCGGCATCTCGGGCTTCGCCGGGCTCGATTTCGTCATCGAGGAGGCGACCGGCGCGGCCTACATGATCGAGATGAACCAGCGCGCCACTCCCACCGCGCACCTCGGCCTCGGTCCCGGCCGCGATCCCGTCGCGGCGCTCGCCGCCGCCGTTGCGGGCGCCGGGCCCGAGGCGCGGGAGCCCCTCACAGGCCGCGACCTGATCGCCTTCTTCCCGATGGCCTGGCACGCCGCGCCCGACGGCGCGCTGCTGCGTCAGGCCTATTTCGACGTGCCCTGGTCGGACCGCGGCCTCGCCGAGGAACTGATCCGCCCGCCTCTGGAGGAGCGCGGCCTGCTCGCCCGCCTGATCGACTGGCGGCTGCGCGGCCGCGCCCGCCCGATCGATCCGGAGCCCCTCGCCGCCGCGCTTGCCGCCCTCTTCGCCGACCGCGAGCGCAGCCGCGCGCCGCAGGACGCGCGTCCCACGCCCGTGCTCGAACCCGTCCCCTAGTTATCCGGTCTCCGCCGGCAGCCCGTCCCAGACCGAGGCCGGATCGACCGGCGCGGGCAGCATCCCCTGCGCCTCCATCGTCCGCACGGCGAGCGCAATCGCGGGCGCGAGCGCGGCGCGGCCGGCGGGGTAGGGATCGCGGCCGTCCTGCGCCGGCGGCAGGGCAGCGCGCGCCTCGCCCAGCATCCGCACGATCTCCGCCACCCAGTCGGGATGCGCCTGCGCGATATCCGCGCGCACCACCGCCATGTGATTCACCGGCACGAAGCCGTGCCGCCGCCAGAACGTGTCGGCGGACGCGGCCGGATCGGGAAACACCGTGCGCAGGTCGCCGCCCTCGGGCAGCTCGGTGCCGACGATCACCGCGTCCAGCTCCCCCGCGCGCAGCATCGCGATCATGTCCGCGCCCGGCGGCGCGCGGCGGCAGAAGGGCGGATCGGCGATGCCCGCCACATGCGCGTCCTCGAACGTCGTCCATGCGATGCTGTCGGGCGCGACGCCGTACTCGTCCGCCAGGATGCCGCGCAGCCACATCCCCGTGGTCTGGCTGTAGGCGCGCACGCCGACGCGCTTCCCCTTCAGGTCGGCGGGACCGGCGATGGCGCTGTCGGCACGGCACAGCAGCGCCGATTGCTGGAAGCGCGCCGCCAGCACCACGGGCAGCAGCACCAGCGGGCGGCCCATCGCGCGTGCCTGGAGGAAAGTCGCGATGGCCATTTCCGAAACGTCGAACCGCAGCTCCCGCACCATCGGCTTGAAGGCGCGGTGGATCGTCGCGAACGGCTCCAGCCGCAGCACGATCCGGTCCGAGGTCACGCGCCCGTCGAACAGCGCCTCCGTCCGCGGAGTGCGCGCGAAGGCGGCGGTCAGCGCATATGGTTTCATCCGCGCGGATAGGGGCGATAGGTGAGGCCCCGCGCCGCGAGCTTCTCCCGCATCCCGTACATATCGAGGCCCAACTCGCCCGCCTTCAGCCGCTCGCGGCTGCCGTCCTCCTTCGCCTCGCGCTCGCGGCTCTTGTCCAGCACCGCCGCCGCCTCCAGCCGCGGCACGATCACCACGCCGTCGTCGTCGGCGATCACCAGGTCGCCTGGATGCACGATCTGCCCGGCGCACACGATCGGCACGTTCACCGATCCCAGCGTCTCCTTCACCGTGCCCTGCGCCGAGACGGCGCGCGACCACACCGGAAACCGCATCTCCGTCAGCGCCGCCACGTCGCGGCATCCCGCCTCGATCACCAGCCCCAGCACGCCGCGCGCCGCCAGCGAGCAGGCGAGCAGCTCCCCGAAATACCCCGCATCGCTCGGCGAGGTCGGCGCCACCACCAGCACGTCGCCCGCCTGGCACTGCTCGACCGCGACATGGATCATCCAGTTGTCGCAGGGCGGGACGGACACGGTGACGGCGCTGCCGGCGATCTTCGCGCCCGGCCAGATCGGCCGCATATACGAAGCGAGCAAGCCGGTGCGGCCCTGCGCCTCGTGCACCGTCGCCACGCCATAGGGCGCGAAGGCGTCGGCGGTTTCGCGCGCAACCCGCGGCGGATCGGTGAACACCGTGCTCATGCCAGCGTCTCCGTCACATGCGGGAACACGGCCTCGTAGCCTTCGCCGTATTTGATCGCCTTGTCGGAGTTGCGCGCCGCCTGCGCGCCGCGTTGCAGGGCGACGCGGGTGTAGTACTCCCACAGATGCTCCTGCCCGGCCATGCACTCGATGGCCGCGCGCTTCTTCTCCCACACCGGGCCGATGTCCAGCAGCACGTTCGGCTTCCAGTCGCATTGTTCCGGCTGATGCGGCTCGAACAGGAACACCGGCGGCGCGCCCAGCACCTTCTGGCCGGGATTGTGCCCATGCGCCTGCGCGGTGATGCGCGCGTTCTGCGCGAAGTCGGACACGGCGGGATGGTCGTGGTTGTAGATGTCGCGCTTGGAGTGGGTCAGCATGAAGGCCGGATGGATCGCGCGGTACACGTCCACCAGCCGGAACAGCGCGTCGTCGTTCAGGGTGATCGGGTAATCGCCCAGATCCCAGAACTGGATATCCGCTACGCCCAGGATCTCGGCGGCGGCGCGCGCCTCCTTCTCGCGCTCCGCCTTCACGCGCTCCAGCGTCATGCCGGGCTGGCGCCACAGCTTCGCCGACTCGCCGCGCTCGCCATAGGACAGGCACACCACCGTCACCGCGTAACCGCGCGCCGAGTGCAGCGCGATGGCGCCGCCCGCGCGCCAGACGAAATCGGCCGAGTGCGCGCTGACCACCAGGCCCGTCTTCTGCGTCGTTTCCATCGTTTGGGTCTCTCCGTTCAATGCCGCTTCGCCGCTTCGATCTGCGCCTCGGTCAGCGGCGGCGTGCCGTGCGTGTGGAAGCTCTCGATCGTCTTCAGGCCCCAGGCCTGGCCCTTCCGGCGCTCGGCTTCGGTCCAGCGGATCGGCTTCCAGTCGGGCGCCAGCACCAGCCGCGCGCCCGCGTTCGCCACTTCCACGCGGTTGCCGCCGGGTTCGTAGACGTAGAGGAAGAAGGTCTGCTGCACCGCGTGCTTGTGCGGGCCGGTTTCGATATGCACGCCGTTCTCCAGGAAGATGTCGGCGGCGCGCAGGATGTCCTCGCGGCTGTCGAGCGCGAAGGTGATGTGGTGGAACCGCCCCTTCACGCCATGCGCCTCGCGCGTATAGGCGAAGTCGTAGCTCTTGTTCGTGCAGGTCAGCCACATGCCGGCTTCCGTGCCGTCGTCCAGGACGATGTGCTCGGTCAGGCGGAAGCCCAGCGTGCGCTCGAAGAACTCGCGGTTCGCCTGCACATCGACGGCGAGGCAGTTGAAGTGATCCAGCCTTCGCACGTTCACGCCGCGCGCGGGATAACGTTGCGCCTGGTTCTTCAGCGAAGGCCGCAGCGCGGGGGGCGCCTGGTACCATTCGGTCTCGTAGTAGATCTCCAGCAGATGCCCGTCCGGGTCGCGGAACCGGTAGGCCGGGCCGTGGCCCAGCGTGCCCTCGTGCCAGCCGATGCCCGCGCCGCTGTCCTTCAGCGCGGCGACGCGCCGCTCCAACGCCTGTGGACTGCGCGCGCGGAAGGCGGCGTGCCCCAGGCCCGAGTTGTCCGATGCGGTCAGTTGCAACGAATACCGCTCGTAATCGTCCCAGCCGCGCAGGAAGACCGAATCGCCCTGCCGGCCGCTTTCGGTCATGCCCATGACATCGACGAAGAAGCGCAGGCTTTCCTCGGGCTTCGGCGTCAGCACTTCCAGATGGCCCAGATGGGCCACGTCCATGATCGGTTCGTCGTGCACCATCAGTCTCCCATGTCCTCGAACAGCGCCTGCGCGAAGCCGGTGTGCAGCGGCGCGTGGTAGTTGCGGTGCAGCCGGCGCACCCTGGCCGACAGCGCGCCGCGCATCGCCAGCCACATGATCATCTCGGCGCCCTCCGCCCCCGCGTTCTCGATGAAATCCTGCAGGCGCAGGGCCGCGAGTTGCTCGGGGTCCTCTTCCAGAAGGTCGAGGAACCGCATGTCCCAGTCGTAGTTCTGATAGCCGAACCGCTCGCCGTGCAGCTGGTGCGACAGGCCGCCGGTACCCAGCACCACCACGCGGTACGCGTCGTCGCGATACGACTGCACCGCGCGGCGCAGCGCCTGTCCCAGCCGGAACAGCCGGCGCGGCGAGGGCACTGGGAATTGCAGCACGTTCACCGCGATCGGCAGCAGCTTCGCCGGCCATGGCGCGGCGCGGTCCGGCCACAGGGCGGAGGCGGGCGTCAGCGCGCCGTGGTCCAGCGGCATGTCGTGGCACAGCGTGATATCGAACTCGTCGTCCACCAGGCTGTGCGCCACATGCCAGGCGAAGTCGGGATCGCCGGGGATCGGCGCCAGCGGGCGCGGGCCGAAGCCCTCGTCGGCGATGCGGTGGTTCTCGGCCACCGAAAGCGCGAAGATCGGATAGGTCTCGAAGAAGAAGGTCGTGACGTGATCGTTGTAGATCAGGATCGCGGCGTCGGGGCGCTGTTGCACGAGCCAGTCCTGCATCGGCGCGAAGCCGCGCAGCAGGGGGCGCCAGTCCGGATTGTCCCAGTCGCCCGCGTCGATCAGCGCGCCGATGGAAGGCGCGTGCGGGGAGCCGATGCCGCCGATGATGCGTCCCATCTCAGCCGCCCTTGCCGATGTTGCGGGTCGCCAGGTACTGCTCGGGCGTCTCGCCGCGCATCTGCGCGCCCACCGCCACCAGCCCATCGCCGCAGAGTTGCGCGAGGCGCAGCAGCACGAACACGTTGACGCCGCGCTTGATCAGCCCCAGCCAGTCCTTCGCACGGATCAGCGCACGGTCTTCTTCCGGCAGATCGTAGCGCGCCATCGCCGCCTCGGGATCGGCGCCGAAGGCGGCGCGGTTCTCCGGCTGGCGCAGATCGTAGCAGAAGCGGTTCACCTTTAGCCCCGCACGCGCCGCCGCCCCGCTGTTCAGATAGGTGCCGTGCGGCAGGGCCGCCTCGTCGATCTGGCGCGTCCGCATAGTGGTTCTTCCTCCGCTGGCAGCGTTCGCGCCCGGATGCAGGCTGGGCGGTTCCTGGGAAACGACGATACCGGCCCCGTCCGTCCGGCGTCGAGGCTGCCGCTGGCCGGTCGATTGCCCCATGCCAGGCTCTATCCTAGTGTCGCGCGCGAACAAGAATTGCGCCGGAAATGAGCCGGCCAAAGAAACGGCCGGAGGAAGCGCACGATGCCGAAGCAACCCACCGTATCCCGCCGGTCGCTGCTGCGCCATGCGGCGGCGCTCCCGGCGGGCGCCCTGATGGCCCCCGCACTGGTCGGCCGCGCCCGCGCCGCAGGCATGAAGATGCGGCTCTCCAGTTCGCAGCCCGACGATCCGAAATACGCCAACGGCCGCGTCTACTACGACTTCCTGCAAGCGAGCCTGAAGGACAACGGGCTTGCCGAGCAGATTTCCGTGCAGTTCTTCCCGGCGAACCAGCTCGGCCAGGAAATCGACGTCATCAACTCCGTCAAGCTCGGCGTGGTGGACCTGATGGTGTCGGGCACGTCGATCTCGGCCAATCTCGTGCCGCTGATCGGGCTTTGCGATCTCGGCTACCTGTTCCAGAGCTTTCCGCAGCAAACGAAGGCGTTCGACGCGGGCGCGGCGAAGCCGCTGGAGGACGCGCTGCTCAAGGGCGCCAACATCCACGTCATCGGCTGGGCCTACAATTTCGGCGCGCGCAGCGTGCTGGCCCGCAAGGCGGTGCATACGCCCGAGGATCTGAACGGCCTCAAGATCCGCACGCTCCCCAATCCCGTCATCACCGAATGCCTCCGCCTGATGGGCGCCGCCGCCACGCCGCTCGCGTTCGGCGAGATCTACACCGCGCTGCAGGCCGGCGTGCTCGATGGGCTGGAGCACGATCCGCCGACGATCCTGGCGAGCAAGTTCTACGAGACCGCGAAGTTCTACTCGCTGACCGAGCACAACTTCTCGCCGCTGGTCACCTATTTCAGCGACATGACCTTCAAGCGCATGGACCCGAAGCTGCGCGAGGGCTTCCTCGACGCCGCGCAGAAGGCCGCGCTCAAGACCCGCGCGCACGGCCTCGCGGTGG
The DNA here is from genome assembly GCA_018240635.1 of Pseudomonadota bacterium. Taxonomy (GTDB): domain Bacteria; phylum Pseudomonadota; class Alphaproteobacteria; order Acetobacterales; family Acetobacteraceae; genus JAFEFJ01. Next base: position 8,855 of record JAFEFJ010000025.1, on the reverse strand, counting down.
AGAAGGAGGCGCTCACCGTCCTGCAGAAGAACGGCGTCACCGTCATCGACATCGACCGCGCGCCCTTCCGCGCCCGCGTCGCGCCGCAGACCGACGCCTTCATCGCGAAGATGCCGGAGAGCAAACCCATCATCGAGAAGATCCGCGCCACCCCGGCCTGATGGCGCTATGAATCCGGCCGGCCATCCGGCCGCGGCGGGCGGCGCCGCGGCCCGGCCCGACATGCTGTCGCGCCTGTTCGTCCGCCCGCTGCTGCACGCGGTCGATGCCATCGCCGCGCTGCTGCTGCTGGCCGATCTCGTCGTGGTCTGCCAGTCGGTCCTCTACCGCTACGTGCTGAACGCGCCGATCGAATGGGCCGACGACGTGGCGCGCGGCCTGATGGTGGCGCTGAGTTTCTTCGGCGCGGCGGGCGCGCTCGCGCGCGGGGAAAACGTCGGCATCGCCTTCTTCGTCCAGCTCCTGCCGGACCGCGCGCGCCGCATCGTCGATGCCGCGGGCTCGGTGCTCGTGGCGATCACCGCGATCACCGTCGCCATCGACGCGCTGCAACTCGGCCAGGCCACCACCGGCCAGACCACCGGCTCCGGCCTGCCGCTGGAATGGAGCTTCTACCCGATGGGTGCGGCGGGCCTGTGCATGGCCGTCTTCGCGCTCGATCACGTCCGCCGCCTGCGTGCCGCCGACATCCTCGCCGGCGCCTGCGCCGTCGCCGTCGTCGGCCTCGTGTTCTATGCGTGGCTTGCGCTCGCGCCGGACGGCGTGCCGCCGCCCGGCATCCTGATGCTCGTCGCCTTCGTCTTCTGCATGGCGGGCGGCATGTCGATCGGCTTCGTGCTCGCGCTGTCGGCGCTCGTGTATGTCTGGATCGAGGGCTCGCTTCCCGGCGTGATCTTCGCGCAGCAGATGGCGCGCGGGATCGACAACTTCGTGCTGCTCGCGATCCCGTTCTTCATCCTGGTCGGCTACCTGATGGAGGCGAACGGCATGTCCGTCCGCCTCATCGCGCTGCTGGAGCGGCTGGTGGGCCGGATGCGCGGCGGGCTGAACGTGGTGATGGTGCTCAGCATGGTCGTCTTCTCGGGCATCTCGGGCTCGAAGATGGCCGATGTCGCGGCGGTGGGTTCGGTGCTGATCCCGGCGGCGCGGCGGTCGCGGCAGAACCCCGGCAACGCGGTCGCGCTGCTCGCATCCTCCGCCGTGATGGCGGAGACGATTCCGCCCTGCATCAACCTCATCATCCTGGGCTTCGTCGCGAACCTCTCGATCGGCGGGCTGTTCATGGCCGGGCTGGTGCCCGCCGGGCTGATGGCGCTGGCGCTGATCGCCACCGCCATCGTGTTCGGCACGCGCACCAGCGCGGCCGAGTGGGCCGCGGTGCCGAAGGTGCCGCTGCGCCGGCTCTGGAGCGGCGGCGCGGCCACGCTCGGCCTGCTCGTCATCATCTTCGGCGGCTTCCGCTCGGGCTTCGCCACCGCGACCGAGATCTCCGCCTTCGCGGCCTTCTACGCGCTGGTGATCGGCGGCGTCGCCTTCCGCGAGCTCACGCCGCGCGCGGCGGCCCGCACCTTCGTGATGGCGGCCACCCGCTCGGGGCTCGTGCTGTTCATCGTTGCCGCCGCGCAGTCGGTCGCCTTCGTGCTCACGCTGCAGCAGATCCCGCACGCGCTGGGCGAGATGATGATCGCGGTGTCGAACAGCAGCGGAAGCTGGCTGTTCATGCTGCTCTCGATCCTGATCCTGATCGTCATGGGCTCGGTGCTTGAAGGCGCCGCCGCGCTCATCATCTTTGCGCCCCTGCTGGTGCCGGTCGCGGCACAGCTCGGCATCGGTGCGCTGCATTACGGCGTGGTGCTGGTGATCGCGATGGGCATCGGCCTGTTCGCCCCGCCGCTGGGCCTGGGCCTCTACGGCGCCTGCCTGATCGGCGGCGTGCCGATCGAGGCGACGATCCGCCCGATGATGAAATATCTCGGCCTGCTGCTGCTCTGCCTGCTGGTGATCGCCTTCGTCCCGCCGATCACGGAGTGGCTGCCGCACGCGCTTGGCTACTGAGCCGGCTTATCGCCGCACGCGCACCGTCGCCGCGCCGCGCCGGCGCTCCCATCCCGCGCGCTGAAGCTCCGGCGCATCGTCGTCCGTGCGCGGAACGCCCAGGCAGAAATAGCCGATGAATGTCCATGCGCGCGGCACGTCCAGCGCCGCCGCCACCGCATCGGGGTCAAGGATCGAGACCCAGCCCATCCCAAGCCCCCGCGCGCGCGCTGCGAGCCACAGCGTGTGCACCGCCATCACGGCGGAATAGGCGACCGTTTCCGGCATCGTCGCGCGGCCCAGCCCGTGGCCCTGCACCGGATCTGGCTCGGCGAACACCGCCAGATGGCACGGCGCTCCGTCCAACCCCGCCAGTTTCAACCGGGCATAGGAAGCCGCCCGTTCGTCCGCCATGCCGCGCAGCGCCGCATCGTTGCAGGCGGCGAAGTTGGCGCGCACCGCCGCGCGCCGCGCCGGGTCGTCGACGGTCACGAATCGCCACGGCTCGCTCAGCCCCACCGACGGCGCGAGGCACGCCTGCTCCAGCAATTCGTCCAGCAGCGGCGCGGGGACCGGATCGGCCGCGAAATGCCGCACGTCGCGCCGCCAGACGAACAGCGCGCGCAGTTCCGCCGGGAAATCGGCGCCGAACGAAGGTGCCACGCGGTCAGAGCACATCCGCGACCGGCTCGCGGCCATCCTCGTTGAACTGCAACGCCGCCAGCCGCGCGTACAGGCCGCCGTCGCGCACCAGGTCCGCGTGCCGCCCTGTCGCGACGATGCGCCCGTGCTCCAGCACCACGATGCGGTCGGCGCGGCGCACGGTCGCGAGACGATGCGCGATCACCATCGTGGTGCGCCCGCTGGAAAGCCGTGCCAGCGCCGCCTGCACCGCGCGCTCGCTTTCCGCGTCCAGCGCGCTCGTCGCCTCGTCCAGCAGCAGCACGGCGGGATCGCGCAGGATGGCGCGCGCGATCGCCAGCCGCTGCTTCTGCCCGCCCGACAGGCGGATGCCCTTCTCGCCCAGGAACGTGTCGTAGCCCTGCGGCAGCGCGTCCAGGAAGTCGCAGCCCGCCGCGCGCGCCGCGGCGCGCACCTCGGCGTCCGTGGCGTCGGGGCGGCCGAAGCGGATGTTGCTCCACGCATCCGCGCCGAACACCACCGGGTCCTGAGGCACCACGCCCAGCCGCGCGCGCACGGCAGCCGGATCGGCGTCGCGCAGATCCACGCCATCCAGCCGCACGCATCCGCCCTGCGGGTCGTAGAAGCGCAGCAGAAGCTGGAACACCGTCGTCTTGCCCGCGCCCGATGGCCCGACCAGCGCCACCGTCTCGCCCGGCTCCACCGTCAGGTCGAAGCCGTCGAGCGCCGAGGTGTCGGGCCGCGCGGGATAGCGGAAGGTCACGTTCTCGAACGCCACGCGCCCCACGGCCGGGGAGGGCAGGGGGCGCGGGTTGGCGGGCGCCACGATGGTGGGCCGCTCGTCCAGCAGCGCGCCGATGCGGTCGGCCGCGCCCGCCGCGCGCTGCACCTCGCCGAACATCTCCGACAGCCCCGCGACGGAAGTGGCGACGATGACGGCGTAGAACACGAAGGCCGACAGCGCGCCGCCCGTCATGTGGCCCGCAAGCACCTGCTGCCCGCCCACCCACAGCGCGAAGGTGATCGCGCCGAACCCCAGCAGGATCACCACCAGCACCATGCCCGCGCGCGAGAGGATGCGCGCCTTCGCCGCGCGCACCGCGTGCTCGGTCGCCTGCGCGAAACGCGCGCGCGCCACCTTCTCGTGCGTGAAGGCCTGCACGGTCCGCAGCCCCGCGAAACTCTCCTCCGCAAGCGCCCCCAAATCGGCGACGCGCTCCAGCGAAACGCGCGACAGCCGCCGCTCGCGGCGCGAGAACACCACCAGCGGCACCACCACCAGCGGCACCACGCCTAAGACCAGCCCCGACAGCAGCGGGCTGGTGATCACGAGCATCGCGAAGGCGCCGATCAGCAGCAGGGAACTGCGGATCCATTGCGAGATCGCGCTGCCGGTCAGCGCCTGCAGCACGGCGGTATCGGCGGTCAGGCGCGACAGCACGTCGCCCGTCCGCGCGGTCTCGAACCAGGCGGGCGACAGGCCGATGACGTGATCGAACACGGCGCGCCGCAGATCGGCCGAGACGCGCTCGCCCAGCCACGTCACCAGGCTGTAGCGCGCGGCGGTGGCAAGCCCCAGGCCCACGATCACCGCGCCCATGCCCAGCGCCGTCGCATTGAGCCGCGCCGCGCTGCCGCTCGCGAAGCCGCCGTCGATCAGGTGCCGCACGCCCTGGCCGAGCGCGAGCACCAGGCTCGCTGCCGTCAGCAGCGCAAGCCCAGCCCCCGCCGCCTGCAAACGGTAGCGGCGCAGGAACGGCCACAGCAGCCGAAGCGCGGCGGGACGCGCCATCTCAGCCGTCCCCGCGCGTCAGGCGAAGATCTCCCCAAGCCGCCGGATCGAGCCCAGCACCTTCTCCTGCGGCAGTCCCGGCCATTGCACCCGCATCACGAAATGGTTCACCTGCAGCGTCTCGCGCCAGCGCGCGATCTCCTCCTTTACCGCCGCCTTGTCGCCGATGATGAAGCGGTCGCGCGCCAGTTCCTCGAAGCTCATGTTCTTGGTCGGGCTCTCCATGCCCCAGGCGGCGTAGGAGTTGTACTTGTATTCCAGCGCGGCACGGCATTCCTCGAACGCCGTCGCGTTGCTGCTGCCCACATAGCATTCCCGCGCGATCGGGAACTCCGTCACCGTCTTGCCCAGCTCCGCCAGCGTCTCGCGATAGACGCGCATCAGCGGCAGCGTCGCGCCCAGCGTCGTCGCGTTCGCGATCAGCCAGGCGTCGCCGATGCGCGCCGCGCGCTTCACCGCCGGCTCCACCAGCCCCGCCACCCACACCGGCGGCCCGCCCGGGCGCACCGGCTTCAGGCTGATGCCGTGATCGGTCACCGAGTAGAACCGCCCGCGATGCGTCACCCGGTCCTCGGTCCACAGCCGGCGCATCAGCCCGATCGCCTCGGAGAAGCGCGGCGCCCGCTCCTTCAGCGAGACGCCTAACGCCTCGAACTCGCCCTCGCGGTAGCCCAGGCCCACGCCAAGCACGAAATTGCCGCCGCTCAGGACGTCCATCGTCGCCGCTTCCTCGGCGACATGCACCGGGTTCAGCAGCGGCAGAAGCAGGATGTTGCCGCCCACCGTCATGCCGCGCGCCTCGGGCAGCAGATAGGCCATCATCGGCGCGATCTGCAGCATCTGCAGCGGCGCGGTCAGGTAGTGGTGCGGGAACAGCAGGGACGCGAACCCCGCCTCGCGCGCGGCGCGCACCTGTTCCACCAGCTCCGGGATGCGCGCCGCCACCGGATCGCCCTCGGGGAACTGCGTGTTGATGAACATGCCGACTTTCATGGCTGCCTCCCGCGCGTTGCGGGCCGAGTGTAGCCGGGCGCGGCGCGCCGGTAAGGCCACCCGCCGTTTGTGGCGCTCCCGCCGCTCGGCTAGCCTCCCGCCGTGACCGCCACCCTCTCCCCCGCCACGCCGCTGCGCCGCGCCTTCCTCAGCCAGGAGGCCGACGGCGCGCGCCTTCCCGTCGTGCTGCTCAGCGGCTTCCTCGGCAGCGGCAAGACCACGCTGGTGAACGCCCTTCTGCGCGACCCCCGCATGGCCGGCACCGCCGTCGCGGTGAACGAATTCGGCGAAGTGCCGCTCGACCGCGACCTGATCGACCACGGCGCCGACCGCACCGTGGTGATGGCGAATGGCTGCCTCTGCTGCAACCTTGCAGGCGATCTGGAGGACGCGGTGATGCGCCTCTACGGCTGGCGCGAAAGCGGCGATGTGCCGCGCTTCCGCCGGCTGATCGTGGAGCCCTCCGGCCTTGCCGATCCCGCGCCCATCGCGCAGGCGATCCTGCGCAACCCGGTGATGGCCCGCGCGCTGCGGCTCGAAGCCGTCGTCACCGCCGTCGATGGCGTGTTCGGCGCCGAACAGCTCGGCCGCCACCCCGAAACCCGCAAGCAGGTCGCGCTCGCCGACCGGCTCGTGCTCACCAAGCCCGACCTCGCGGGCGCTGACGCCGTCGCCCATCTCGCGCGCCGCCTGCGCGCCGAGAACCCGGTCGCGCCGCAGCACGTCGCGCAGGACGGCGCGCTGGACGCCGCGGCGCTGTTTCCGCCCGGCTTCCTGGACCCCGAAGCCCCCGCCGCCGCGCGCGGCCGATCCGCGCTCCTCGCCGAAGCGGTGGAGAACGCCGATCCCGATCACGCCGCGCGCGTCGCCTCCGTCTCGCTCACGGTCGAGGGGCCTCTGGCGTGGCGGGAGTTCGATGCCTGGCTGCGCGGCATCCGCGTCCGCCATGCCGAGGCGCTGCTGCGCGTGAAGGGCCTGCTCGCCATCGACGGTCTTGCCGGTCCGGTCGTGATCCACGGCGTGCATCACGTCCTGCACGCGCCCGTCGCGCTGGAGGACTGGCCAGGCGCGGACCGCCGCTCGCGCCTCGTGCTGATCGCCGATCCCGCCACCGCCGCCGCGATCCGCGCAAGCTGGGACGCGGCGCTGCCCGCCATGACTTCGTCCGTCCCGCCCTGAAGGGAGACCGCCCCGCCATGCGCGCCATCGACGTTCACGTCCATCCGATGGACGATGCCTATGTGGAAGCGAGCGCGCCGTTCATCCCGGCGGCGAACCGGATGTTCAAGGGCAAGTTCAGCGCGCGGCCCGATCAGCAGATCGCCGACGATTTCCGCCGCGACGATGCGCTCGCCATCCCCATCGCCTGGGACGCCGAGCACGGCGCCGGGGGCAGCGTCTACAACAACGAACGCCTTGCCGCGCTCACGCGCGACTACCCCGACGTGTTCCTGCCGGGCTGGGCGATGGTCGATCCCTGGCGCGGCCGCAAGGGGCTGGAGGAAATCGAGCACGCGATCAAGGATCTCGGCCTGCTCGGCGTGAAATACCAGCCGCCCGTTCAGGGCTTCGCCCCGGCCGACAAGCAGTTCTACCCGATCTGGGACCTGCTGCAGTCGCTCGGCGCGCCGGTGCTGATCCATTGCGGCACCACCGCCATTGGCGCGGGCGAGCCGGGCGGCCTCGGCTACAAGCTGGAATACGCGCGCCCGATCCCGAACATCGACAGCGTGGCGGCGGATTTCCCGCGCCTCAACATCGTCGCTGCGCATCCCGGCTGGCCGTGGACCGAGGAACTCATCGCGGTCGCCATCCACAAGGGCAACGTCTCCATCGACATCTCCGGCTGGGGACCGAAATACGTCCCCGCGCCGCTCAAGCACGACATGGAGCGGCGGTTGCAGGACAAGGTGCTGTTCGGCTCCGACTATCCGGGCTGGAGCCCTGGCCAGTGCTGCGACGAATGGGAGATGGAGAACTTCCGCCCCGGCGTGATCGAGAAGCTGTTCTACAAAAACGCCATGCGCATCCTGAAGCTGGAGGACGCGGTCGCGAAGGCGGAGAAAGCCGCAGGCGCAGCCGCGTGAAGACCCAGGTCGGCATCGTCGGCGCGGGCCCGGCGGGGCTGTTCCTCGCGCATCTCCTCGCGCGCGACGGGATCGAGGCGGTGAACCTCGAAAGCCGCACCCGCGCCGCGGTGGAAGGCACCGTGCGCGCGGGCGTGCTGGAACACTGGGTCACGGCGCTGATGGACGAGCTTGGGCTCGGGGCCAGGATGCGCAGCGAAGGCCATTTCCACGACGGCATCACGCTGCAATGGAACCGCGAGCGCTTCCATCTCGACATGGCCGGACTCACTGGCGGCAAGCGGGTGACCGTCTATGCGCAGCACGAGGTGCTGAAGGACCTGATCGCCGCGCGCCTCGCCGCGGGCGGGCGGATCGAGTTCGGCGCCTCCGTCACCGCCATCGAAGGCGCCGACACCGATGCGCCGTCGATCCGCTTCCGCCGCGGGCCGGACGGCGCGGAGGAGACGCTGCGCTGCGACTTCATCGTCGGCGCGGATGGTTTCCACGGTCCCGCCAGGCAGGCGATCCCGGCCAGCCGGCGCACCGAATACCAGAAGATCTACCCGTTCGGCTGGCTCGGCATCCTCACGCGCGCGCCGCTGTCATGGCACGAGCTGATCTACGCCAACCAGGCGGACGGCTTCGCGCTGCTCAGCACCCGCTCGCCCGAGGTGCAGCGCATGTATGTCCAATGCGATCCACACGACGACATCGCCAACTGGTCCGATGACCGCATCTGGACCGAGCTGCACGCCCGGCTCGACACCGACGGCTGGACGCTGTCCGAAGGCGCGATCTTCCAGAAGGGCATCATCCCGCTGCGCTCCTTCGTCTGCGAGCCGATGCAGTACGGCCGCCTTTTCATCGCGGGCGACGCCGCGCATATCGTGCCGCCCACCGGCGCGAAGGGCCTCAATCTCGCGGTTGCCGACGTTCTCGTGCTGTCGCGCGCGCTCGCCGCGCATTACCGCGACGGCCGCGCCGACCTGCTCGCTTCCTACAGCGCGACCTGCCTGCGCCGCGTCTGGAAGGGCGAGCGGTTCTCCTGGTACATGACCACGATGCTGCACCGGAACGACGAGGAAACCGATTTCGAGCGGCGCATCCACCTTGCCGATCTCGATCTCGTGCGCAGCACGCGCGCCTCCGCGCTCTCGCTTGCCGAGAACTATGTCGGCCTGCCCTTCGACACGGACGTGCCCAGCGCTGCCTGAGGCCGCCGCGCGCTCCCCAGCCGGAAACGTGGGGCCGGGAACGCGCGGCCCGGCGCCTCAGTGCATGATGAAGTTCGATGACGTGAAGGACGTTGGCGCGACCTTCAGGAA
>JAFEFJ010000259.1 GCA_018240635.1 Pseudomonadota bacterium | reverse complement strand
CGCGGAGCAATTGCGGTCCGAGGATACGTTGACGCTGATTGGCGAAAGCCCGCGCTACCATTTCGTCCCCTCCAACCCCTGGGTCGCCGTCGGCTGGCGCGGACGTGCCGATATCGAGATCGATCTTTCCTCGGTCATGAAAAAAAAGCGTGTGCGTCACCTGACGCAAGGCGCGCGGCGGGTCGATCCCGTGTCGCGACTTATCGAGCTTACTGACGGCGTGACGGTTTCGTACGACTATCTTGTCATAGCGACGGGGCCGGAGCTGGCCTTCGATGAGGTCGACGGGCTTGGGCCCGAGCACTTCACCCAGTCCATTTGCCACGTCGATCACGCCGAACGGGCGCATGAGGCGTTCGAGGCGTTCTGCCGAAATCCCGGACCGATCGTCGTCGGCGCAGCACAGGGCGCATCATGCTTCGGCCCGGCATACGAATTCGCCTATATACTGGATACCGAACTACGCAAGAGGCGGATCCGCGACAAGGTCAAGATGACCTTCGTGACCCCCGAGCCGTATATCGGCCATCTGGGCCTCGATGGCGTCGGCGACACGAAGTCGCTGATGGAAAGCGAATTCCGCAATCGGCACATCGGCTGGGTCACCAATGCCAAGGTCAAGCAGGTCGCCGAAGGCAAGATGATCGTCGAGGAGGTGGATGAGTCGGGAGCGCCTCGCAAGACGCACGAGCTCGCGTTCGGCTTTTCGATGATGCTGCCCGCATTCCGCGGCGTGGCGGCGATCCGCGGGATCGAGAAGCTGGTCAACCCGCGCGGGTTCGTGCTGATCGACGAGCATCAGCGCAATCCCACCTTCCCCGAGGTGTTCGGCATCGGCGTCTGCGTCGCAATTCCTCCGGTCGGGCCGACGCCGGTGCCCGTCGGCACTCCGAAGACCGGCTTCATGATCGAATCGATGGTCACCGCAACGGCGGCGAATATTGGCCGGCTTCTGCGCGGCGAGCGGCCGAACGCCCGCGCGACCTGGAACGCCGTCTGTCTCGCCGACTTCGGCGATGGCGGCGTGGCATTCGTGGCGCAGCCGCAAATTCCTCCGCGCAACGTCAACTGGTCGGCACGCGGCGCATGGGTGCATCTGGCGAAGGTCGGCTTCGAAAAATACTTCTTGCGCAAGATCAAAGCCGGCAAGAGCGAGCCGTTCTACGAGTCGTTCCTGCTCCGTCAGCTCAACATCCGCAAACTCACCGCGGCTGAATGAAAGGCGCGTCATGACCGACGCATCGCAAATTGTCTGCCCTGCCTGCGGCGCGGTGAATCGCGTTCCAGTCAGTCGTCCTGCGCAGGAAGCGCGCTGCGGCGTCTGCAAGCAGGCGCTGTTCGATGGCCATCCAGTTGCGGTCGACGAGCCGAGGTTCGAGCGACATCTGCGCGCCGACACCATTCCGTTGCTGCTCGACGTCTGGGCGCCCTGGTGCGGCCCCTGCCGCGCCATGGCCCCTGCGTTCGAGCTCGCCGCCGCAGTGCTCGAGCCGCAGGTGCGCCTGCTGAAGCTGAATGCGGACGAGGCGCCCACCGTATCGGACCGTCTTGGAGTGCGCGGCATTCCGGCGCTCTTTCTGTTCCGCAATGGCGCGGCCATCGCGCAAACCGCCGGTGCGATGACGGCCGATGCGATCGTGCGCTGGGCACGAAGCAGCCTGAGTACAGGCTAGGGAGAAGGTAGCGTCACTATGTCCATCGACAGCGCGGTTTTGATGTTCGCCGGGTTCATGACGATCCTCGGGGCAGCCCTGACTTGGCTGGTCAGTCCTTGGTTCCTGCTCCTCGTCGCATTCGTCGGCGCGAACATGATGCAGGCCAGCATCACCGGATTCTGCCCGGCCGCATCGATTTTCAGGGCGATCGGGGTGCGTGCCGGCGCGACGTTTCACTAAATATGGTTAGAAAGAGAGGCAGTTCACCATGACAACCAATGTTGGAACGATTGATCGAGCGGTGCGCGGCCTGATCGGGCTCGCGCTGATCGCCGCCACGCTGACGGGTGCTATCGGGATGTGGGGCTGGATCGGGATGGTGCCGATCGCAACCGCGCTCATCGGCTTCTGCCCGGCGTACCGCCTCGTCGGACTGAGCACCTGCGCCCGCCCCGGTGTCCACTGATCCGGGAGAACGCACGATGACGCTCGCCGCAACCGACTACCGTGCGCTGACGCAGGGCGTGTCGCGCAACCTCGCAGTCCTGCGGGCCGATCTCCCGGCGGTTACAAAAGGCTTCAGCGAACTGGCTCGCGCCGCGACCGAGCCGGGCGCGCTCGACAAGAAAACCAAGGAGTTGATCGCCCTCGCGTTGGGCGTTGCGGCCCGCTGCGATGCCTGCATCGGCTTTCATGTTCAGACGCTCGTCAAACTCGGCGCAACCAAGGCCGAGGTTGAGGAGGCGCTGGGGATGGCCGTGTATATGGGCGGCGGCCCCTCGCTGATGTATGCCGCCAACGCCGTCGGCGCGTTCGAGGAGTTCTCCATCACGCCTAAGGCGGCGTGAGGAGGAGTCAGCAGAACCGGATCCGGTAAGTAAGGACGCGCCGATCCCCCGGCGGGATTAGCATCAGTCCCGGCTTGTCACGGAACTCGCCATGGAAGTCGGCGGGGCTGGCGGTGCCGTACCATGGCTCGATGCACAAGAAGTCGGCACCTGGCTTTGACCAGATGCCAAGGTCACGAAATCCCTCCCAGGAAACCTCGATCGTCGGCGCGCCGGGCGCGGCATAGCGCAGCGACTGGCTGCGTGGCCGCTCCATCACGATGGCATCCGCATCGAAAAGATCGGGGTCGAGCGCCAGGCGGTTGCCGATGACCGGCGTCGCAACCGGGTTGGGAAGCAGAAGGCCGCTCGAATCGAGGCGGCGGATCGGTTCCGGCTCCTCAATCTCGAACTCGATCACGTGGTCGCTCTTGTCAGCTCCATCGGCGAGCGGCCAGCGGAAGGCGGGATGAGCACCGGCCGAACAGGGCAGCACGACGCTGCCGGTATTCACGACCGTGTACGTCACCTCGAGGGCGTCGTCGGCCAGCGCGTAATCGAGCGAAAAGCGGAACCCGTACGGGAAGATGGCGCGCGTCTGCGGGTCGTCATGCAGAACAAGGCGGCAAGAGGACGCGGTCCGCGCGCCCCAGGCAAATCGCCTGTCACGGGCGAATCCGTGCCGGCCCATACGGTAATCCTGTCCGTCTACCCGCAGGGTCTGGTCGCGGAGTTCCCCGACGATCGGGAACAGGACCGGGGCGTGGCGCGGCCATTCGGGGCCTGCCTGCCAGAGCATTTCCTGTCCGGTTGCGTCCTGCAGCGAGCACAGCTCGGCACCGTTAGAGCAAACGGTGGCACTCAGGTAGCCGTTCGCGATGGTGTGCCGGTCCGACATCGGGCGCAGCGAAATGATAGGACGTTTCGGGCCGGCCCCTCAAGCACAGCCTATCGCCGAGCAGGTGCCGCCCCCTTCTTCAGCGCCGGCGTTCGAACCGCGCCCTGTCCGCGGGCTGCAATCGCACGGTGACGTGAATGGCGTCCTCATCGTCCCGCCGCGCCACGACTTCGCCGTGCTGATACAGCCAAGCCAGCCGGTCGCCAGCCTCCGGCGGGATCGTGTACTCTGTCGTCTCCATCGCGGAGGCCAGCCTCTCGTCGATCATCGCCAGGAGCTCGGCGAGCCCCTCGCCGGTGATCGCCGACACTGCAATGGCGCCGGGGCGGACGGGGATTTCGGCGACCCCTCCCATCTGGTCCGCCTTGTTCAGCACCTCCACGGTGCGCGCCGGCCATTCGGGGTCCAGCGTGCCGTCCCGCACCATGCCTTCGAGCACCGCGGCAACGTCCTGGCGCTGGGCGGCGCTGTCGGGATGGGCGGCATCGCGGACGTGCAGGATCACATCCGCGGCCGCGACTTCCTCCAGCGTCGCCCGGAACGCGGCGACCAGCTCGGTCGGGAGTTCGCTGATGAAGCCGACGGTGTCCGACAGGATGGCGCGGCGGCCGGAAGGCAGGGCCAGCTCCCGCATCGTCGGATCGAGGGTCGCGAAAAGCTGGTCGCGCGCGGTGACGCCCGCGCCCGTCAGCGCATTGAAAAGCGTGGATTTTCCGGCGTTCGTATAGCCGACGAGCGCGATCAGGGGGAATGGCACGCGCGAGCGGGCATGGCGGTGCAACCCGCGCGTCCGGCGGACCTGCTCCAGCTCCTTCTTGAGCCGCACGATCCGCTCGCCGATGAGCCGACGGTCGGCCTCGATCTGCGTTTCGCCCGGGCCGCCCAGGAAGCCGAAACCGCCGCGCTGCCGCTCAAGATGGGTCCAGGAGCGGACGAGGCGCGAGCGCTGGTATTCCAGGTGAGCGAGCTCGACCTGGAGAGCACCCTCCCGCGTCGCAGCGCGTTCGCCGAAAATGTCCAGAATCAGGCCAGTGCGATCGATGACCTTGCACTTCCAGGCGCGTTCCAAGTTGCGCTGCTGCACAGGGCTCAGGGCGGCATCGACGATGGCAACGGACACCTGCTCCGAGGCCAGGGATTCACCTTGCATCGCGACTTGGCCGCCGCCCAGCAGCGTGGATGGGCGGCGCTCCCGCAGCGGTAATATGGCGCTGTGTACTACGATCAAGCCGATCGAGGCCGCGAGGCCTATCGCCTCCGCGAGTCGCGCCTCTGCGGCGCGGGACTGATCCGGAGCGTTTGGATCGGACCGCTCGCGACGCTCCCAGGGCAGAATGACGGCCGCACGCGTCGGCGGCGGTGCCGTTTCCACGGGCCTACGGCTGCCTACCCGGCTTTCGCCCGGCAGGCCCGGTATCCCCCCGATTGGAAGATCAGTGAGCGAGCGCGGCGGCCCCCCGGGGCCGCTCGATATCATGCGCGGCCCATCCGCAGTGGGTCAGGCGTGGCTGACCTCACGTGCCGCACTCATCCCTGCCCCTGCCGCCGCTTCCGCCTTCGACGCATCGAACAGCTGGATGGGCGCGCCCGGCATCACGGTGCTGATCGCATGCTTGTAGACCAGCTGGGTATGCCCGTCGCGGCGCAGCAGCACCGAGAAATTGTCGAACCAGGTGATGATTCCCTGCAATTTCACGCCATTGACCAGGAACACGGTCACCGGCGTCTTGTTCTTGCGCACATGGTTCAGGAAAACATCCTGAACATTCTGCGCCTTTTCGTTGGCCACATCAGGCTCCTTCTAAAGTTTCAAACGTCTCTTTTATTCTTCTTGGCAGCAAGGCCATCGGGCGGTTTTCCCGCCGGGATCGCATCTTTGCACATATCGTGCCGCCGCGCTCCCGCGGCAGACCATCGATAAGCGACGTCGCTGCCACAATGGCGTTATTGGCAGGTCTGTTGCCCACCTAGTGTGGTGGTTCACCCCGCGTTCTGCATGGGGGTCAGGCAGAAATTTTGCCAGGGACGAGCCGCCTGCGTTCGTGGCGGTGCCCGCGGCGAACATCGCCCGTAACGACGAAATGAACCATTGGGCATCGGTCGGTCTGTCCCGTCCCAGCCGGGAGGAGCGCGATCTCTACCTGGACCTCGCCGCCCAGGGCGCCAGCGCCCGCAGGGCGCGCGCCACCTCATGCGCCGAGGCGAAGTGCAGGTCGGGCGCCGACCGCGCCGGGCTTGCGTCGGGCCTGTTCATCCTGATGAACGGCGGCACGGCGGCGCAGGCGCTGGCGCAGTTGT
>JAFEFJ010000258.1 GCA_018240635.1 Pseudomonadota bacterium | reverse complement strand
GAGCCCGGATACAGCCCGAGCCGCGTCACCAGCCCCACGTAGTCCTCCAACTCCGCCGGCGGATCGTCGAGCAGCCGGGCGATCCCGCTCCGCCACTCGCCGGTGCGCGCCGCCTCCGGCCCCGCCAGATCGTACGCCCCCGCGCCGGCGTGCGTATCCAGCACCAGCATCGGCGCGGGCTTGCGCTGCAACGCCCGCAGCAGCAGCAGCGCCAGCGCATGCTTCAGGCAATCCGCCGGATTGCCCGCATGGAAGGCGTGCCGGTAATTCACGCGGAGGCGGGCCGCATATCCGCCGAATCGAGCGGCCAGCGCGGGCGCGGCGCCGTATCGAGCGGATCGGCCCAGCCCAGCCGCAGCCGCTCGATCGCCGTCCACGCCACCATCACCGCGTTGTCGGTGCAGAGCCTGAGCGGCGGGGCGATCAGGCGGAAGCCGCGCGCCCCGGCCGCCGCCTCCAGCGCCGCCCGCACCGCCGCGTTCGCGGCGACGCCGCCGGCCACCACCAGCGCGGACCCGCCGTGCCGCTCGGCGAACAGGTCCATCGCGTTGCCCGCGCGGTCGGCCAGCACCTCGGCGACCGCGCGCTGGAAGCTCGCCGCGATGTTGGCGGCGAGGCCCATCGGCAGCGCGCCCGCGCCATGCCGCGCCACTTCCTGCGCCACGCTGGTCTTGAGGCCCGAGAAGCTGAAGTCGCAGCCCGCCCGGCCCAGCATCGGGCGCGGGAAGGCGAAGGCCGAAGCGTCGCCCCCGGCCGCCAGCCGCTCCAGCGCCGGCCCGCCCGGCCAGCCCAGCCCCAGCAGCTTCGCCACCTTGTCGAACGCCTCGCCCGCCGCGTCGTCCACCGTGCCGCCCAGCCGCTGGTGCCGTCCCACGCCCAGCACGGCAACGCACTGGCAATGCCCGCCCGAGACCAGCAGCAGCAGATAGGGAAATTCCAGCGAGCCGTTGCCCGCCAGCCCCGGCAGCCGCGCGGTCAGCGCGTGCGCCTCCAGGTGGTTCACCGCGACGTAGGGAATGCCGCGCGCCAGCGCCACGCCCTTGGCGAATTGCGAGCCCACGATCAGCCCGCCGATCAGCCCCGGCCCCGCGCTCGCCGCCACCGCGCCAAGCCCGTCGTAGCCCAGGCCCGCCCGCGCCAGCGTGTCGGCGACCAGCGCCGGCAGATGCGCCAGATGGGCCCGCGCTGCGATCTCCGGCACCACGCCGCCATAGGGCGCGTGATCGGCGACTTGGCTCAGCACGGTTTCGGCCAGTATCGTCCCGTCCGGCGCGAGCACGGCCGCCGCCGTCTCGTCGCAGGAGCTTTCGATGCCCAACACCGGGCCCGTCAGGGCACTATCCGCGCCGTCCGTCGCCATCGCGCCGGTCTATCGCGTCCCGTCCCCGTCTCATAGGACCCGCGCATGACCGCGCACCCCTCCACGCCGCATGGCGCCCCCCACTCCGGCGCGTCCGCCGCCGTGCAGCCGCATCGCCGCGCCCTGCCGCTGAAGGTCGGCACCCGCGGCTCGCCGCTCGCACTCGTGCAGACCCGCGCCTTCCTCGCGCAGGTCAGCCATTTCTGCCCGGTGCTGCGCAGCATGAGCGTGTTCGAGGAACACATCATCCGCACCACCGGCGATGCGGTGCAGGACAGGCGCCTGGCCGAGATCGGCGGCAAGGGGCTGTTCGCCAAGGAAATCCACGAGGCCCTGCTCGACGGCCGGATCGACTTCGCGGTGCACAGCCTGAAGGATCTGGAAACCGCGCTGCCCGACGGCATCGTGCTCGCCTGCACGATGAAGCGGGAGGACGCGCGCGACGCCCTGATCCTCGGCCCCGACTGCGACCGCGCCGCCGCCTCCGACCCGTTCGCCTGCCTCCCCTCCGGCGCCCGCGTCGGCACCGCCTCGCTCCGCCGCCAGGCCCAGCTTCTGCACGCCCGCCCCGACCTGAAGATCGACCTGCTGCGCGGCAGCGTGCAGACGCGGCTCGGCAAGGTCGAAAGCGGCGAGTTCCAGGCGAGCCTGCTGGCGCTCGCGGGCCTGCGCCGCCTCGGCCTCGATCAGCACGCCGCCGTGGTGCTGGACCCCGAGGCGATGGTGCCTGCCGCCGGCCAGGGCATCGTCGGCGTCACGGTCCGCGCCAGCGACACCGAGCTGCACGAACTGCTGTCCGCGATCGAGGACCCGGAGGCCAAGGCCGTCTCCACCGCCGAGCGGTCGATGCTCGCGGAACTCGACGGATCGTGCCGCACGCCGATCGGCGGCTTCGCCCGGCTGCTGCCGAATGGCGAGCTGCACCTCACCGGCCTGGTGGCGCGGGAGGACGGCAGCTTCCTGCTGAAACGCGCCCTGCACGGCGCCGCCGCGGATGCCGAGCGGATGGGCCGCGAACTCGGCGCCAGCCTGCGCGCCGACAGCCCGTCGGAGATCTTCGCGTAGGCGTGCCGCCCGGCAGCGCCGTGCCGGTGGGGGCGGTTCTTGTCACGCGGCCCGAGCCCGGCGCCGCCGCCACCGCCGCGCGGCTCGCCGCGATGGGCCTGCGCGCCATCGCCGCCCCGGCGCTGTCGGTGCATCCCCTGCCCGCCCGCCTGCCGCCGCCCGAAGGCCTCGCCGCGCTGCTGCTGACCAGCGCCCAGGCGGTCGCCCCGATCCCGCGCGCCTATCGCGGCCTGCCGGTCTTCGCGGTCGGCGACGCCACGGCCGCGCGGGCGCGGGAGGCCGGATTCGCGTCCGTGACCTCGGCCTCGGGCGACGCCGCCGACCTCGCGGCGCTGGTCCGCGCCGCCTGCCCGCCGCCCGCGACGCTGCTGCTCGCCACCGGCCGCGGCCTCGGCCAGCCGCTCGCCGCCGCCTTGCGCGACGCCGGCTACCGCGTCGCCCGGCGCAGCGTCTACGCCCGCGCCGCGCCGCGCCGCCTGCCCGCCGCCGCCCTCGCCGCGCTCCGCGCCGGGGACGTTGCGGCGGCGCTGTTCTTCTCGGCCGACACCGCCGCCTCCTTCGCGTCGCTGCTGCGGCTCGCCGGGGCCGAGGCGCTGGTGCAAAATACCGACGCCGTGGCTATCAGCGAGGCCGCCGCCGTGCCATTAAGACCCCTGCCCTGGCGACGCATCCGGGTCGCCGAACGTCCGAACCAGGATGCCATGCTGGCACTTCTCCGATGAGCGACAAGAAGGCCGACAAGAAAGCCGACAGGCCGGCCGAGGCCGCCCCAGCAGCAGCCCAGGCACCGGCTCAGGCCGCGTCCCGTCCCGCGCTGCCGCCGCCCGCCGCGCCCGCCAAGCCCGCTGCGAATCGCCGGCGCGACATCGCGCCCGCGCTCTACCTGCTCGGGTTCGTCGTGCTCGCCGCGGCGGTGATCTGGCTGTTCGAGAATCCTCCCGTCGCCACCCCCGCCGGCCCCTCCCCCGAGGTCGCGGCGCTGCGCCAGCAGGTCGCCACCCTGGAATCCCGCCTCGTGGCGGTCGAGAACCGCAAGCCGCCCGCGCCGCCGCCCGCCGCCGACCTCGCGCCGGTCAACAGCGCGATCGCGGTCCTGCAGGGCAAGGTCACGGCGCTGGAGAACCGCAAGCCGCCGGCGCCCGATCTTTCGGCGGTCGAGGCCCGGATCGCCGCGCTCGAAGCCCGCCCCGCGGTCGATCCCGCGCTCGCCAGCCGCGTCGATGCCCTGGGCGGACGGATGGATCAGCTCACCGGCCGCGTCGATGCCGGAGAGGCCGCGACGCAGCAGCGCCTCGGCGCGACCGAGACAAGGCTGGCGCCGCTGGAGAAGGACGCCGGGCAGATCTCCGCGCTCGCCGCCCGCGCCGCTCGCATCGCCCGCATCCAGGCGGCGCAGGCCGCGCTCGATGGCGGGATCAAGCTCGGCGACATCCCCGGCGCCCCGCCGGCGCTGGCCCGCTACGCCACCGCCGCGCCGCCGACGGAAGCCTCGCTGCGGCTGTCCTTCGGCCCCGCCGCGCAGGCGGCGCTCGCGGCCAGCCGGCCGAACGTCGATCAGAAGCCCTTCCTCGACCGCGCCTGGGCGCAGGCGCAGCAGCTCGTCACGCTGCGGCAGGGCGACACCGTCATCCTGGGCGACCCGGCCGCCGGCGTGATCGCGCATGCCCGCGCCGAGCTGGATGCCGGGGATCTCGCGGGCGCGGTCGCCGTGCTCGATTCGCTCACCGGCCCGCCCGCTGAGGCGATCGCCGGATGGAAGGCGCAGGCGCAGGGGCTGCTGGATGCCCGCGCGGCGCTCGCCGACATGGCCGCGCGCGCCTGATGCGCCGCGCCCTGCTGATCCTGCTCGGGGCCTGCCTGGTCGTCGCGGCGGCATGGGGGATCCACAGCCTGCCCGGCACCGTCTCGGCCGATATCGGCCCCTACAGCTTCACCGCCAGCAGCCCGGTCGCGGCGACGCTGCTGGTCGTGCTTTTCGTGCTGATCTACGTGATCGGCCGCCTGCTCGGCTTCCTGCTGTTCATGCCCCGCCGCCTGCGCCGCTGGCAGGACCGCCGCAACCGCCGCTACGGCGACCTTGCCGTGACCCGCGCCCTGGTGGCGCTCGCCGCCGGCGAAAGCGGCGACGCCCGCCGCGAGGCCGGCCGCGCCCGGCGGCTGCTGGGCGACACGCCGCAGGCCCTGCTGCTCGCCGCCGAGGCCGGCCATCTCGCGGGCCGCGAGGACGAGGCCGAAGCCGCCTTCCGCGCGCTCGCCCGCCAGCCCGACGCCGCCTTCCTCGGCCTGCGCGGCCTGCTGCGCCAGGCGGTGGCGCGCGAGGACTGGACCGCCGCCGCCGCCATTGCGCGGCAGGCCGAATCGGCCCACCCGGCCGCCGCGTGGCTGCGCCAGGAACGCTCGGCGCTGGCGCTGCGCACCGGCAATTGGATCGACGCCGTGGGCCTGGCCGACGCCGACGCCCCGAAGGCCGCGCTCGCCGCCGCCGCTTCCGGCCAGGCGGGCAACGGGGTGCAGCGCCTGCACCTCGCGCGGCAGGCCTGGAAGGAAGACCGCACCCTGCCCGCGGCCGCGATCGCCTATGCGGTCGCGCTGCGGGCGGACGGCCGCTCGGCCCGGGCGCTCGCGGTGCTGCGCGAAAGCTGGGAACGCGCCCCGCACCCCGACATCGCCGCCTGCTACCTGCAACCGCTGCACGACGGCGCAAGCCGGCTCGACGCCGCCAAGCGGCTGACCAAGCACAACCCCACCAACGTCGAATCCCGCCTCGTGCTGGCCCGCACCTCGCTGGAGGCCGGCAAGCTCGACGACGCCCGCTTCCACGCCGACGCGGCGCGCAACACGGGGCTGAACCAGCAGCGCCTGTGGCGGCTGATGGCCGACATCGCCGACGCCGAGGGCGGCGACTCGGAGGCCGGGCGCATCGCCCGCCGCGACGCCATGCGGCTCGCCGCCACCGCCGAGCCCGACCCGGTATGGCACTGCACCGCCTGCGGCACCCCCCACGCCACCTGGCACCCGGTCTGCCCCGCCTGCGGCAAACCCGCCACCCTGCGCTGGGGCGCCCCCACCGCCATCCTCTCCACCACTCCCATCCTCACCGCCCGCGCCTCCTGACGGCCCGCCCCCAAAGCCCCTCTCCGCCCGCCCGCGGGGGGAGAGGGAGGGGCGCATCGCGCGGCGATGGGAGGGTGAGGTGGGAACAACCAGCCGTACAGCACCAACCGGCGGCACCGCCGTAAGCGGTCCGCGCGAAAAC
>JAFEFJ010000257.1 GCA_018240635.1 Pseudomonadota bacterium | reverse complement strand
AAAAAGAAAACCCCTCCCCCGTGCGTGGAGGGGCTGGGGTGCGGGGAACCCGGCGGACCGGGAACCGCGCGTCAGGCGCCGATATTCACCACCTTCACGCGGCGGTTGCGCGGCTCCGGCGTGTTCGGGGGCGTCTGCACCAGCAGGTCCCGCTCGCCCATGCCGACCACTTCCAGCCGGCCCTGGTTCACGGCGAACTTCTTCTCCAGATAGGCCGAGACCGCCTGCGCGCGGCGCTCCGACAGCGTCATGTTGTGCGTCTCGGTGCCGGTCGTGTCGGTGTGGCCCTCGATCTTGAACCGGTAGCCCGACAGCGCGTTGCTGGACAGCGCGGCGCCGAGCTTATCGAGCGTCGCCATCGCCTCGGGCGTCAGCTCGGCCGAGTCGTTGGCGAACAGCACATAGAGGTCGATCGAAGGCAGGGCGGCGGGCGCGGCCGGGACGGGCGCGGCGGCCGAGGCGGTGGTGGCCGGCGCCGCCGCCTTGGGCTTCGCCGCCGGCGCGCCGGTCGCGGCCGGGGTCACGTCGGACGGCACGCCGGTGTTGGTGCCCAGCGGATGGATGCCGCGCGTCGGCCCGTGCAGCGCGGAAGCGGGCGGCTTCAGCGCGCCGATGATCTGATCGACGGACGGGTTGGCCGACGGGCCGGATTGGGCCATCGCCCCGGACGCGAGGCCGAACAGCGCGCCGACGGCGATCAGTCCCGAGCGGTAAATGGTCATCTGGTGCCTCTCATTCATGAGACAGAAGCGTCTTTCGCGCACGTCGTCGCGGATCGATAGCATGTCCCCGGCGCAACCGGGTGCGACGTTTGCGCGGGGCGCACAAGACCCCCGCGGGGCCTTGATGTCTGTGATCCGTTTCACAACGCCGGAACGATTTGCCTTCAGCCGCCGCGTCCCCTGCAAAGTCCTGGCTATCCGGCCGCCACGGCCACGGCGGTGACGTTGTCGCTCGCGCCCCGCTCCAGCGCGGCCGCCACCAGCCGCTCGGCGGGGGAGGCGCCGTCGCCGGTGCCCGCCAGCAGCGCGGCGATGCGCGCCGCATCGAGCGCCTTGGTCAGCCCGTCGCTGCACAGCAGGAACCGGTCGCCCGCGAGGATCTCGCCCGCCGCCTCGTCCAGCGTCACCGTCTCCCCGTCGATGCCGATGGCGCGGGTGATGACGTTGGCGCGCGGGTGCCGCTCGGCCTGCTCGGGCATCAGCACGCCGGCATCCACCATATCCTGCACCAGGCTGTGGTCGCGGGTAAGCTGCCGCAATTCGCCGCCGCGCAGACGGTAGATGCGCGAGTCCCCCGCCCACAGGCAGCGGTAGCGCGCGCCCGCCGCCACCAGCGCCACCACGGTGGAGGCCACCAGCGCATCCGCCCCGCGCCGCGCCGCCTCCGCACGCAGCGCGGCGTGCGCCTCGTCCATCAGCCGCCGCACGGAAGCCGCCAGCGCCGCGTCGTCCGCCGCCGCCTCCGCCTTTCCGAGCGCCGCGATCACGGCGGCCGAGGCGACCTCGCCCGCCTGATGCCCGCCCGCGCCGTCGGCCACCGCCCACAGCCCGATCTCGGGCCGCGCGAGGCAGGCATCCTGATTGGTCTTGCGGACGGAACCCCGGTGGGTGGCGGCCCACGACACCAGCCGCATCAGCCGCCGTCTCCCGCTGTCAGGCGCGAGGGAGAATCGGTTTCCATCGCCATCCGCCTGTTCCAGCCCTGCCGATCCGCGTCGCCCGACGCTACCAGCACTCCCGCCGCGCTTACAACGCTCCCCCCGCCTCGCCTCCACCTCCAAAAGAGGGAGGCGCCGATCTTCTCCCTCCCCCTCCGTGGGGAAGGCCGGGGTGGGGGGCAGCCCCGGCCGCGACCGTTGCAAACCAACGGGCAATTTCCGCACAGTCCCGCCAGCCAACCCGGAGCCCTGGCGTTGCAGCACCCGCATCCTCCGTATCGCCGCGCCCGCGCCGAGGCGCGCGCGAAATGACCGCCGCCGCGCCCGCCGCCGCGCCGCGCCGCCGTCCGCTCTGGCCCTGGGCCGCGGCGGCGGCGGCGCTGCTGTGCGCCGTCGGCGTCTCGCTCGCGGTCATCAAGCCCTGGCGGCCGCCAGGCGCGGCGCTGCCGCTGCTTTCGATCGAGGCGATCCTCGCCGACCAGCCCACCGAGATGCGCGCTTTCCGCCTCGACCAGAACCCGAAGATCGTCGTGCTCGATTTCCCCGATCTGCACGCCCAGGCGCGCATGTTCGACCGCATCGGCGTGTTCGTGGAGAAGACCGGCAGCCCGCACGACCGGCCGCTGTCCGATTCCGCGCTCGAATCGGCGATCCGCCGCCTCGGCGACACCTACGACACGCTCTATTACGGCCACGACTACCGCGCCGCCGACCTGCTGCGCTTCTTCGCCGCCGCCGACCGCAACGGCGTCACGCTGAACGATGCTGAGCAGCGCCTGCGCGCGCTACTCAAGGACCTCGGCTGGAAGGACGCGCGCGCCGAGGGCGCCATCATCACCCTGCCGCGCGCCGGCTCCGCGTCCGACATCGATGCCCGCGTGCGCGAGATCATCCTGCGCCACGAACTCTCGCACGGAGAATATTTCACATCAGAATCGTATGCCGATTTCGTGCACAACTTCTGGCGCGACGCGCTGACCGATGCCGAGCGCGAGAAGATCCGCGCCTTCCTCGGCAAGGACGGCTACGACACCGGCGTCGAGGACCTGATGATGAACGAGGCGCAGGCCTACATGATGTTCACGCCGAAATCGGAGTTCTTCGATCCCGCGCTGCTCGGCATCCCGAAGGAGCGCCTCGACGTGCTCCGCCTCGCCTTCTATCTCGGCATGCCGCGCAACTGGCTGCGCGACCAGGTCACCGACCCGCCCCGCCCGCCGAAGCCGTAACGTCCTCGTCATGCCGTAACGTCCTTGTCATTGCGAGGCGCGCAGCGCCGTGGCGATCCAGGGCAACGGCGCGGTGCCGCGGCCCCGGACGCCACGCCGCCAGGCGGCGGCTCGCGATGACGGAACAAGGGACGTTCGTATCGAACGAAACCGAAGCCGGCTCTACGGCCGGTCCACCGTGTCCAGCACCAGCGCGTCAGAGAACATCTGCACGTCGTGGTCGTGGGCGATGGAAAGCGCGGTGCGCAGCGCTTCCAGATAGGCGCCCACCGGCTCGGATTGCGGCCGCTTGTTGACGAACAGCGGCTTGGTGGACGCCACCGCCACGATCATGTCGCGCCCGTACGGCGCGCTGACGGCCCAGCCGCCGAAGCCCTTGCGCGGCTCGCCGATCATGGCGTGCGCGCCGGGCGGGAACAGCCGCGCCGGCTCGTCGGCGGACGGCAGCATGTGCCAGACCTGCCCGTCGCTCTGCAGGTAGTCGATCTGCAGCCAGGCGGAGACGGCGGGCATCACGACCGACAGCTTCAGCAAATCATTGGTCGCCAGCCGCTGCGCGCCCCGCGGCAGCGCGATGGCGAGCCCGGCATTGCCCGCCGTGCCGTCGTGCCCCGAGAAGGGGCGGACGATCTCCAGCGCCGTGCAATAGTCGCGGTTGCCAAAGGTGCGCAACTGCCAGTCCACCGGCTCGGCCGGCGTGATGCCGCTCAGCACCCCCGCCGCCGCCTGATGCAGTTGCAGCTCCGGCTCCCCCGCGCCCGCGAGGCCGGTGATCGTCACGCCCTCGGGCGCGGGCGCCACCACCACGTCGGACAGATGGCAGGGCACCGGCGCCATCGCCGCGACCAGCTGCGCGCGGAGCGCGGCGGGCGAGGGTGGGGCGGCAGCCACGGGAGCGGGCGCAGGCACGGGGGCCGGAGCGGGCGCGGCGGCCCGCGATGGCGCAGAGGCGGGGGCCGGTGCGGGGGCAGGCGCGGGGGCAGGCGCAGGCGCAGGCGCAGGAGCGGCGGCTTGCGGCGTCGGCGGCTCGGGCTGCGGCTGTGCGGCGGCGGGGGGCGGCGCAGCGGGGCGCTCGGCGGTCTGCGACGGCGCTTCCCGCGCCTTCTCGCGCCCGCCGATCATCAGCCACGCCCCGCCCGCGGCGGCGAGCGCCAGCATCCCCGCGATCGCCGCGATCATCACCGCCCGTCCGCCGCCGCCCGCGGGCGCCGCCGGAGGCGGAGAAGCGGGCGGCGCGACGGGCGGCGCGACGGGCGGCGGCGCGGCAGGCGGTGCGGCCTGGGGCATCGCCGCCGGGTGGTAAGCCGTCGCCTCCGCCGAGATCATCGTCGCGTCGGAGGCGATCATCGTCGCCTCCGCGTCGCTCTCGGCAGCCAGAGCCCCTGGCGGCGCAGCCTCGGCCCAGCGCCCCAGCGCCTCGGAGAAGGCGGCGGCGCTCGGGAAACGGTCCTCCGGGCGGCGCGCCATCGCGCGCTCCGTCACCGCGTCCAGCGCGCGCGGCACCGTCACCGACAACGCCGACGGCTTCGGCGGCGAGGTGTGCAGCACCTTGTGCATGATCGCCGTCGGGCTGCCGTCGAACGGCCGCTCGCCGGTCAGCAACTGGTACAGCAGCACGCCCGAGGAATAGATGTCGGTCCGCGCATCCACGGTCTGGCCCATGAACTGCTCGGGCGACATGTAGGCGGGCGTGCCCATCACGGTGCCCACCTGCGTCAGGCTCGCGCTGTCGATGCGGGCGATGCCGAAATCGGCGATCTTCGCCTGGCCCTCGGCGGTCAGCAGGATGTTGGCCGGCTTGATGTCGCGGTGGATCACGCCGCGCGCGTGGCTGAACGCCAGCCCCGCCAGGATCTCCTGCATCACCCGCACCACGTCGGGCACCGCCATCCGCTCGCCCGAGTCCAGGATCGACTTCAGCGTGCGGCCCTCGACGAACTCCATCACGATGTAGGCGACGCCGTTGTCCTCGGCATAGTCGAAGACGCCGACGATGTTCGGATGCGTCAGCCGCCCCGCCGCCTGCGCCTCGCGCTTGAAGCGCGCCAGCGCCTCGTGCTCGGCGGTGTCGTCGGCCTCGGGGATCCGCACGGTCTTGATGGCGACGCGCCGCGCGATGTGCGGGTCCCAGGCGTCGTACACCACCCCCATCGCGCCGCGCCCGAGTGTGCCCCGGATTTCGTATTTCCCGAGTGTCTGCGGCTTAGCGTCGCTCACGCCGTCTGCCGATCCCCGCCCTGGACGCCTCGGCCACGGTGTGCGCCCGACCGGCTGCCGGGTCCCGAATTACCACCGGACGCAACAGGTTACGAGGCCCGTTGCACGCACTTCGGTGCCGCGGACCCGTGCCGCCTCACCCCTTCGGCGCCGCCAGGAAGGCGGCTGTCTCGGCCGCCGCCTCGGCCAGTCCCACGCGGCGGACCTGCACGCCGTGCGGAAACGCGGTCAGCAGGCGGGACGGGGTGCGGCGGTCCAGCAGCACGAACACGCCGCGGTCGTCGGCGCGGCGGATCAGCCGTCCGAAGGCTTGGCGGAGCCTGAGCCGCGCCTCGCGGTCGTCGTAGGTCTTGGCGTCGCCGCCCGACAAATGGAGCCGCCGCTCGCGGTGCAGGATGTCGGGGCGCGGCCAGGGCACTTTCTCGAACACGACAAGCCGAAGCGCGCGCCCCGGCACGTCGACGCCGTCGCGCATCGCGTCGGTGCCCAGCAGGCAGCTCGATTCCTCGGTGCGGAAGATGTCCACCAGCGTCGCGTTGTCCATCGCATCGACATGCTGCGCGTAGAGCGGGATGCC
>JAFEFJ010000256.1 GCA_018240635.1 Pseudomonadota bacterium | reverse complement strand
ACATAGCCCTGGGGCCACTCGTCCAAATCTGAGCTTGGCGAGCGCAGACAGCAGCGTCCCTTCCAGGCTAAGCCGCGCCCTCGCCGCCGCCGGAACGAGGGTGCCGCCGATGCTTAGGTGGTCTGGCCGCCCTTGCGGTGTTTCCGCGTTCACCCCCATTTCGGCTCCCACTCCGCATAGGCTCGGCGGATAGGAAGCGGCCGACCGCCTTCGCGGTGGAAATTCCAAACGCGCCAACGTGCATCCAAAGCTCTATAGCGGAATCCGAGCTGACGGAATCGCATGGGATTCCCGAACCGGCGGAATGCTGATTCACGCTTCCTGCCGGAGCGGAGGCCGGCAGGAATGTCGAAGGCACTTTCGCTGGATCTGCGGCAGCGCGTCGTGGCTGCCGTGCGGGATGAGGGCCTGAGCCACCGCGCGGCTGCAGCGCGCTTCAATGTCAGCGCCGCCAGCGTCAGCCGGTGGCGATCGCTGGAGCGGCAATCCGGCGACCTGCGGCCCAGGCCGCTCGGTGGCGACCGTCGCAGCGCGGCGATCGAAGCGCATGCCGGTCTGATCCTGCGCACATTCGAGGCCCGCCGCGACATGTCGATCGAGGAACTGCGCGGCGAACTCGCGAGCCAGGGTCTGCACTTCGGCTACGGCACGCTGTGGCGCTTCTTTGCCCGGCACCGGCTGACGCGAAAAAAGACGGCGCACGCCGCCGAGCAGGACCGCCCGGATGTGCTGAGCTGGCGCTCGGCCTGGTTCGAGGGACAGGTCGATCTCGACTCCGACCGGCTGGTGTTCGTCGACGAAAGCTGGGCCAGCACCAACATGACCCGGCGCTACGGTCGTTGTCCGCGCGGCGAGCGCCTGCGCATTAGCGTGCCGCACGGACGCTGGAAGACCACTACCTTCATCGCCGGCCTGCGCAACAGCGGTATCGTCGCGCCGTTCGTGATCGACTGCCCGGTCAACCGCACTGTCTTCGAGACCTGGGTGGAGCGCGTGCTCGTCCCGGAGCTTCGCCCAGCCGACGTCGTCATCCTGGACAACCTGTCCAGCCACAAGGGGCCGCGCGTGCGGGACCTGATCGAGGCCGCAGGCGCGGAGCTACGCTACCTGCCGCCCTACAGCCCCGACTTCAATCCGATCGAGAACGCCTTCGCCAAGCTGAAGGCGCTCCTGCGCAAGGGGGCCGCCCGCACAGTCGATGCCCTCTGGGCCGCAATCGGCCGCCTGATCGACCTCATCACTCCCGCAGAATGCGTCAACATGTTCGCAGCCGCTGGATACGATCCAGAGTGATCGGGTTCCGCTCTAGCGCACCGCAAAAAGCTTCCGAAAAAGCTTCGATTTCAGTATTTTTCGGGTTGTCATCGTAGCCAAAAATGTGGCATTCGCGTCTATTAGTGTCGATCAAAATTCGATTCCTGTGAGCAACATAGAGAACAACAAAAAGCTCTCATTCCGCGTAATTCAAACCGCTCTATCCCAAAACAACTTGCGCTTTCCGACTGTCTGAAAACCTACCGAAAATCTCGGTCCGGTCACCGGCACCTTGCAGCTCATCAGGGGTTTGGCACCATGCGGCCCTCGCGGCGCGAGTTTCTCAAGTGGAGCGTGGTCAGCGGTATCGGGTTAAGTCTGTCCCGGTTCGCGCTGGCAGACATTCCTGGTTTTCTGGCGCACGAGACTCTACCTGGGCGCGGCGTCTGGCACCCGCCGGTAGGCCGCGTCGACGGCGTGGCTAAGGTCACGGGCGCGAAGCTCTACGCCTCCGATTTCCGTGCGGCGGACATGCCGGGCTGGCCGGTGGAGACAGGCCACGCCCTGCTCGTCCGCGCGCCGGACGCGAGCCATGCCTACGAGGGCCTCGACCTCGCCTCCCTGCCCGCGAACGCAAAGCCGACCGTGGTCGTGACCGCCGACGATCTGGTGCGCGCCGGCATCCGCGTCCCCGACTTCTACAAGGGCGATCTCCTGTGTCCGCCCGGCAAGACGCCGCTCTATCTCGGCCAGCCGGTGGCCCTGCTGTTGTTCGAAAAGTTCGACGCCTTCGACCGCGCCCGGCTGCTGTTCCGCGAGAAGGGCCTGCTGAAGTTCGGGAAGGAGACCGGGCCCGTCGACGCGCCCAATTACGGCGCCTTCCGCTTCACCCGCATCGCCGGCGCGACGGCAGCGTCGCAGGACGTCTACTCGCCGATCCAGGAGGGCTGGATCAGCCCCGGTTTCGTCGAGAGTTCAGGGCGCCCAGTCTGGACCGTGCTGCCGGACGCCAAGGGCCCCGAATACGTCAAGGGTGCTACCTATGGCGAGGCGATCCGTGCCGAGCTGGCCAAGTCCGATCCGGCCGTGCTGTCGCTGGTGCGGGATTTCGAGACCCAGTCCGTCGACCCAATGTTCCTGGAGCCGGAAGCCGGCCTCGCCTGGTACAACACGGGCGACAGGAAGCTCGAGATCGTGCTGGGCGTGCAGTCACCGTTCGAGGCGGCGGGCGCGATCGCCTTCATGCTCGGCGAGGCGAATTCGGGCTTCAAGCCGAACCAGATCGACGCGCAATATTCCTACATCGGCGGCGGCTTCGGCGGGCGGGACCATACGCCGTTCCCGCTCTACGTCACACTCGCCGCGATGTTCTTCCCTGGCCGCCCGGTGCGGTTGGCGCATGACCGCTTCCAGCAGTTCCAGGGCGGCATCAAGCGCCACCCGTTCAAGATGAGTTCCCGCATCGGCGTCGACCGGGCGAGCGGCAAGATCACGGCCTTCGCCGCCGACCACGTTTTGGATGGCGGCGGGCTGGCGAACTATTCGGCCAGCGTCGCCGTCGTCGGCGCGACCGGCGCCATCGGCATGTACTACATACCCAAGGTCGACGTAACGACGGTCGCACTGCACTCGCGCGGCGTCACCGCCGGCTCGATGCGCGGGTACGGCACGCTCCAGACCATGACGGCACTCGAAACACTCGTCGACGAGGTCGCGACCGCGCTGCCGCTCGACCCGATCGAATTCCGCCGCCGCAACGCACTGAAGGTCGGCGAGCGCACCATGACCGGCAATCCCTACTCGGTTTCGGTGCGCGCCCCGGAAATCCTCGACAAGCTGGAGGCGCATCCGATCTGGCGCGACCGGAAGCAGCAGAAGGCAAGGGCGACTGTCGGGAAGCTCGTCGGCACGGGCGTCGCCTGTGCAGCGAAGGACTACGGCACCGGGGCGGACTGCTCGCTCGGCACCGTGACGATCGACGCCGAGGGCCGAATCTCCATCCACAGCGATGCCGTGGAAATGGGCAACGGCATCGGCACGGCGCTGGCCAATCGCGTCGCAGCCCATCTGGGCGCCGTCGCCGACGAGGTAACGGTCGCCCAGGTCGACGTCTTCGACGAACTCGGCCTCGTCACCTCTGGCGATCCCTATGCGATCAGCCAGGCCGAACAGGATGCCGCGGCGGCGAACCCGCGCTGGGTCCCCTCCATCTCCTCCGCCACCAGCGCCTCGATCGGCGCGCATGTCGGGACCCAGGCAGCGGCAGAGGCGGCACGGGCAGTGTTTCGCTTTGGTCTATGGCCGGCGGCCCTGGCGCTCTGGGGCATCCGGGCGACCGACCCGAGGGCGAGCCTCTGGCGCGATGCCTACTGGCAGAATGGCGTCCTCATCCTGTCGGGCCTGTCGCCGCTGCCACTGAAGGCGATCGCCGCCAAGGCGCACGAGCAGGGCCGGGTCACCGGGGCGATGGCCCACGCCTTCTCCCGCTGGGCCTGGGCACAGGCGACCTTCGCAGTGGATGGAGAGGACTGGACCGGCAACATCGACGCGCTGGCGGTGCGCCAGGGTTCGGGATCCTTCCAGCGGCTCGACCGCAAGACGGTGGCCTTCCCGAACACCGATTACAATCGGATCGGCACAGCGTTCGCCTCCATGTGCGGCACGACGGTGCGAATCGAGATCGACAAGACGACTGGCGCCCTGCGCATCGCCAAGGCCTACAGCGTGCTCGAATGCGGCGAGGCGCTGGTGCCGGAAATCGTGCTCGGCCAGTCGCAGGGCGGCTTCGCCATGGGCGTGGGCTACGCGCTCTTGGAGAGCCTTCCGCCCTTCGAGCATGGGCCCGGCGACGGCACCTGGAATCTCGGGCGATATCTGGTCGCGCGCGGTTCCGACCTGCCTCTGCACGACCTGGAGATCGAGGTGCTGCCGCCCCTGTCGCCGAACGAGCCGCCGAAGGGCATGGCGGAGGTGGTGATGATCCCGATCGTCCCGGCGCTGCTGAACGCCATCTACGACGCCACTGGGCACCGCTTCCAGTCGCTGCCGGTAACGCAGGCCATGATCAAAGGGGTACTCGCGTGACGACGCTTTCAGTGACGATCAACGGTCGCTCACACGGCCCGATGGACGTTCGCGACGACCTAACGATGAACGACTTCCTGCGCGAAGTCCTGGGCTTTACCGGCACCAAGTTCGGTTGTGGGGCTGGACAGTGCCTGAGCTGCGCCATCATCGTCGATGCCCCCGACGGGACCAGTACGACGATGCCGACCTGCATCGTCGCCGCGACGGAATTCAACGGCAAGTCGGTCCGCACTGTCGAGGGGCACGCTCGCGACGGCGTCCTCACGCCCCTGCAGAATAGCTTCATCGAGCACTTCGCCTTTCAGTGCGGCTACTGCACGCCCGGCTTCCTCAACGAGGGGCAGGTGCTGCTGGAGCGGTTGGCGAAGGCACCCATCGCCCGCGCGGACGTCGAGCGCACGATTGGCGAAGCGCTCGACGGCCATCTCTGCCGCTGCACCGGCTACGTGAAGTACCACCAGGCCGTGCGCGACGTGATCCTGGCGGATCCCGACCGCTACCTCACCTGACGACTCGCTCCGACCGCCGATACCCGACTGCCCAAGCCCTGTCCGTCAGCTGAGGATAGTCCGATGATGAGGTTCGAAAGGTGGCCCGCGATCGCCGTTTTGGGTGGCATCGTCAGTTGCCTGCTCAGTGTCGGTGTCGCCGGCCAGAGCACGTCGGCGGCGACCGACCGCACGCTTGCTGCGCCGGCGAGCTTCGCCGGCATCGCTGATCCGGCCAAGCGGTCGGCCGCTTACTTCACCGAACTCGGCAAAGTGCTGACCAATCCGCGCTGCACCAACTGCCATCCGGCGACCGACCGGCCGCGGCAGGGCGATTCCGCGCGCCTGCACCAGCCACCGGTCTTCCGCGGCGTCGACGGGTTCGGGCTCGACAGCATGCGCTGTACGAACTGCCACCGCGACAGCAATTTCGATCCCGGACATGTGCCAGGCCACGCCGGGTGGCACCTAGCCCCGGCCGAGATGGCATGGGAGGGCAAGACCGTCTCGGAGATCTGCGTGCAGATCAAGGATCCGAAGCGCAATGGCGGTCGCTCGCTGGAAGATCTGATCGAGCACATCGGCAAGGACACCTTAGTCGGCTGGGCCTGGGCGCCCGGCGCGGGTCGTACGCCGGCACCGGGCACGCAGGCACAGGCGGGCGCCCTGGTCGAGGCATGGGTAAAGAGTGGTGCCGCCTGTCCCTGACGGGCAGCCATACCGCCTGAGAAAAGAAAGCTGCCGCGGGAGCAGCCGAATATCGAAGCGCGATCGACCGGACGGGTCGACCGCCCATTGGGGGGAACTGATGACTTACGTAAAGACCTTGCGCCACGTCCTACTTGCCAGCGTCACGTGCTGTGCCGCCGCCTTGGGGTCCGCTTCGGCGCAGACGACGT
>JAFEFJ010000255.1 GCA_018240635.1 Pseudomonadota bacterium | reverse complement strand
GAGCGGCTTGTCGGTGCCGAACACGGTGACGCGGCCGCCGGCGGCTTCCAGCACCGCCTGCGGCGCGGCGGTATCCCACTCCATCGTGCGGCCGAGGCGGGGATAGAGGTCGGCCACGCCCTCCGCCAGCCGGCAGAACTTCAGGCTGGAGCCGAAATTCGCGACCGAGGCGATGTTGAACCCTTCGAGGAAGGCGCGCAGCCGCTCGTCGTTGCCGTGGTGGCGGCTGGCCAGCACGGTGAGCCCCTCGGCCGGCGTCGGGCGGGTGCGGATCGGCTGCGTGCCGGCGGCGGTGCGCTTCCACGCCCCCTGCCCCACGATGCCGCCGAAGATCTCACCCATCGCGGGCACGCCGACCACGCCGAGCACCGCCTTGCCGTCGCGGATCAGGCCGATGTTGACGGCGAACTCGTCGTTTCCGGAAGTGAACTCGCGGGTGCCGTCGAGCGGATCGACGAGCCAGAACTCGCGGCCGACCGCGGTGATGCGGCCGGCGGAGATTTCCTCCTCGGCGATGACCGGGATGTCCGGCCTTGCCGCGCGCAGCCCGGCGACGATGATCGCCTCGGCCGCGTGGTCCGCCTCGGTGACCGGCGAGCGGTCTTCCTTGCGCATGACATCGAAGCCGCGCGCGCGCACGGCGAGGATGGCCTCGCCCGCGCGTTCGGCGAGCGCGGTGGCGAGATCGATGAGGTCGGCATCGCTGAGATGAGGATCGGGCATCGCCCGGGTGTAGCGGTGCCCCAATCCGATGGCAACGCGGCCGTCAGCTTCAGCGGCGGCGTCAGCCGAAGCTCTTGCTCAGGAAGACGCGGCTGGTGCCGGGCGGGTCGCACGGCACCTCGCCGAACACTTCCCAGCCGAGGCGCTGGTAGAAGCCGGGCGCCTGGAAGCTGATCGTGTAGACCACGCCCGCGCGGCAGCCGCGGCGCCGCGCCTCGTCCTCCACCATCGCCATCATGCGGCTGCCGAGATCCTGTCCGCGCAGCGTGTCCGGCAGATAGACGAGATCGACGAAGAGCAGGCCGAGCGAGGTGTGCGCGACGATGCCGCCGAGGATCGCGCCGGTATCGGCCGCGCGCGCGATCACCGTGAGCGGCGCGCGGTCGGCGTAGCCGACATAGGCATCGTTGAAGGCGTTCAGCCCGTCCTCGACGATCCGCGCGGCCTCGGGTTCCGGCTCGCCGGACAGGGAAAGAATCGCGTCCATCGCGCCCCCCGTGTTTCTGCTTCGTTCTCCCCTGCCCTGCCGCCGCCGTCAACCGACCCGCCCGCCCCTGGGGCTCCCCTGGGGCTCCCCTGGGGCTCCCCCGGGAACGCCGGGGCGGGCGGGACGCGCGGGCCGGCGCCTTTATGCCTTGATCATCGGGCAGCCGCCGGCGTTCAGCGGGCGGAACGCCTCCTCGGCCGGGATGGTGGCGAGGGTTTCGAAGAAGTCGCCCGGATACTTGCTCTGCTTCGGCGCCTTCACACGGAACAGGTAGCTGGGATGGATCACGCGCCCGTCCGGACGGATCGAGCTGACGCCGAAGCAGTCATCGTCCGGGTTGACCGCCCTCATCGCCGCGATGGTCTCGCGCCCCGACGCCTTCGCCTTCGCCGCGCCCATCTGCTTGACGATCTTGAGGTAGTGCGTGACGCCCGAATAGCCGCCGGCATGGACCTCGTTCGGGAACACGCCCGCGGGCAGGCGCGGCTTGATGCGGGCCATGAAGGCGCGCGTGCGGTCGTTCAGGTCCCAGTAGAAATTCTCGGACAAGTACACGTCCTGCATCGTGTCGAGCCCGGCGCCGGTGACGGCGGTGATCGAGCCGACCATCGCGGCCATCGTCAGGCTGCCGTCGGCGAGGCCGAATTCGCGGCACTGCTTGACGCAGTTCACCAGGTCGTCGCCCGCGTTGGCGAAGGCCAGCACGTTCGCGCCGCTCGCCTTGGCCTGGAGAAGATAGGACGAGAAATCGGTGGTGCCCGGGAACGGATAGGCGCTGGAGCCGACGACCTTGCCGCCGGCGGCGGTGACCAGCGCCGTGGTGTCGTCCTGGATGGAATGGCCGAAGGTGTAGTCGGCGGTGATGAAGTACCACTTGTCGCCGCCGCGCTTGACGATCGACTTCGCCATCGTGTGCGCGAGGTTCCAGGTGTCGTAGGTCCAGTGGAGCTGGTTGGGGCTGCAGTACTTGCCCGTCAGCGCCGAGGAGCCGGCCGAGGTGTTGAGATGGATCTTGTCCTTCTCCTGCGCGACGGTGGTCACGGCGATGGCGGCGGCGCTGTTGCCGACATCGGTGATCAGGTCGATGCCGTCGCGGTCGAACCACTGGCGCGCGATGGTGGCGGCGACGTCGGGCTTGTTGAGGTGGTCGCCGCTGACGAGTTCCACCTTGATGCCGGGATTGGCCTTGGTGAACTCATCGACCGCAAGCTGGCAGCAGGCGACCGAGGTGGGCCCGGTCACGTCGCGATAGTTGCCCGAAAGGTCGGTGAGGACGCCGATCCTGACGACGTCGGAGGATTGCGCGCGCGGCGCGCGCAGCGGGAGAGCGGCGGCTCCGGCGAGGGCGGCGGCGAGAACGGCACGGCGGCTTGCGGGCATCGAACGAAATTCCTTCCTGCACGGCGGTCTTGTTTCGGAACGCATGGGCGCGCTTGGCGGCCCGGCGTCCAGAATAGAGGCGCGCCGGGGACTGGATAGCCCGGCATCGTAACGTCCCGCGTGCCCCGCGGACCGCCGGGTGGCCGGTTGCGCTCGTTCGTTGCGCCGCCTATGGAGCAACGATCTTCTGGGCAACGGAAAGCGCGGGCATGCGTGTCGCGAGCGTGCGTTTCGGTCTGGCGTGCATCGGGCTTGCCGCGCTGGCGGCGGGCTGCGCGGGGCCGCAAAGCCCGCCGCCATCCGCGGGCGCGGCGCTGCCTTCGGCGGCCCCGCCGCCCGGCGCGGCGAGCGGCCCGGTGCCGGTGGACGGCACCTATCTCGGCGCGCGGCAGTTCATCTCCAGCAGCAACGCGGGCGTGCTGTGCGGCAGCCGCGACGACATGACCGTGACGATCCGCGGCCGGATGCTGCATTACGTGCTGCCCCAGCCCGAGGTGCCCTACATGCCGACGCGCGCTTTCGATGCGCCGGTGGACAAGGACGGATTCTTCTCGGCCGCCTCGGGCGCTGCCTACATGCGCGGACAGGTGGGCAACGGGCATATGCAGGGCTCGATGTCGGGCGATGCCTGCGCCTATCAGTTCCAGGCCGACCGCAGCGGCCCATGAGGCGCCGCGCGCCAACCGGAGGAGACGCATGATGCGCCCGAACGCGATGCTGGCCCCGTCCATCGGGACGCTCCGCGCCGCCACGTTGGCCGCCGCGCTCGCCGCCATGCCCGTGCTCGGCGCGCAGGCGATGACGGCGTGCCAGGGCGAGCTGTCGTCCACGCTGCTGAAGCCGCTGCCGTCGCCGCCGGTGGTGCATATCGACATGCAGACCAGCACGCCGACCAGCACGGCGCAGGCGCAGGCGTTCGCCAACGGGATGCGCAACGCGGGCGCCACGGTCGCGCCCGGCCCGCAGCCGGGGGCGGTGAATCTGCGGCTGACCTGGAACGTGCTGCCGCAGGGCGGCAGCGGCGGCGGTCAGGGCGGCGGCGGGTATCCGGGCGGGTCCGAGGGCTTCCTGTCGGGTGGCATCGCGCGCGCCAATCCCGACATCCCGAGCTACGACGCGTTCGCTCCGGCGACGCCGGCGCAGGCCGGGCTGCTGGTGTTCCGCGCGCAGGCGACCGATCCATCGAGCGGCGCGACGCTGTGGATCGGCTCGGTGCAGTGCACCTTGCAGGGGGCGGACAACCAGACGCTGGCCTATCAGCTCGGCCAGGCGATCGGCGGCGCGTTCGGCCAGCGGCGCAGCCGCGTGCCGATGTAGGCGGCGCCGGGATGCGCCCGCCGCCCGAGGATCGCGTCTACGCGGAGGCCGATGGCGCGGCGTTGCTGGCGCGCATCTACCGCCCCGCCGGCAACGGCCCCTTCCCCGCCGTTCTGGAAGTGCATGGCGGCGCCTGGGTGAACGGTGACCGGCTGAACAACGTCGCGATCGCGGAGGCGCTGGCGGAGGCCGGCATCCTGGTCGTGTCGGTCGATTTCCGGATGCCGCCGGTTGCGGCCTATCCCGTGCCGGTGGCGGACGTGAACCGCGCGATCCGCTGGCTGAAGGCGCACGCGGAGGAACTGGGCACGCGGCCCGAGCTGGTGGGCGCGCTGGGCACCTCGTCGGGCGGGCACCTGCTGCTGCTGAACGTGCTGCGCCCGCACGATGCGCGCTATGCCGCGCTGCCGGTGGAAGGCGGCGGGGCGCAGGATGCGCCGATGGACGCCACTGTGGCCTTCGCCATCGTGTGCTGGCCGGTCGCCGATCCGCTGACCCGATACCGCGTGATGCGCGAGCGCGGCAACGAGCGGCTGGTGGACGCGCATCACCGCTTCTGGCCCGACGAGGCGGCGATGGAGGAAGGCAGCCCGCAGGGCATTCTGGAGCGCGGCGAGCCGGTGCACACGCCGCGGCTGCTGATCATGCAGGGCACGAAGGACGACAACCTGACGCCCGACATGGCGAGCCGCTTCGCGCAGGCCTACGCGATGGCGGGCGGCGAGGCGACGCTGCGGCTGTTTCCGGGGATGCCGCATGCGTTCATCGCGCCCGATCCCGAGTCCCCCGCGGCGCGCGCGGCGTTGCGGACGATGGTTGGTTTCATCCGCAGCTAAAATCAGCCCAGGCCGTGCGTCCGGTCGTAACTGCTGACCGGCGGCGGCTGGTAGGCGGCGAGGAAGGCGGCGTCGGGGCGCCAGACTTCGACCTTCAGCGGGTAGCAGCGCGCGGGCTCGCCGTACTGGTCGGCGCCGCAATCGCCGCCGGGGCAGGCCGAGAGCACGCCGAGCAGGTCGATATCGGCGAAGAACTCGATGTAGTCGCCCGGCCGCACCGGGCTCGCCTTCATGAAATACTGGTGCGTATCCAGCGTGAAGCCGGTGCACATGAAGACGTTCATCACGTCGTGCACCAGAAGTTCCGCCTCGCGCACCGGCATCCCGCGCGCGGCGGCGAGCGCGCGGCTGAGGTTGGAGTGGCAGTTGTGGTGGAAGGTGGCACCCGACAGCAGCTTCGTCGTGTAGGGATCGCAGCGCGTGCCGATCACGTCGTGGATGCCGCCGCCATCTTCGTCCCAGCCGTACCAGCCCAGCGTGTCCTCGGTGATCGTCGCCATCGGGCGCAGGTAGGGCAGCGTGCTCCAGAGCCGGTCGCCGGTGCTGACGTGCGTGGCATGGATCGCGCGCGTCTTGCCGCTGAAGAAGCGTTCCTGGAGGTTGGCGGCGTTGAACAGGTTGAGGTCGCCGACCTGCGGGCCCTCGACGCTGACGATGCGGAAGAAATGGCCGCGCGGCACGTCGAACGCGCCGCCCTCGCGCGGGGCGACGATGGTTTCACCGACCAGCGTGGCGCCGCGCCTTACGTCCGCGAGCATGGCGAGATCGGGCGGCGGCAGCGTGCCGTTCGGATAGGTGATGACCACCTTGCGGCGGCGGCGTTCCTCGGCGTCGGGGGGTGGGGTGACCGGGCTCATCGTGCGCTCCTGTGGGATGCGGCATCGTATTCGTCGCGCGTGCGGGCGATCAGATCGGCGGCGGCTTGAATGTCGGTGACGCCTGAAACCGAATGGCCGGCGCTCCAGATGTCCTTCCAGCGGCGCGGG
>JAFEFJ010000254.1 GCA_018240635.1 Pseudomonadota bacterium | reverse complement strand
CTCTCCAACACCATCGCGGCGCCCGTGTACGGGCGGCTCGGCGACGCGTTCGGGCGGCGGCGGCTGATGCTGGCCGCGCTCGCGCTGTTCATCGTGGCCTCGCTCGGCTGCGCGGCGGCGAATTCGATGATGACGCTGGTGGCGGCCCGCGTCGCGCAGGGCTTCGGCGGCGGCGGGCTGTTCGTGCTCTCGCAGGCGCTGATCGGCGAAAGCGTGCCGCCGCGCCAGCGCGGGCACTTCCAGGGCTACCTCGCGACGATGATCGTCTGCGGCAGCACCTTCGGCCCGATCGCGGGCGGTTTCCTGACGGAATGGTTCGGCTGGCGCTCGGTGTTCCTGGTCAACCTGCCGCTCGGCCTGCTGGGCATGCTGCTGGTGCTGCGCCTGCCGAAAGGCACGCGGCATTCCGAGCGCCTGTCCTTCGACGGGATCGGCCTGATCCTGCTCTCCGCCTGCGTCACGGCGCTGTTGATGGCCTTCGAGTTCGCCCAGCATCTCGATCCCGGGATGCTGCCGGTGATGCTCGCGCTCGCCGCCGTC
The DNA here is from genome assembly GCA_018240635.1 of Pseudomonadota bacterium. Lineage (GTDB taxonomy): Bacteria > Pseudomonadota > Alphaproteobacteria > Acetobacterales > Acetobacteraceae > JAFEFJ01. Next base: position 5,217 of record JAFEFJ010000254.1, on the reverse strand, counting down.
GCCGGGTTGTCCGGCGTGCTGCTGGTCCGCCAGGAACGCCGCGCGCGGGCGCCGCTGATCCCCATCGGGCTGATCCGCCAGCCGGCGATCTGGCGCTGCTGCTGCATGTCGGCGCTCGCCGGCGCCTCGCTCGTCTCGATGGTGACGTTCCTGCCGATCTATCTCCAGGTCGCGCACGGCGCGAGCCCGGCGGAAACCGGCTTCCTGATGCTGCCGCTGACGGCGGGCGTGGGGTGCGGTTCGTTCACCTTCGGCCGCTCGATCTCCTGGACCGGCCGGACCGCGATCCTGCCGTCCTGCGCGCTGCTGGTGACGTTCACCACGCTGGTGCTGCTCGGGATCTTCTCGCCGCGCATGACGCCCTGGCAGGTGACGTGCCTGCTGGGCTTCGGCGGGTTCTTCCAGGGCTCGGCGATGCCGGTCGCCCAGGTGACGGTTCAGATGGTGGCAGGCCCGCGAATGCTGGGCGTGGGCGCGGGGGCGATGCAGCTCGCGCGCTCGATCGGCTCGGCCTTCGGCGTGGCCCTGGTGGGCGCGGTGCTGTTCGGCGTGCTGGCGGCGACCGACAGCGAGACCGCGGCCCTGTTCGCCGGCATGGTGCGCGAGGGCCCGGCGGCGATGGGCCACATGCCGCCCCTGCGCGCCGCCATCGTGCAGGGCGAAATCGCCAACGCCTTCCGCGCGGTGTTCCTGACCGTGTCGGTGTTCTCCTGCTGCATCTCGGCGCTCGCCTGGACGCTGCCGGTCCGGCGGCTGGCGGTGTAGACGTGAACCGCGTCCGCGCCGCCGGTCACATCCGCGCGACGGCACGGGACCCGCGCCGCGTCGCCCGGCAACATCACGGCGGACATGCAACGAAGGAGAGGAAGCGGCGATGACGCAGCGGCTGGATTACGAGGCCCTTGCCGGCAACGGCATGAAGGCGCTCGCCGGCGTGTATCTCTACGTGCGGAACAGCGGCCTGCCCAAGGAGCTGCTCGATCTCGCCTATCTCCGCGCCTCGCAGATCAACGGCTGCGCCTATTGCGTGGACTTGCACAGCCGGGACCTGCGGAAAGCGGGCGTGGCTGACGAGAAGCTGATGCTGGTGCCGGTCTGGCGCGAGGCGGAGGGCTGGTTCACCGAGCGCGAGCGCGCGGCACTTGCCTGGACCGAGGCGGTGACGCTGGTGGCGGTGGACCACATCCCCGACGCCGCCTTCGCCGTCGCCCGCGCCGCCTTCGATGAAAAGGAACTCGCCGACCTGACGATCGCGATCGGCCTGATCAACACCTACAACCGCATCGCCATCGGCTTCCGCCGCGTCCCCGCCGTACCCGATGACGCACAGACGACATGAGGCAACCATGAGCGCCGAGAACGCCTTCGCCTTCCCAGCCGGGTTCGAGACGCGCGAGATCGCGACGAACGGCGCGACGATCCATGTCCGCGCCGGCGGCGCGGGGCCCGACGCGGTGATGCTGCACGGCTACGGCGAATCCGGCGACATGTGGGCGCCGATGGCCGCCGCCCTCGCGCCCGGCCGCCGCGTCATCATGCCCGACCTGCGCGGGCTCGGCCTGTCCTCGAAACCGCCGGATGGCTACGACAAGAAAACTCAGGCGGGCGATCTGGCGGGCGTGCTGGCGGCCCTCGGCGCCGGACCGGTAGACCTCGTCGCGCACGACATCGGCAACATGGTCGCCTTCCAGTTCGCGGCACAGCATCCCGACCGCGTGCGCCGTCTCGTGCTGATCGACGCCCCGGTGCCGGGCGTCGGGCCGTGGGAGGAAATCCTCAAGAACCCCATGCTGTGGCATTTCCGGTTCGGCGGCCCGGACATGGAGCGGCTGGTCGCGGGACGCGAACGCATCTACCTCGACCGCTTCTGGAACGAATTCTCCGCCGATCCCGCCCGCTTCGGGGAAGCGGCGCGGCAGCACTACGCAGCGCTCTACGCCCTGCCCGGCACGATGCGTGCGGGCTTCGCGCAGTTCGCCGCCTTCGACCAGGACGCCGAGGACAACCGCGCGTGGCTTGCCACCGGCGCGCGGCTCGCGATGCCGGTGCTGGGGGCGGGCGGCGAGAAGTCCTTCGGTGCCACGATGGCCGCGGTGATGCGCGCCGCAGCCGATGACGTGCACGAGGCCGTCGTTCCGGACTCGGGCCATTGGGTGATGGAGGAAAATCCGGCCGCGACCATCGCGATGGTGCGCGCCTTCCTCGCCGGCGCCGGCTGACTCCGCCGCCTCAGGCGGACAGGCCGTGCGCCGCCGCCTCGCGGACCGCGTCGGTGAGGGCACGCAGCGCGGCGGCGTGCAGGCGCGCGACGGTCCAGTGCAGCGTCACCGCGACCCGCCGCCCCGGCGGCAATTCCACCAGCCGGCCCGCCGCGATATGCGGGAGGGCGAGCGCGACGGGCTGCATCGCCCAGGCGAGGCCGGCGAGCGCGAGATCGAGGAAGCCCTGCGCCGACGGCACCCAATGGACCGGCCCGCGCAGGTCGGCGCCGAACGCCTCGCGCGCCCAGCGCGCCTGCAACAGGTCGCGCCGGTCAAAGCGGAGATGCGGCGCCGTGCCAAGCGCCTCAGCCGTGAGGCCGTCCGGGAAATGGCGGCGCACGAAGTCCGGATTGGCGCAGGCGGCGTACTGCAGGCTGCCGAGCGGGCTCGTGCGGCAGCCTTGCACCGGATCGGGATCGGCGGTCACCGCAGCCAGCACCTCGCCCGAGCGCAGGCGGTCGGCGGTGTGCGCCTCGTCATCGATCCGCAGGTCGAGCATCACGCCGGTGCGGTCGGCGAAACGGGCGGCGGCGCGGGGAAACCAGGTCGCGAGGCTGTCGGCGTTCACCGCGACGCCGAGTGTGCGCGGCAGACCGGCCCCCTGCCCCGTGGCTGTCAGCGCGGGCGCCAGATCGGCTTCCAGCAGGCGCACGCGGTCGAAATGACCACACAGCGCCTGCCCGGCGTCGGTCGGAACGCAGGGTTGCCCGCGCACGATCAGCACCGCGCCCAGCCGTTCCTCGAAGCCGCGGACACGCTGCGACACCGCCGAGGGCGTAATGCCGAGCGCTTCGGCCGCGCGCTCGAAGCTGCCCTCGCGGACCACGGCGGCGACGGCGGCGAGCGCGGCGTAGTCGAGCATGGATGAACTTCTGCTTCACCCGCTTTAGCAGAACAAGTTTTCCTTATCCGCGCCGGACGAGGAGAAGGCGGCATGTCGAACGCGCTTCCCGTCTTCCTGACCGGCTTCGCCCTGTCCGCCGCGCTGATCGTCGCGATCGGGGCGCAGAACTTGTTCGTGCTGCGCCAGGGGCTGCGGCGCGAGCATGTCGGCCCGATCGTGCTGTTCTGCGGCGCCGCCGATGCGGTGCTGATCGCCGCGGGCGTCGCCGGCCTCGGCGCCGCGCTTGCCGCCGTCCCGCAGCTCGCGCGGCTCCTGGCGGGCGCGGGCGCCGCGTTCCTGGGCTGGTATGGACTGAAGGCGCTGCGGCGGATCGGCGCGGGCGAAACCATGGCGGCGGGCGCGGACGGCGGCGTGACGCTGGGCCGCGCGCTGGCGGCGACGGCGGGGTTCACGCTGCTGAACCCGCATGTCTATCTCGACACGGTGCTGGTGGTGGGTGCGGCGGGATCGGCGCAGCCGGCGGCGCTGCGTCCGCTGTTCGTGGCCGGCGCCGCCGCCGCGAGCTTCGCGTGGTTCGCCTCGCTCGGCTACGGCGCGCGGCTTCTGGCGCCGCTGTTCGCCCGCCCCGCCGCCTGGCGCGTGCTGGACGGCGCGGTCGGCATCGTCATGCTGACGCTCGCCGCGATGCTGGCGGCGCGCGCCGCCGCCTGATCCGCCTCAATACGGGCGGGCGATGTAGCCGCGCAGATTCTCGACGTCGTGCTCGTGCTGCATGATGCGGAACTTCACGAGGTCGCGGATGCTGATGATGCCCGCGAGCTTGCCGTCCACCACCACGGGCAGATGGCGGAAATAGCCCGCGTCCATGATCTCCATCGCCTCGTCCACGCTGGTCGATGGCGTGGCGGTGGTGACGGCGCGCGTCATCAGATCCTCGGCGCGCAGGTCCACCACCTTCGCGCCGTGCGCGGCGAACGCCTTCACCACGTCGCGCTCGCTGACGATGCCGGCAACGGATTGGTCCGGGTTCAGCACCATCACCGCGCCGATCCGGCGCGACGAGATCACCTCGGCGATCTCCATCGCGCTCGCGGTCGGCGCGACCGATACGACGGTGTTGCCCTTGTCCTTCAGAATGGCGCCGATGGTCATGGTTTGGTTTCCCCCGTGCGTGGCGGGGGCCGTCCCGCTCGCGCCTTGATGTGCGCCGCGAGAGGATGGCCGTCGGCCGAAGTCCCTCGCTCGTTTGTCAAGGACTATGGACAGTTTGGCGGCGGGTGCGCAAGGTTTCCGTCAAGCTGCCCTGACAATACCTCGCCCGCACAGGGCGGAGCGGCTATGCGCTTCGCCGCACGAAGCCGCCGCCCAGCACGCGGTCGCCCCGATACATCACGCAGGCCTGTCCGGGCGCTGGTAAAGCCGGATCGGCGAGCGTGACGGCGGCGCCGTCCGGCGCCGGGCGGACCACGGCCGGATGCGGCGCCTCGCGCGCCCGCAGCTTCACGTCGCAGGCCAGCGCCTCGGGCGGGTCGATCAGCCAGTGCATCTCGGCCAGCGAAACGTCGCGCGTGCCGGCGCCGCGCGGGCCGATCACCACCCGCCGCCGTGCGGGATCGGTCGCCACCACCACCTGCCGCGCGCCGTCCAGCATCGCCGCCGGGCCGAGCCGCTTGGCCTGGCCCACCGTGTAGCGGGCTGCGCCGTTGTGCCTGCCCACCACCGCGCCGTCGGCGGTGACGATCTCGCCGGGCGCCAGCGCCTCGGGCCGAAGCTTCGCCAGCACCGCCGCGTAGTCGCCGCCCGGGACGAAGCACAGATCCTGGCTGTCCGGCTTGGCCGCCACCGGGATGCCGAGCCGCGCGGCCTCGGCCCGCACCGCGGCCTTGTCCGGCATATCGCCCAGCGGGAACAGGCTGAACGCCAGCTGCTCGCGGGTCATGGCGAACAGGAACCAGCTCTGGTCGCGCGCCGGATCAGCGGCCCGGTGCAGCTCCGGCCCCTCAGGGCCGTCGATGCGGCGCACGTAATGGCCGGTCGCCAGCCGCTCCGCGCCCAGCCCGCGCGCCAGCGCCGCGAGGTCGGTGAACTTCACCGTCTGGTTGCAGCGGATGC
>JAFEFJ010000253.1 GCA_018240635.1 Pseudomonadota bacterium | reverse complement strand
AAGGATATCGACGACTTCACCTTCGACGACACGCCGATCAATGAGACCCTTGTCCGCGACCTCGCCAGCAACAACTTCCTGGCTCATCAACGGAACCTCGTGCTGGTCGGCGGAACCGGTACCGGCAAGACCCACCTTGCCATCGCGATCGCTCGCGCCTGCATCAGCGACGGCAAGCGCGGCCGGTTCTTCAACGTGGTCGACCTGGTCAACAAGCTTGAGGCCGAGGGCCGCTCCGGCCGCCACGGACGCATGGCCGAATATCTCTGCCGCATGGACTTCATCGTGCTCGATGAGCTCGGCTATCTGCCGTTCGCTCAGTCCGGTGGACAGCTGCTGTTCCACCTCATAAGCCGTCACTACGAGCAGGCGTCGGCGATCGTGACGACGAACCTGGCCTTTGGCGAATGGCCCAGCGTGTTCGGCGACGCCAAGATGACCACGGCTCTCCTCGACCGCCTCACCCACCACTGCGACATCGTCGAGACCGGCAACGAGAGCTGGCGCTTCAAGAACCGCGCCTGACCCCCTCCCCAGACCCCACCCCCGCGGCTTGCACCGGTGGGTCCACAGGAACCCCCCGCGCGCCGCTGCGTCAGCCTCGCAACGGGCACTCCGCGGCGCGCGGGTCCCCCCTATGGACTACCGCCACAAGCCGCTCCAATGGGGGTCCCTTTTGGACGCCGATACGGGGTCCCTTTTGCGCGCCGATTGACAGCCGGCCCGTACCCAAAAAGGGTCAGCCCTACAGGATTTGCCAGGCCGGATGATCCAGCAGACCGAGGGCGAAGCGGCGCAGCGGGTCCTTCCATATCGTGTGCACCTGCCATCCGGCGGCGCGGGCAAGGCCGGTGAAGCCTTCCTCGGTGTGCTTGTAGCTGTCCTCGGTGTGGACGAACTCGCCCTCCACGAACGCGATGACGTGGCCCGCGACGCGAACCTGCTGCGCGCGGCGACTGACGAGATGCATCTCGATGCGGCCGGCGACAGCATTCCAGACCGCCCGATGGTGAAACGCCGTCACGTCGAAATTTGCCTCTGCCTCCCGGTTCAGCCGCGCCAGAAGGTTCAGATTGAATGCGGCCGTCACGCCCGCCGCATCGTCGTACGCGGGCACCAGAACCGCCGGATCCTTCCGCAGGTCGAAGCCCACCAGCAGGGCGGCATTGCCGCCCAAGGTTCTTGCCGCGCGCCGCAGGAACGCGCAGGCGCGCGGCGGATCGAAATTGCCGATGGTGGATCCGGCAAAGAACCCGAGCGGTGGGAGCTCCGGCAAGACCTGGGGCAAAGCGACAGGCTGCTCGAAATCCGCGGCAACTGTGCGCACGACGATGTCGGGACGCGATCGGCGCAGCCGGATACGCATGGCCTCCAGCGCCGCACCGGCGATATCGATGGCGACATAAGCGCGGACAAGCGGCCCCTGGAGCGCGTCGCGCATCGCGAACAAATGCGCGGCCTTCGCCTCGTCGCTCGTGCCGAATTCCACCAGCGTCACATGATCGAAACGGCGCCGCAGGTACGCCGTCAGCGCCGGCCGGCTGGCATCCAGCAGCGCGTGCTCGGCGCGGGTCAGGTAGTATTCGGGCAGTTCGGTGATGCGCCGGAACAGGCGGCAGCCTTCCTCGTCGTAGAACAGCCGCGCGGGCAGCGTCTTTTGCGGTTTCAGCAATCCATCGAGCGCGGCCTCCGCGACGGAGGGGACGAATCCGGACGACTCAGCAACGAATGCATGGTCCATGATGGCCTCACGCATCCCAGGCGAGGCGCAGGCCGCTGAACTGCCAGCGGCGGTCGGCATGGAAGAAGTTGCGATAGGTCGGGCGCGCGTGCCCTTCCGGCGTCACGGCCGAGCCGCCGCGCAGGACCATCTGGTTGATCATGAACTTTCCATTGTATTCGCCGATGGCGCCGGCGGCGGTCCTGAAGCCGGGATAGGGGCTGTAGGCAGAACTGGTCCATTGCCACACATGGCCCGTCCGCTCGTGGATCCCGGGTATCGGTAGGGACGCTTCCCATTCCGCCTCGGTCGGCAGGCGTGCGACCGCCCAGCGGGCAAAGGCGTCGGCCTCGTACCAGCTCAGGTGCCGCGCGGGTGCGTCGGGATCGACAGGAAGAAGTCCGCCCGGCGTCGCCTGCTGCCAGCCGCCATCGACCCGCCGCCAATAGAGAGGCGCCGACCAGCAGGCCTGCTGCATCGCCTGCCAGCCATCGGACATCCACAACGTGGCCGTGCGGTAGCCGCCATCGGCGATAAATGCCGCCACCTCGCTGTTGCGCACAAGGTGCGAGCAGAGCCGGAACGGTTCCAGATGGATCCGATGGCGCGGCTGTTCATTGTCGAACGCGAAGCCTTCGCCCGCATGGCCGATCATCGCCACGCCGCCATCGACGGGAATGCGCGACACCGGGCCAGAGGCGCCGGGCGGCGGCTGCCAGCCGGGCAGCACAGCGGGGCAATCGGGATGCTGCGCGAAGGCGTGCAGGGTATCGACGACAAGCAGTTCCTGGTGTTGCTCCTCGTGCTGCAGGCCGAGTTCCAGGCGCCGATGGATCTCGGCGGTCACCTCGTCCGGCAGTCCGCTGATCGCGGCATCGACATGGGCGCGATAGGCCGTGACCGTGTCCGCCGAAGGCCGGCTCAGCAGGCCGCGCATCGGGCGCGGATGCCGCTCGCCAACGGCTTCGTAGTACGAATTGAATAAATAGCGGAAAGCCTCATCGAATGGGCGGTAGCCGGGCAGGAAGGGCCGCAGGATGAACTCCTCGAAGAACCACGTCGTATGGGCGCGGTGCCATTTGGCGGGACTGGCATCGGGCATCGATTGCAGCCCCTGGTCTTCCGCCGACAGTGCGGCCACCAGGGCCTGCGTGCGGTCGCGCACACGGTGATAGCGCCGCCGTTGGAATGGCTTGGACACATCGGGCGCGAGAGCGACATCCTCTCGACTATGCATGGGGAGCCTCCTGTCGGTGCAGTTCGGCCGCTCGCATGTCGGAACGAATCTGTGCCAGAAAGGACTCGCGCAAGACTTCCCGCGCGTGGCGGCCGGCTTCCAGGTCGTGGCAGTTGACGATGGCCAGACGAAATCCTCCAGGTGGCATGGCGTGCCGGCGCGGGTCGCGGTCTTCATGAAACGTGATCTGCAGACTGGATATGCCGGGGCGGCGGCGAATGCCGTCGAGCAGGCGCGCGTCAGGGTGGCGGTAGCGGCGGCCGTTCGGTCCGAACAGCACGACGCTGAAGCCGGTGCGCCGGTCGCTGTCGTCGAACTGCCAGCGGCCGGTCGCGTAGAGCGCGATCACCGCCTCGACCCATCCCCGCCCGTTCAGATCAGGCCACTGGTCGGCGAAACGAAGATGCGCCTCGATGATGCGGCCGCCGATCGTCTCGATGTTCAGCATGCCGGTGTAGCCCGGCAGGCAGCGCGCGATCCAATCGCCGCAATAATCCTCGATCCCTGGATTGCCGGCGGCGTCGATGATCCAGTGGTCGAAGGTGCCGCGCCCGGCCGGTGTCCCGATGGTATGGCGCGCCCACATCGCACGGCCTTCCTGAACGGCGAAGTCGCTGCTGACATGCGCGCCGGTCAGCAGTTCCATCCAGAAATGCCCCGCCTTCAGGCTTCGGTGGTACGCGGCCGGCGTGCCGATGCGCTGGCTGCCGACGCCCATGCCACGGAGATTGACGATCGGCTTGGAGAAGACCGGAAAACGGTCCGGCATCACCCCGTGCGGCGCGGCCCGCAGGCCTTGCGAGCGGGCCACCGCGAGCCGGTCATAGATCCAGTGCTGCGCCGGATACCATTGCCACGCATCGGCATCCTCAGTAGGCACATGAACATCGTCGGGGCAGGGCACGTCGGCGAAGTATTGCAACCGCCACGGATCGGCCTCGTGGATCGCCATGGCTTCGCTCCCTGCCGCCGATATACATGGCTGGCGAACCCGAAGCCGTCGATTGTACCATGGTATCGCCCGCGCCTTAAACTGCCCCGGCCCCTGCCGCACTTCGCACCTGCGCCAGCCGCAGCCATCCGCCGAGTAATGCGCGAGTGCCCGCAGGGTTCCCCGTGGCACGCCCCGCAGCGTCCCCCGCGAATCGCGTAGCCGATACCATCGTCCACTGGCGGCGCGGGAATCGGCACGGCACGTTCAGGTCGGTCCTTCGCCACGATTGCGCGCCTCGATCCTGACGACACGCATCGAGGGCGGAGGCGCGGCGCCGGCGTGGAACAGGAGAAACTGGATGGATGACGACTGAATAGGGCCGGCACTCGATCGCCACTGGGCCGCCTTGGACCTCAGCGACTTCGCCGTTGAACACGACATTTGCCGAGAGGACGCGCTTCTCGAATACCTAAAGTCGGGCGGACCCATCCGGGGCCGGCATAAAATGAGCCTCCCGCGCCGCCCAGCCGAACGCCACGCGCTCCATGGTGCGACGCATCGTCGGCACGGGCGGCCTCTGGGTCACGGAGTTCATCCTCACCTACGACGGCCAGCTGTCCTATTCGGTGAGCATCATGGAGTCCCTGGATGGTAAGGCGGCCTGCGAAACCCAGTACTTCGGCGACCCGTTCGTGCCGGGAACTTCGCGTGTGCAATGGGTTGCGCGGGTGGCCTGAAATCGGCGCTGCGGCGGCGTGCCCGCGCGTGCTGGCCCGGGCGGACCTGGCCGACGATACCGCCCGGCTCGCCATTCGGGGAAACCGTTCCGTCAGTGGCCCGGGCAGGGTCAACTGATGAGTGAGGCCCTTCGAATGATAGTCGCTTCTGTCAATGTTGGACTTCCGCGAAACATCGAGTGGCAGGGCAGGACAGTCCGGACGGCGGTCTGGAAGACGCCGGTGATCGGGCGGGTTTTCGCCGGCCGGCTGAATCTCGATGGCGACGGCCAGGCCGATCTGCGCGCCCACGGCGGCGAGCAGCGCGCGCTTCTGGTCTATCAGCTCGACTCCTACCGGTACTGGACGAACCGTCTCGGGCGGCCGGATCTTGTGCCGGGGAATTTCGGCGAGAACCTTACGGTGGAGGGCCTCGCCGATGCCGAAGTCTGTATCGGCGACCGTTTCAAGATTGGCGGTGCCGTCCTAGAGGTCAGCCAGCCGCGAGATACCTGCTACAGGGTCGGCATCAGGCTGAGCCAGCCGGAGATGCCGGCGCTGCTAGTGGCGCACCGCAGGCCCGGCTTCTATTTTCGCGTGATACAGGAGGGTGAGATCGGTGCTGGCGATCGCATCGAGAAGCTCTCCGACGGCACCGGACGCATGACTGTCGCGGAAGTCGATGCCCTGCTCTATTCGGCGTCGCATCCGCTCGAGGCCTTGCGCCGCGCGGTCCGGATTCCCGCGCTCAGTCTGGACTGGCAGGGCTCGATGCAGGCGCTGCTTGCCGCTGCCGAAGCCGGCGGCACAACCGGCAACGCCGGCCTTGGGCCCGGCGCGTCGGCGCAGGTCGCGTGGCGTGGCTTCCGCCCGGTTGTGGTCGTTAACTCGCGCGAGGAAAGCGCGGACGTCCGGTCGTTCGAACTCGCGGCCGAAGACGGCGCGCTGCTGCCGCCGGCACTGCCCGGCCAGCACATCCCGGTCCGCGTCCGGCCGCGCCCGAGTGCGTCCGCCATCACACGAAACTATTCGCTGTGCGGTCCGCCCGGAACCGCCACCTACCGCATCGGCGTCAAGAACGAACGCGGGCTCGCAAGCGGCTTCCTCCACCAAAGCGTCCGGGCAGGCAGCCGCCTGGAGATCGGGGCCCCCCGCGGCTCATTCCTGCTCGTCGCG
>JAFEFJ010000252.1 GCA_018240635.1 Pseudomonadota bacterium | reverse complement strand
TTTCTTGTGTTGCTTCGGGCAACTTTCGGGCGGCACCACCCACCTCACCCCGACCCTCTCCCCCCGCAAGCGCGGGCGGAGAGGAGGCGTTGCCGTTCATGTGCGATAGCCCTGCCTCGCGGGAGGAGAGCTACCGCGCTGTCCGCCAGTCCAGCTGCCCCGTCACCTGGCTTGAGAAGAACATCGCCGCCGTTTCGATCGGCACGCCGCCGGTGCGCAGCCCATCGGCGGTCCAGGTGTTGCAGGTGAACAGCGCGCTGTAGGTGGGCGTCGCCGCGTAGAAGGCGCTACCCGGATACGGCCCGCCGCCCACCGGCTCGGGCGCGCCGTCCGGGCCGTTACGCATCGAGGCGCGCACATAGGACGCCACCGCCGCGAACCCCGCGGGCGACACCGCGACCGGGATCACCTCGTCGTCGCTGAACGCCGCCTCGGGCGGCGCGACCAGCGCGGTGACCAGCAGCAGACCGTCATTCGGCAGCAACGCGGCCAGCGCATCGAGCGGCGTGTGGTTCGGCTTCTGCAGATAGGCGCGCTCCCCGAAGCCCACCACGAACATCGTCGCCCCGGGAAACCGCGCCCGCAGCGCATCCCAGCGGCGATCGAGAAGCGCCGCGTCGAGCCCGATATCCGTGTGCCACCCCCGCGCGACGACATACACGGTCGCGCCTGCTCCCGCCGGCGGGTCCGTCACCGCCACCGGCCGGGCGGCGCAGGCGGCGAGGAAAAGCGTTCCGAGCAGAACGCCCGCCCCCCTCATCGTCATGGCCCGCCTGCGCGGGCCATGACGGGGTTAGCGCGCCTTCCGCGCCTGCACCGTCTCCGCCAGCAGGCACAGGATCTCGAACAGGATCGTCGCCCCGTTCAGCGCGGTGATGTCGCCCACGTCGTAGGGCGGCGAGACCTCCACCAGGTCGCCGCCGACGAAGTTCAGGCCGCGCAGCGAGCGCAGCATCCGGATCGCCTCGATCGCCTGGATGCCGCCCGCCTCCGGCGTGCCGGTGCCGGGCGCCTGCGCGGGGTCGAGGCTGTCGATATCGTATGAAAGGTAAACAGGCCCGTCGCCCACCACGCGGCGGGCTTCCTCGGCGGCGTAGCGCCAGCCCTTGTCGTGGAACTCGTCCATCCCCAGCACGCGCATCCCGCTGCGCAGCGAAAATCCCCACATGTCGGGATCGTTCGTCGTGCCGCGGATGCCGATCTGGATGACGCGCTTCGGATCGAGCAGCCCTTCCTCCACCGCGCGGGAGAACGGCGTGCCGTGATGGAAGCGCGAGCCCAGGTAGTCGTCGCCGGTGTCGCAATGCGCGTCGATATGGATCATGCCGACGGGCCGCTTCTCGGCCACCGCGCGCAGGATCGGCAGGCTGACCGAATGATCGCCGCCGACCGACAGCGGCATCACGCCCGCCGCCACCACGGTCTTGTAGAAGGCCGCGATCTCCGCGTGCGCCTTGTCCACCGAGAAGGGGAACTCGATCCAGCAATCACCCAGGTCGCGCACCCGCGCCGCCTCGAAGGGCTGGATGCCGGTGGCCGCGTTGATGCGCCGCATCAGGCTCGACAGGTCGCGCACCGCGCGCGGACCGTGGCGGGTTCCGTTGCGGTTCGTCACCGCGCCGTCGTAGGGCACGCCGACCATGCCGATATCGGCATCGTTCAGATCCTGCGTCGCGGGGCAGCGGAAGAAGGTCGGAATCCCCATGTAGCGCGGCCGCGCCTGGGGATCGTTCATCTCCTCGTAGTGCGCGGGCTTCTTGATCATTCGCTCCACCCCATCGTTTCAGCCGAGTCCATACCGCAGCGCGAGCCACAGCTTCTGCCACAGCGGCAGGCTGACACGCGGGGCGGGCTGCCGCCACCCCCGGCGTTCGAGGCGGGCGAGAATCGCGGCATAGGTCGCACCCATCAGCCGCGCGGGCTTCATCGCGCGCGGATCGCAGCGGTCCATCGCCGCGTGCGCGCTGCGGAAATGCTGGTGCGCCAGCGCCGCGACCCGCGCGCAGACCGCGCCAAGTCCGGGCGCCGTCAGCGCAGCCGCCGGATCGCGCGGCACGCCCGCCTCGTCGAGCCACGGCCCGGGCAGATAGAGCCGCCCGCGCTCCGCGTCCTCGGCGATGTCGCGCAGGATGTTCGTCAGTTGCAGCGCGCGCCCGAGCCCGTAAGCCACCGCGTCGGCATCGGCCGAGGCGTCCCCGAAGGCGCGCACCGACAGCCGGCCCACCGCCGAGGCGACGCGGTCGCAATAGAGATCGAGTTCCTCCAGCGACGGCGCGATCACCGGCGCCTCGGCGTCCTGCTGCATCCCGTCGATGATCGCGACGAAATCCTCCTGCCGCAGCGCGAAGCGCCGGGCCGCCAGCACCAGCACGCGCGTCACCGGCCCGTCGGCCGCACCCTCGTACAGCGCCGCGACGCGCGCGCGCCACGCATCCAGCCGGCGCACCTTCTCGGCGAAGTCGCCGTCCTCGTCGGCGATGTCGTCCACGATGCGGCAGAAGGCGTAGATCGCGTACATCGCGTGCCGCCGGTCGGGCGGCAGCACGCGCATGCCGCGATAGAAACTCGTGCCCGCGCCGCGGACGATCGCCTCCACCGCATCCAGGTCGGCCTGCGCCGCGCCCAGCGGGCCGCGCGGCCCGGCGGGACCGGGATCGGCGGGCACGGCCCGGGCGGAGAGTGCTGCGTCGCTCATGGCAGAAACCTGAGCGAAGCGAGCACGCTGAGCAATGCGTCCGTCTTGGTCAGCTTCACCCGCGTCGCCACCGGATCGCCGCGCCGCAGCCGCGCGGCCAGGCGTTCCGCAAGCCCCACGATCACCGCCGTCTCCAGCCGCAACCGCCGGTCGCGCACCGCGCGCGGCAACCCGCGCGCCGTGGCGTTCAGCGCGTCGGTCTGGTCAAGCAGGGCGGCGAACACGCGCCGCAGCCCGGGCGTCTCCGCGCTCCCGCGCAGATCCTCCACCGACGCGCCGTTCGCCTCCAGCAGATCCCGCGGCAGGTAGCAGCGGTCGAGCGCGGCCAGATCCTTCGATCCGTCCTGCAGATGGTTCAGCACCTGCAACGCCGCGCACAGCGCATCCGAGGGCGGATAGACCCGCGCGGGGTCCTCGCCATGCAGGTCGAGCACGTGCCGCCCCACCGGCATCGCGGAGAAGCGGCAATAGTCCAGCAGCTCGTCCCAGCTCGCGTAGCGCCGCTTCGTCGCGTCCTGGCGGAACGCCACCAGAAGATCGGTCGAATGGCGCGGCGTGACGCCCGTCTCCGCAAGGCTCGCGCGCAGCCGCAGCGCGGACGGCGAGCCCGCATCGGTCTCGCCCAGCAGCACCGCCTGCATGGTGTCGAGCCGCGCCACCTTGTCCTCGGGCGAGAGGTCGGGACTGTCGGCGATGTCGTCGGCGTTGCGGGCGAAGGCGTAGAAGGCGTGGACATGCGGGCGCAGCCGGGGCGCGATCAGCGCGGAGCCGACGGGGAAGTTCTCGTCGCCCCGGTCCTTGCCGGACCAGGTTTCCACCGAAACTTCCGGCGTGAGCGCCGCCCCGCTCATGCGCCGCCCCCGGCATACGCCCGGTTGCGCCACACCACGCCGCGCCCGCTGTGGTGATCGATCGCCGATCCGATGGTCGCCGCCATGTAGAACAGCGCCACCAGCGGCAGCGCCGGCGCCCAGAGCGGCGACAGGCCGAAGCGCCGCAGGGTCGGAAGATACGAAACGATCTGCGCCGCCCACACCGCGAGCCCGAGCCAGCGCGCCGCGCCGTGCGCGAAGATCGCGGCGAGCGGCCCAACCAGCCACACCAGCGCCATGCCCAGCGTCGTTGCGATCAGCAGCAGCGGCGAGAACCGCAGTTGCACATAGGCGGTGCGCGCGACCATCCGCCAGATGTCGATGGCATGCGGATAGGGCCGCACCGAACGCGCGAGAAGCGAGTGGCCGAGCCAGATGCGCCCGCCCTTCTTCACCGCCGCGGCCAGCGCCACGTCGTCGATCAGCGCGCCCGCCACCGCCTGGATGCCGCCGATCCGCTCGAGCGCGCGGCGGCGGATCAGCACCGTCCCGCCCGCGGCGGCGGCGGTCGCGCGCAGCGGGTCGTTCACCCAGGCGAACGGATACAGAAGCTGGAAGAAATAGACGAAGGCCGGCACCAGCGCGCGCTCCGCCAGGCTCTCGCAGGACAGCGCCACCATCTCGGATACCATGTCGCATCCGGTGTCGATCTTGGCGGCGAGCGCGGACAGATGGCCGCGCTCGTGCACGATGTCGGCATCGGTCAGGAAGATCAGCTCCGCGTCCCCCGCCGCCGCGATGCCCTGCGCCACCGCCCACAGCTTGCCGCTCCACCCGGCGGGCCGCGGCCGCCCGGTCAGCACCGTGAGCCGCGCATCGCCGATCCCACGCGCGATGTCCCCGGTGCCGTCCGTGCTGCCGTCGTCCACCAGGATCACGCGGAAATCCGGATAGTCCTGCGCCAGCAGCGACCGCAGCGCCGCCCCGATCCCCGCCGCCTCGTCCCGCGCGGGCACGACGATTGCGACGCGATCCGCGGCTCCGTTCCCCTCTCCGCCCCTGGGGGCGGAGAGGCCGGGTGAGGTGGGGGATTCCAGAGACGTGAGGCGCGGCGCTGCCCACCTCACCCTCCCGTTGCTTGCGCAACGGGCCCCTCCCTCTCCCCCCGCAAGCGGGCGGAGAGGGCTACCGAGATCCGGCGGTCAGATATTCCCCGCGATCCAGTCCTTCAGGCGGCTCTTGGGCAGAGCGCCCACCTGCGTCGCGGCGGGCTTGCCGTCCTTGAACAGGATCAGCGTGGGGATGCCGCGCACCGCGTAGTTGTTCGGCGTCTCGGGGTTCTCGTCGATGTTGACCTTGGCCACGGTCAGCTTGCCGGCGAACTCGCCCGCGAGTTCCTCCAGCGCCGGGGCGATGGCGCGGCAGGGGCCGCACCACTCGGCCCAGAAATCGACCAGCACCGGGCCCGGGGCCGAGAGCACGTCGGTGGCGAAGGTGTCGTCGGTGACCGGCTTCGTGTTCTGGCTCATGTCGCTCTCTGTCTGGGCGGTTTCGCTTCGGGTTGGTGAGAACTGGGATCAGGCGGCAGGCGGATCAACCGGCGCTGGGCGCGCGGAAGGGTCGTGCGGATCGAGGAGGTGATCGGGCAGCATGGCGACGCGGGCGGCCTGGGTCCAGACCAGCGCGCAGCGCACCGGCAGGCCCGGGAAGATCCCGCGCAGCACGGCCCGGTAGGCGGCGAGCTGACGCAGATACAGGACCGGCGTCGCCGCCGGATCGGCGGGCGGGTCGCGGTTGGTCTTGAAGTCGGCGACCAGCACCGAGTCGGGCAAGACCGCCAGCCGGTCCACGAGCCCGCCCACCACCACCGGCCCGTCCGCGCCGGGCACCAGGCCGGTCAGCGGCACCTCGGCCCGGCTGCCCGGCCCGAACAGCGGCGCGAGTTCGGGATGCGCCAGCACCGCCAGCACCTCCTCGCACAGCGCCGCCGCGTCGCCGCCCGGCAGGCGGTGGCCGGGCCGCTCCAGCCACGCCAGCGCCGCCGCCCGCCGCGCGTCCTCGGGCAGCGCGGGCAGATGCTGCAACAGCCCGTGGATCAGCTGCCCGCGCAGGAAGCGCCGGCCGGCCATGTCGCGCTGCGCCAGCGGCGAGTCGGCGGCGGGCACCGGGCCGAGCCCCGCGTTCTCCGGCCGGCTCGGCGCCAGCGGCGAGGGCAAGGGCGGCTCGGCCGGCGGCGGCGCGGGCCGCCAGGCGGGCGCGGCGCCAGCCCAGGCCGGCAGC
>JAFEFJ010000251.1 GCA_018240635.1 Pseudomonadota bacterium | reverse complement strand
ATTGAAGAAGTCGCCCGCATAGACGTGGATCGCGCCGCTCAGGCGCTGCAGCGGGTTGATCACCGAATGGATCACGTCGCGGCCCAGCACCGCGACATCGCCGGTGCCCAGCGCCCGGCCGCCCGCGGCCTCGATCTCGAAGCCGTCGGGATGCTCGATGCGCCGCCAGAACAGGTTGTCCTCGCGCCCGCCATACATGCCGATGACGGCGGCGGCCATGTGGTTGTGCGGCGGCGTGATGTGGCCCGGGCTCCAGATCGCGTTCAGCACCGTGAGTTCGGGCGAGCGGTGCAGCACCGTCACCGAAGCCCTCTCGGGCTCGCCCAGCACCCGCAGCAGCGATGCCGGATCGGACACCGCGCGGGCGACGACCTCCTGCATGGCCTGCCGCGACCGCTCGCCCAGCGTCTCGCGCAATTCGGCGACGAAGCCGTCCAGATCGAACATGGTTTCCCCCGCGAAGACTCCCCCATGCCCGCCGCGCCGGCCTCCGCGTCAGTCTTCGGGCGCGGGCGGACGCGGATTAGACTGCGCCTCGGCCAGCAGGAAGTCCACGAAGGCGCGCAGGACCGGCGCGGCCGCGGCATGCGGGTTCTGCCGCAGCACGAAGCGCCACGAGCCCGGCAGCTCGCTGCCCGGAAACAGCCGCACCAGCCGCCCGCTGGCGATTTCGGAATCGACCAGCGGGGACCGCCCGAGCGCGATCCCGGCGCCCGCCACTGCCGCCCCGATCACCGGGCTGTAGCCGCCGTAGCGCACCACGCGCTCCTCCGGCACCGCGCCCGCGCGCAGCACGCCGAACCACGTCTCCCAGCCGTATTCCGGCACGCTGTAATGATCCTCCTGCAGCAGCGTGTGCCGCGTCAGCAGCGCGCGGTCATCCGGTGCCGCGCCGCCCAGCAGGATCGGGCTCGCGACCGGGAACACCGTCTCGTGCGCCAGCGTGCGGTCGGGCAGGCCGTTGCTGTGCGGCGGCGAATCGCGCCGCGTCCGCACGATCGCCACGTCCACGCCGTCGCGCTGCCAGTCGGGCTCGTCGTCCAGCACGCGCAGGCTCACGTCCACCGACGCCTGCCGCGCGGCGAAGGCGGCGACGCGGGGCGCGAGCCACAGCGCGCAGAACGGCGCGTTGCCCGACACCACCAGCGCGCGCCGGCGCGTGCGGCGGCGCGGCGCGCGGATGCGCTCGCAGGCGCGGCCGAGCTGCTCCAGCGCCTCCTCCACCGCGCGCAGCAGCACCTGCCCCTCGGCCGTCGGCGCCGCGCGCACCGTGGTGCCGCCGCGCTTCAGCAGCACCGCGCCCAGGCTGTCCTCCAGCGCGCGGATCTGGTGGCTGATCGCGCTCTTGCTCACGTTCAGCTCGGCGGCCGCATGGCTCAGGCTGCCCAGCCGCGCCGTCGCGGCGAAAGCTCGAAGAGCAGGCAGGGGTGGCAGGTTGGCGTCGATGCGCGGCATGATGGGTCAAATCTGGCTCAACCGCGGTTGAGAATCCATCGCTCCCCGCAACGGGCGGAATCGCCGATATCCATCCACGACGCCAAACGGGCGGACGACGGAACGGAAGGCCTGAAGACCGATGTATTTCGACGCACGCCTCTGGGCGATGACCGCCGGCCTCCGGGGCCGGATCGCCGCCTGCGTGGCGCTGGGGCTCGCCGCCCTCGCCGCCGGCATCGCGCGCTTCGCCTTCCTCGGCTGGCTGTTGGCGCTCGTGTTCGCCGGCGCGCCCGCGCATCGGCTGGCGCTCGCCTTCGCCGGCACCGCGGCGATGATCCTGCTGCGCGCGGCGCTCGATCACGCCCGCACCGTCATGGCGCACCGCACCGCCGCGCGCGTGCAGGAAACGCTCCGCGCCCGCCTGTTCGACCGCATCGTCGCCCTCGGCCCCGCCTGGTTCGCCGGCCAGCGCACCGGCGGCGTCATGCTCTCGGTGATCGACGGCGTGGAGCAGTTGCAGACCTTCTTCGGCCAGTACCTGCCGCAGCTCGCCATCGCCTTCGCCGCGCCCTTCGCGATCTTCGCCTTCGTCGCCTTCTGGGACATCCCCGTCGCCTGCGTGATGCTCGCCGCCGCGCTGCTCGCGCTGCTCGGCCCGCTCGCCGTCCACGGCTCCGACCGCAGCGCCAGCCTCGCCCGCTCGCGCTCCTTCAAGGCCTATGGCGAGGAATTCCTCGACGCGGTGCAGGGCCTGCCCACGCTGAAGGCGTTCGGCCAGAGCGAGGCGTTCGGCCGCAAGCTCGCCGACCGTGCCCGCGCCCTGTCGGACAACACGTTCTGGGTGCTCGCCACCGGCGTCGCCACGCGCGGCATCGCCGATCTCGGCTGCGCGCTCGGCGCCGCCGCGGCGCTGGTGCTCGGCGCCTGGCAGGTCAGCCAGGGGCACATGAGCCTCGCCGCGCTGCTCATCGTGCTGATGGCGGGCACCGAGATCTTCCGCCCGAT
This sequence comes from Pseudomonadota bacterium, assembly GCA_018240635.1. GTDB lineage: Bacteria > Pseudomonadota > Alphaproteobacteria > Acetobacterales > Acetobacteraceae > JAFEFJ01. Next base: position 3,513 of record JAFEFJ010000251.1, on the reverse strand, counting down.
CCGCGACCTGCGCGCGGTGCTGCATTCCGGCATGCTCGGCCAGTCCGCCGCCGCCGGCATCCACGCGCTGCTGGAGGCCACGCCCGCGCTCCCCGCCGCGACCGGCAACGTCCGCCCCGCGCGCCTCGTACCCACCGTCGCGTTCGAGGATGTCGGCTTCGCCTATCCCGGCGGGCGCGGCCCCGCGCATCGCGGCCTGACCTTCTCCGTCGCCGCCGGGGAGCGCGTCGGCATCGTCGGCGCGTCCGGCGCGGGCAAGTCCTCGATCGTGCGGCTGCTGCTCCGCCAGTTCGATCCGCAATCGGGCGCGGTGCGCCTGGGCGGCATCGACCTGCGCGACCTCGATCCGGCGGTGCTGCACGCCTCCATCTCCGTCGTCGCGCAGGACGCGGCGCTGTTCCACGGCAGCATCGCCGACAATCTCCGCCTCGGCCGCCCCGACGCCACCGACGCCGAGATCGAGGCCGCCGCCCGCGCCGCCAACGCGCACGACTTCATCGCGGCGATGCCCGAAGGCTACGCCACGATCATCGGCGAACGCGGCGCGCGGCTCTCGGGCGGGCAGCGCCAGCGCATCGCCATCGCCCGCGCCGTGCTGCGCGACGCGCCGATCCTGGTGCTGGACGAGGCGCTATCCTCGGTCGATGCCGAGAACGAGGCGCTGATCCAGCAATCGCTCGACCGGCTGATGCAGGGCCGCACCACGCTCATCCTCGCCCACCGCCTATCCAGCGTGATCGGCGCCGACCGCATCCTGGTGCTCGATCACGGCCGCGTCGCGGAAACCGGCCGTCATGCCGAGCTGATGCGCCAGGGCGGCCTCTACGCCCGGCTCATGGGCGCGCAGGCCGAGGCGGGGCAGGGGGCCGAGGCGACGCTCGATGACGCGGCGCCCGCCGCCGCCCCCGGCGCGGAGGAGACCGAGGACGCGGGCCTCGTCCGCCGCTCGATCGACGCCGATGCGCGGCAGGTCGGCTGGGGCGAGACGATCCGCACGCTGATGGGCTTCATCCGCCCGTGGCGCACCAGCCTGATCGTGACGGTGCTGCTCGGCATCGCGCGCGTCGCGGCCTTCATCGGCGTGGGCGCGCTCGGCGCCCTGGTGATCGCCGCGATCCGCGCGGGCGAGCCGATCCTGTGGCTCTGCGCCGGCCTGCTGATCGCCGCCCCCGTCGCCGCGCTCTGCCACTGGCTCGAATCCTGGCTCGCGCACGACATGGCGTACCGCCTGCTCGCGCGCATGCGGATCGCGCTCTACGACAAGCTCGCGGCGCTGGCGCCCGCCTACCTGCTGCAACGCCGCTCGGGCGACCTCGTGGCGCTCGCGACGCAGGACATCGAGACGGTCGAATACTTCTACGCCCACACCATCGCCCCCGCCGTCGTCGCGGTGCTGGTGCCGGCGACCGTGCTCGGCGTGCTGCTCGGCCTCGGCTGGCCGCTCGCGCTCGTGCTGCTGCCCTTCCTCGGCTACGCGCTGCTCGCCCCGTTCCGCGGCCGCCGCCGGATCGACGGGCTCGGCGCCCGCTCGCGCGGCGCGCTGGGCGCGCTCGGCGCGCACCTGACCGAAACCATCCAGGGCCTCGCCGACCTGCTGGCGTTCGAGGCGGCGGGACGGCGGCGCCATTCCTTCGTCGCCCTCGCCCGCGACTACGGGCGGGACCGCGCGGCGCTGCTGCACGACCTCTCGTTCCAGTCCGCCGCGCTGGAAGCGGCGACCGGCTTGGGCGGCCTCGCCGTCGCCGCGGCGGGGGCGGCGCTGGTCGCCCACGGCACGCTCTCGGCGGGGCTGCTGCCGCTGCTCGTGCTGCTCTCGGTCGCGGCCTTCATGCCGGTGTCGGAAATCGCCCAGGTCGGCCGCCAGCTTGCCGACACCATCGCCTCCACCCGCCGCCTGCATGTCGTGGACTCCGAACCCGTCCGCACGCCGGACGGCACGCAGGAGCCCGCCGCGCCCGAAGGCGGCTCGGCGCTCGCGTTCGAGCGTGTGCGCTTCACCTATCCGGGCCGCACCCGCCCCGCGCTCGATGACATGTCCTTCCGCATCCCCGCCGGCGCCACCGTCGCGCTGGTCGGCGCATCCGGCGCGGGCAAGAGCACCGTCGCCAACCTGCTGCTGCGGTTCTGGGACCCGGACGCGGGCGCGGTCACGCTGGACGGCGCGGATCTCCGCGCGCTCCGGCTGGATGCGCTGCGCGGGCGCATCGCGCTCGTCGCGCAGGACACCTACCTGTTCAACGACACGCTCGCCGCCAACATCCGCCTCGCGCGGCCCGAGGCGAGCGACGCCGACCTAGCCCGCGCCATCGAGCAGGCGGCACTGACAGGCTTTGTCGCCGGGCTGCCCGACGGGCTCGAAACCCGCGTCGGCGAACGCGGCGTGCAGCTCTCCGGCGGACAGCGCCAGCGCATCGCCATCGCCCGCGCCTTCCTGAAGGATGCGCCGGTCCTGGTGCTGGACGAGGCCACGTCGCATCTCGACGCGATCAGCGAGGCGCAGGTGCGCGCCGCCCTCGATACCCTGATGGTGGGCCGCACCACGCTGGTCATCGCGCACCGCCTCGCCACGATCCGCAACGCCGACCTCATCCTGGTCCTCGACCGCGGCCGCCTGGTGGAGCAGGGCACGCACGCCGAGCTGCTCGCCCGCCGCGGCGCGTATGCAAGGCTCGTTGGCCGCCAAGCCGCCGGGATCGCCTTGCGGGAAGCGGTGTGAATAGGTGAGCTGAAGCCCACCCTACGCCCCAACGCCCCCGATGTAGGGTGGGCTTAAGCCCACCGAATCCAAGGACGGAAGCCATGCCCCTCACCCTCGAAGGCTTCGGCAGCTACTTCGCGGGCGGCCGGCAGGTTGTCGTGTCAGGGCAGCCAAGCCAGCGCATCGAACTCTCCCCGCAGGCGATCGTCGAGCACGATCCGAACGGCACGTTTCATGTGGAACAAGCCTACGTGCAGTGGTTCGCCCCCGCGGGCTCCGCCGCGCGCCCGCCGCTCGTGCTGGTGCATGGCGGCTGCCTGACGGGCGCGTCGTGGGAAACCACGCCGGACGGCCGGCCCGGCTGGCTCGACCGCTTCCTGCGCGCGGGCTTCGCCGTGCATGTCGTCGATGGCGTGGAGCGCGGCCGCGCCGGCTGGTGCGCGCTGCCCGGCATCTGGCCCGAAGCCCCGGTCGCGCGCAGCGCCGAGCAGATGTGGGACTTCTACCGCCTCGGTCCGCCCGACGGCTTCGCCGCCCGCCGCGGCTATCCCGGCCAGCGGTTTCCGCTGGCCGCGCTCGATGCGCTGGTGTGCCAGCACGTCCCCCGCTGGTTCTCCACCATCCCGGCGGCGGCCGAGGCGCTGGTCGCGGTGCTGGAGCGGATCGCGGGGCAGGGCGGGCGCAAGCCGGTCGTGCTCTGCCACAGCAACGGCGGCCTGATCGTCACCCAGGCGGCCTGGCGCCGCCCCGAGCTGTTCGGCGGCGTCGTCGCGATCGAGGGCTCGGGCTTCCCCGAATCGCCCCCGCCGCCCGGC
>JAFEFJ010000250.1 GCA_018240635.1 Pseudomonadota bacterium | reverse complement strand
CGGCGCGGAACAGGTGGTGCAGATAGGCCCGCGAATGCCGCGCGCAGGCGGGACACGGGCAGTCCGGATCGAGCGGCGCGTCCTCGTCGGCGAAGCGGGCGTTGCGCAGGTTGAGCGTGCCGGACGGCACATAGGCGCGCGCGGTGCGCCCGGCGCGCGTCGGGATGACGCAATCGAACATGTCGATGCCGCGCTGCACGGCGCACACCAGATCGTCGGGCGTGCCGACGCCCATCAGGTAGCGCGGCGCCTCGGCCGGCAGATGCGGCACCGTCGCGTCCAGCGTCTCCAGCATCATCGCCTGGCCCTCGCCCACCGCGAGGCCCCCGACCGCGTAGCCGTCGAAGCCGATGGCGCAGAGCGCCTCGGCCGAGCGGCGGCGCAGATCGGGAAACACGCCGCCCTGCACGATGCCGAACAGCGCATAGCCCTCGCGCGGCACGAACGCCTCCTTCGACCGCGCGGCCCAGCGCATCGACAGCTCCATCGACTCCCGCGCCTGCTGCTCGGTCGCCGGAAACGGCGTGCATTCGTCGAGCGCCATGGTGATCGTGGCATCCAGCTTGTGCTGGATGCCGATGGAATCGGCGGGCGTCAGCCGGTGGCGGCTGCCGTCGAGATGCGACTGGAACGTCACGCCCTCGGCATCCAGCGTGCGCAGCTTCGCGAGCGACATCACCTGGAACCCGCCTGAATCCGTCAGGATCGGTCCGGGCCAGTCCATCATCCGGTGCAGCCCGCCCAGGCGCGCGACGCGCTCGGCGCCGGGGCGCAGCATCAGGTGATAGGTGTTGCCCAGCACGATCGAGGCGCCGGTCGCGCGCACCGCGTCCGCCGTCATCGCCTTCACCGTGCCGGCGGTGCCCACCGGCATGAACACCGGCGTCTCCACCGCGCCGTGCGCGGTGTGCAGCACGCCCGCGCGCGCCGCACCCTCGGTGGCGATGGTTTCATGACGGAATATCGTCACGCCGCGCGCTCCAGCAGGCAGGCGTCGCCGTAGGAGTAGAATCGGTAGCCGGCCTCGATCGCGTGCGCATAGGCGGCGCGCATCCGCGCGGTGCCCGCGAAGGCGCAGACCAGCATGAACAGCGTCGAGCGCGGCAGGTGGAAATTGGTCAGCAGCAGGTCGGCTGCGCGGAAGCGGAAGCCGGGCAGGATGAACAGGTCCGTCTCCGCATCAAAGGGACGCACCATGCCGTCGGCGCGTGCAGCGGATTCCAGCAGGCGCAGGCTGGTGGTGCCCACCGCGACGATGCGCCCGCCCGCCGCACGCGCTTCCTCGATCGCGGCGGCGGTTTCAGGCGTGACGATCCCGCGCTCGGGATGCATGCGGTGGCGCGCGGGGTCGTCCACGCGCACGGGCAGGAACGTCCCCGCGCCGACATGCAGCGTCACGGTCGCATGGCTCACCCCGCGCGCGGCGAGGGCATCCAGCAGCGCGGGGGTGAAGTGCAGCCCCGCGGTGGGGGCGGCGACCGCGCCGTCGTTGCGGGCGAACATCGTCTGGTAGTCGGCTTCGTCCGCCTTTTCTGGCCCTTCGGGGCGGTCGATATAGGGCGGCAGCGCAAGCGCCCCGTCGCGCCGGAGCGCAGCGTCGAACGCCTCCTCCTCGGCGTCGAAGCGCAGCGCCAGGCCGCCATCGTCATCGCGCGCAAGCACGGTGGCCGACAGCGGCGCGGGACCGTCGAATTCCAGCCGGTCACCCGCGCGCACGCGCCGCGCGTTGCGGGCGAGCACGTGCCACGAGCCATCGGGCAGCGGACGGTCGAGCGTGATGCCGATGCGCGCCGCGCCCCGCCGCGCGGTGAGCTGCGCGGGGATCACGCGCGTGTCGTTCGCAACCAGCATGTCGCCCGGCCGCAGCAGGTCCGGCAGTTCGCGCACGATGCGGTCGGCAAGCGCCGCGCCGACATGCAGCAGCCGCGCGGCATCGCGCGGGCGCGCGGGATGCTGGGCGATGCGGTCTTGTGGGAGGTGGAAGTCGTAGTCGGAGAGAGTCATGGATGGATTGAGGGACTCTGCGACCAGGCGCGCCACGCCAGGGGCTCAATTGCCGTCATGTCCCAAGTAGGCAGGCCATGACGAAGTGGGATCGGAGCCGCCCGTCCTTAGCTCGACAGATACGACGAAATCTCCACCAGATTCCCATCGGGGTCTCGGCAGTAGACCGAGCGGATGGGGCCCAGGGCACCGGTGCGCTCGACCGGGCCGATCAGGATCTCAACGCCGCAATCGTGCAGGTGGCCGATCACCTCGTCCGGCCCCACCGCCGTGATGAAGCACAGATCGCCCGCCCCAGGATCGGCGTTGACGCCGGTCACCCAGCTGCCGGGGTCGGCGTCGATCGGGCGGACATTGATCTTCTGGCCGCCGAACTTCAGCGCGGTACGGTTGTCCGGGCCGAAATCCTCGCGCTCCATGCCAAGCACGCGCTGATACCAGGCCGCGGTGATCTCCACGTCCTTCACGTTCAGCACCAGGTGGTCGAGCCTGTCGACGGTGAAGCGCATTATTCGAGCCCGTCGTAGAAATCGTTGCCCTTGTCGTCGATCACGATGAAGGCGGGGAAGTTCTCCACCTCGATCCGCCAGACCGCCTCCATCCCCAGCTCGGGATATTCCAGCACCTCCACCTTGCGGATGCAGTCCTGCGCGAGCCGCGCGGCGGGGCCGCCGACGCTGCCCAGGTAGAAGCCGCCATGCTCGCGGCACGACATGCGCACCTCGCGCGATCGGTTGCCCTTCGCCAGCATCACCAGCGAGCCGCCGAAGGCCTGGAATTCCGGCACGTAGCTGTCCATCCGCCCGGCCGTGGTGGGGCCGAAGCTGCCGGTCGCATAGCCCTGCGGCGTCTTGGCGGGACCGGCGTAATAGACCGGGTGGTTCTTGAAGTAGTCGGGCAGGCCCTCGCCGCGCTCCAGCCGCTCCTTCAGCTTGGCGTGCGCGATGTCGCGCGCCACCACCATCGTGCCGGTCAGCATCACGCGCGTCTTGACCGGATGCTGCGAAAGCTGCGCCAGGATCTCGGCCATCGGGCGGTTGAGATCGACATGCACGGCATCGTCGCCGAGATGTTCGTCGGTCGTCTCCGGCAGGTATTTCGCCGGATCGTCCTCGAGCTGTTCCAGGAAGATGCCGTCGGGCGTGATCTTCGCCTTCACCTGCCGATCCGCGCTGCACGAGACGCCGATCCCGATGGGAAGCGATGCGCCATGGCGGGCAAGGCGGATCACACGGACGTCGTGGCAGAAATACTTGCCGCCGAACTGCGCGCCGATGCCGATGCGGCGCGAGATCTCCAGCACCTTCTGCTCCATCTCCAGATCGCGGATGGCATGCCCCGCCTTGCTGCCGGTGGTGGGCAGCCCGTCGAGCCAGCGGGTGGAGGCGAGCTTGACGGTCTTGAGCGTGGCTTCGGCCGAGGTGCCGCCGATGACGATTGCCAGGTGGTAGGGCGGGCAGGCCGAGGTGCCGAGCGACTTCATCTTCGCTTCGAGAAAGGCTTCCAGCCGCGCCGGGTTCAGCACCGCGCGGGTCTCCTGATACAGGAACGTCTTGTTCGCCGATCCGCCGCCCTTGGCGACGAACATCAGGTGGAACTCGTCGGCGTGGTCGTCGCCGGGTGCGGCCATGATGTCGAACTGCACCGGCAGGTTGTTGCCGGTGTTCACCTCCTCGAACATCGACAGCGGCGCCATCTGCGAATAGCGCAGGTTGGTCTCGGTGAAGGTGCGGTGCACGCCGTAGCTGATCGCCTCCTCCTCGTCGCCCTCCACCCAGACGCGCTGGCCCTTCTTGCCGAACACGATGGCGGTGCCGGTGTCCTGGCACATCGGCAGCACGCCGCCGGCGGCGATGTTGGCGTTCTTCAGCAGGTCGAGCGCCACGAACCGGTCGTTCGCCGACGCCTCGGGGTCGTCCAGGATCGCGCGAAGCTGCGCGAGGTGGCCGGGGCGCAGCTTGTGCGAAACCTCGTGGAACGCCTGGAACGCAAGCTCCGACAGCGCCTGCGGCGTGACGCGCAGGATTGCGCGGCCGTCGCAATTCGCGGTGGAGACGCCTTCGATCGCCAGCTTGCGCCACGGCGTCTGGTCGGGCCCGAGCGGGAACATGGGGGAGTAGAGAAAGCCGGACGGGCGCGGCAGCGGCGCATTCATCGGGCGGCGGTCCTTTGCGGTTGGATCAGTCCTTCGGCGCGTTGCGCCGTCGGAACGCATCGAGGCTGACGACCTGAGGCGCCTCGGGCGCGGGAACCGCCTCGGCGGGGGCGCCGTCGGCGGCCGCGTCGCCCGCGTCCTCGCCGGACGCGGCGGCATCGGGCGCGGCGTCGCCGGCGGCGGGCGGCTCGGCGACGGTGAAGCGCAGGCCGTAGCGCACCTCGGGGTCGGCGAAGGCGGTCACGGCATCCAGCGGGATCACCAGCGTGGACGGCACGCCGCCGAACGACAGGCCGACGCTGATCAGCCCCGCGGCGTCGTCCATCCGCAGGTCCCAGAACTGGTGCTGCAGCACGATGGTCATTTCCTGCGGGTACTGCGCGCGCAGGCGGGGCGGGATGACCACGCCCGGATGGTCGGTGCGGAAGGTCAGGTAGAAATGGTGGCCGCCGGGCAGCCCGTGCTCGGCCACATGCGCGATGGCGCGCGCCACCACATGGCGCAGCGCCTGCTCGGTCCAGTCGTCGTAGGGCAGCAGGCTGGCGGGCCGCTGCGCGCCGTCATCCTCCATTGCCGTCATCCATGGTGGGGCCGTTCCAAGCGCACTCCCATAGCGGGGCGGGGGCCGGGTTGGAAGGGTGTCGATCCGCCGCCGGGTTATCCCGGGACATGGAGGGACCGGCGGAATCAGGCAAGTGGGGCCAACAGGGGGAAGAGGCGAAGTGGGGGGCTTCTGTTGCCCGGTGCCCCCCGAACCGCGCTTATCGCTTATGCAGCGACAGCGAGCGCCTCATGATTGTCATTGGCACTTGTGATACGGCCCGATAACGGCGGAACCATGCCGAGCGAAAAACAAGTCTTTACCACGCGTGTCGAGCCTGTTTCGCCCCCCTATGGTGGAGGCGCCGGGCACTGCCCCCGGGTCCACAACGCTTATTCCACTCGCCGTTTATCGCCATAGCCGGCGCGAACCGGCAGCGTCGATATAGGCCGCCCGGGGCCGTAATGTAAGCGCCGTCATTGCAACGCGGAGTCGCGGATGAAGCTGACCGAGGCCCAGGCGCAGGAGATCGAGGCCGCGCGCGCCGCCAGCGCCGAAACGCGCCGCCCGACCGTGCCCGCGCTGGAGGCGCTGCTGTTCCAGGCCATCCCGGTGCTGGATCACGGCTTCGTGCGGGTGATCGACTACATGGGCGACGACGCCGCCATCGTCCAGGCGGCGCGCGTCTCCTACGGGCGCGGCACGCGGCGGGTGTCGGAGGATGCGGGGCTGATCCGCTACCTGATGCGCCACCGGCACTCCACGCCGTTCGAGATGTGCGAGATCAAGTACCACGTGAAGCTGCCGATCTTCGTCGCGCGCCAGTGGATCCGCCACCGCACGGCGAACGTGAACGAGTATTCGGCGCGCTACTCGATCCTGGACCGCGAGTTCTACATCCCCGCGCCCGAGCATCTCGCGGCCCAGTCCGCCACCAACCGGCAGGGCCGCGGCGCGGTGCTGGAGGGTGCGGAGGCCGAGCGGGCGCTGCGGCTGCTGCGCGAGGACGCGGCGCGCAACTACGACCACTACGCCGACCTGCTGAACGAGGACGGCGCCGATCCCGACCGCCAGGGCCTCGCGCGGGAGCTCGCGCGGATGAACCTGACGCTGAACACCTACACGCAGTGGTACTGGAAGACCGACCTGCATAATCTGTTTCATTTCCTGAGCCTGCGGGCCGATCCGCATGCGCAGTACGAAATCCGTGCCTATGCCGAGGCGATGCTGGCCACCGTCGATGCCTGGGTTCCGGCGGCGAGCGCCGCGTTCCGCGACTACCG
>JAFEFJ010000024.1 GCA_018240635.1 Pseudomonadota bacterium | reverse complement strand
GGCTGCCCGCGATGAGCGGCGCCTGGGCGGCGGCGGGGCTGCCGGTGGCGCATGGGGACGACGTTTTGTGCGTGCTGCCCGGCACGCTGGACGCGGCCGCGCTGACCGCGCGGCTGCGGGCGGCGGATGCTGCGGTGATCATGAAGGTGGGCAGCAACCTGCCGAAGATCCGCGCGGCACTGCACGAAGCCGGGCGCGCCGCCGATGCGGTCTATGTGGAGCGCGCGACGATGGCCGAGCAGCGCATCCTGCGGGTTGCCGAGATGCCCGAGGACGCGCGGCCCGCGCCCTATTTCTCGCTCGTATTGGTGCCGGGACGGCGGCGCGTGCGGTGAGCGGGCAACTCGCCATCGTCGGGCTCGGACCGGGACCGGCGGACCTGCTGGCGCCGCGCGCCGCCGCCGCGCTGGAGAGCGCGACCGACCTGATCGGCTACGGGCCGTATCTCGACCGCGTTCCGCCCCGCGCCGGGCAGCGGCGGCATGCGTCGGACAACCGCGCGGAACTGGATCGCGCGCGCCATGCGCTGCGGCTGGCCGAGGAAGGCCACCGCGTCGCGGTGGTGTCGGGCGGCGATCCTGGCGTGTTCGGCATGGCCGCGGCGGTGTTCGAGGCGGTGGAGGCGCATCCGCCCTGGCGCGCGCTGACCATCGAGGTGGTGCCTGGGATTTCCGCGTTGCTGGCCGCCGCCGCGCGGCTCGGCGCGCCGCTCGGGCACGATTTCTGCGCGATCTCGCTGTCCGACAACCTCAAGCCGTGGGAGACGGTGCTGGCGCGGCTGCGCGCGGCGGCGGGGGCGGGATTCGTGATCGCGCTCTACAACGCAGCAAGCCGGGCGCGCCCCTGGCAGCTTGGCGCGGCGTTCGGGGCGCTGCGCGGCGTGCTGCCGGGCGACACGCCGGTTGCGTTCGCAACCGCCATCGGGCGGCCCGACGAGGCGGTTTCGATCGCAACCTTGTCGGACGCCGATCCGGCGCGCGCCGACATGCGGACGCTGGTAATCGTGGGCACGGCGGCGACGCGCGCGATCCCGCGGCCGGATGGATCGTGCTGGCTTTACGCCCCGCGCTCCGCCTCGCCGGTGACGGCATGAGCGGCCAGCCACGCAACCGCGGCTTCGGCGTCCGGCACGATGGGCGGCGCGGGCGGCGGCGGGCGGCGGACCATCACCACCGTAAGGCCCTGGCGGCGGGCGGCGCTGAGCTTCGCCTCGGTGGCCGCGCCGCCCGCGTTCTTGGCGACGACGATCTCGATGGCGTGGGCGCGCAGCAGGTCCGTCTCGGCGGCCTCGTCGAACGGGCCGCGCGCGAGAACCACCCGCGCGCCTTGCGGCAGCGTGGCGGGATCGGGCGGATCGACGCTGCGGACCAGGTAAGCGTGCGGCGGGCCGAAGGGGGCCAGTTCCTGGCGGCCGATGGCGAGGAAGACGCGGCGCGGCGCGGTGCCGAGCGCGGCGGCGGCTTCTTCCATGCTGGCGACCTGCCGCCAGCGGTCGCCGGTCGCGGGCCGCCATTCCGGGCGCAGCACGGCAAGGCGCGGCACACGGGTGAGCGCCGCCGCCTGCGCGGCGTTGACCTTCATTCGCGCGGCGAAGGGGTGCGTGGCGTCGATCAGCGCGCCGATGCGCTCGGAACGGAGATAGCCCGCGAGCCCCTGCGCGCCGCCGAAGCCGCCAGTGCGCACGCGGATGGGCTGCGCGGCGGGCGCGGCGGTGCGGCCGGCGAGCGACAGCACGGCATCGAACCGCGCATCGCCGGCGAGCGTCCGCGCGATGGCGGAGGCTTCCGTGGTGCCGCCGAGGATGAGAACGCGCATCGGGTGGTGATGCCATGACCGCGCCATGGCTGGCCATCGTGGGCATTGGCGAGGACGGCGCGGCGGGGCTTGGCGAGGCGGCGCGGGCGGCGGTCGCGCGGGCGGACGCGGTCTTCGGCGGCGCGCGGCACCTCGCGCTCGCCGCGCCGCTGATCCGGGGAGCGGCGCTGCCCTGGCCTTCGCCATTTTCCGACGCCTATCCGGCGGTGCTGGCGCGGCGGGGCACGCCGGTCGCGGTGCTGGCGTCGGGCGATCCGTTCTGCTTCGGCGTGGGCGCGCGGCTGGCGTCGCTGGTTGCAGCGGGCGAGTGGCGGGCCTTCCCTGCCCCGTCGTCCTTCACGCTGGCGCGGGCGCGGCTGGGGTGGGCGGCGGAGGAGACGGCCACGATCTCGTTCTGCGGCCGGCCGCTCGCCGCCGCGGCACCACTGCTGCAGCCGGGCGCGCGCGTGCTGGCGCTGTCGGCGGATGCATCGACGCCCGCCGCCCTCGCCGCGCTGCTGGCGGCGCGCGGGTTCGGCGCGACGCGGATGCGGTTGATGGAGGCGCTGGGCGGCGCGGCAGAGCGGGTGCGGGAGACGACTGCCGCCGGGTTCGACCTGGCGGAAGTTCATCCGCTGAACCTGGTTGCCCTTGAAGTGCGAGGCGGCGCCGAGGCGCGCGTTCTGCCGCTGGCGAGCGGGCTGCCGGATGCGCTGTTCGAGCATGACGGGCAGTTCTCGCGCCGGGAGATGCGCGCGCTCACGCTGTCGGCGCTGGCGCCGCGCCGGGGCGAGACGCTGTGGGACGTGGGCGCGGGCAGCGGATCGGTGGGGATCGAGTGGATGCTGCGCCATCCCGCCAACCGCGCCATCGCCATCGAGCGCGATCCGGCGCGCGCGGCGCGGATCGTGCGCAACGCCGAGGCGCTGGGCGTGCCCGGCCTGACCGTGGTCGAGGGCGCGGCGCCGGAGGCGCTCGCCGGATTGCCCGCGCCAGATGCGGTGTTCCTGGGCGGCGGCGCGCATCTGCCGGGCGTGATCGACGCGGCCTGGGCGGCGCTGCCGCCGGGCGGGCGGATCGTGGCGAATGCGGTGACGTTGGAAACCGAAGCAACGCTGCTGGCAGCGCGCGCGCGGCTGGGCGGGTCGCTGTCGCGCATCGGCATCGAGCGGATGGACAAGGTCGGGCCGATGCACGCCTACCGCCCTGCGATGACGGTGACGCAATGGGCGGCGGAGAAGCCGTGATCGTCGCGGGCATCGGCTGCCGGAAGGGCTGCGCGGCGGAGGACATCGTCGCCGCCGTGCGCCGCGCCGAGGCGACGCTGGGCGTGCGCGCCGAGGCGCTGTGCGCGCCCGATTTCAAGCGGGACGAGCCGGGCGTGCGGGAGGCGGCGGCGGCGCTGGGCCTGACGCTGCGCTTCGCGGCGCGGGCGGCGCTGGAGGCGGCGCAGGCGGCCTGCCCCACGCGCTCGGACGCGGCGGAGGCGGCGACGGGGCTCGCCTCGATCGCCGAGGCGGCGGCGCTGGCGGAGGGCGGCACGCTGCTCGCGCCGCGGCTTGCCGAAGGCGGCGCGACCTGCGCGCTGGCCCGGCGGTAGGCGCGCCCCATGACGGTGCATTTCATCGGCGCGGGACCGGGGGCGGCGGACCTGATCACGCTGCGGGGCGCGCGTCTGCTCGGCGCGTGCCCGGTGTGCCTCTATGCCGGGTCGATCGTGCCGCCCGACCTGCTTGCGCATTGCCCGCCGGGCGCGCGGCTGGTGGATACCGCGCCGCTGTCGCTGGATGAGATCGAGGCCGCGTTCGTGGCCGCGCACGATGCGGGGCAGGACGTGGCGCGGCTGCATTCGGGCGATCTGTCGCTCTACAGCGCGGTCGCGGAGCAGCTTCGCCGGCTGCGGCGGCGCGGCATTCCCTACACGCTGACGCCGGGCGTGCCCGCCTTCGCCGCCGCCGCCGCCGTGCTGGGGCGGGAGCTGACGGTGCCGGGCCTGGCGCAGACCGTGGTGCTGACGCGGCTACCGGGCCGCGCCTCCGCCATGCCGGAGCGCGAGGCGCTGGAGGCCTATGCGGCGACGGGCGCGACGCTCGCGATCCACCTGGCGGCGGCGCTGCTGGAGGCCGCGGTCGCACGACTGCTGCCGCATTACGGCGCGGACTGCCCCGCCGCGCTGGTGGTGCGCGCGACCTGGGCCGACGAGCGGGTGATCCGCGCCACCCTGGGCGGGCTGCTCGCGGCGGCGGAGGGGGTGGAGCGCACGGCGCTGCTGCTGGTGGGCCCGGCGCTGGCGGCGGAGGAGTTCGCCGAGAGCGCGCTGTACAGCCCCGATTACCAGCGGCGCTTCCGGGCCCGGCGATGAAGGGGCTGGTGATCGCCGCGCCGCGCTCGGGCGCGGGCAAGACCACGGTGACGCTGGGCCTGCTGGCGGCGCTGCGGCGGCGGGGCGTGGCGGTGCGGGCGGCGAAGTCGGGGCCGGACTACATCGATCCGGCGTTTCACGCGGCGGCGACCGGGGCGCCGGGGGTGAACCTGGATAGCTGGGCGATGCCGGGGGGGATGCTGGATGGGTTGCTCCTCCCCCTCCCCTTGCGGGAGGGGGCCGGGGGGAGGGGTCCTTACGGCACGGACCTTGCCCCCTCCCCCCGCCCCCCTCCCGCGAGGGGAGGGGGAGAGGCGTTGATCATCGAAGGCGCGATGGGCCTGTTCGATGGGGTCGCGGGACCCAAGGGCCGGCGGGGGGCCGCGGCGGATCTGGCGGCGCGGTTCGGGGTGCCGGTGGCGCTGGTGCTGGACGTCTCCGGGCAGTCGCAGTCGGCGGCGGCGGTGGCGCGGGGGTTCGCGCTGCACGATCCCGAGGTGCGGCTGGCATGCGTGATCCTGAACAACGTCGCCAGTGAGCGGCACCGGCGCGGCGCGGCCGACGCCATCGCCGAGGCCGGGATCGCCGTGCTGGGCGCCGTGCCGCGCGACAAGACGCTGGCGCTGCCGGAGCGGCATCTGGGGCTGGTGCAGGCGAGCGAGCACGCGGCGCTGGAGGCGCATCTCGCGCGGCTCGCGGACATGGCGGAGGCGCATCTCGACCTGCCCGCGATCCTGGAGGCGATGCGGCCTGCGCGGATCGCGGCGCCAAGCGCGGCGGGGCGCGTTCCGCCGCCCGGGCAGCGCATCGCGCTGGCGCGGGATGCGGCGTTCAGCTTCGTCTATCCGCATCTGCTGGAAGGCTGGCGCGCGGCGGGGGCGGAGATCGTCGCGTTCTCGCCGCTGGCCGACGAGGCCCCGCCCGAGGACGCCGACGCGTGCTGGCTGCCGGGCGGCTATCCCGAACTCCATGCCGGGCGGCTCGCCGCCGCGGGGCGGTTCCGCGCGGGGCTCGCGCGCTTCGCCGAAACCCGGCCGGTGCATGGCGAGTGCGGCGGCTACATGGCGCTGGGGCGCTGGCTGACCGACGCGGACGGCGTGCGGCACGAAATGGCCGGGCTGCTGTCCCACGCCACCAGCTTCGCGCGCCGCCGCCTGAGCCTCGGCTACCGGGCGGCGCTGCTCTCCGATCCCGCGACGCTGGGCGCGATCCGGGTGCGCGGGCACGAATTCCACTACGCGACGCTGGACGAGGCGGGCTCGGATGCGCCTTTCTGTGCGCTGGCCGACGCACGGGGGGAAGCGCTCGGCCCTGCCGGCGGCCGGCGCGGTCTGGTCAGCGGCAGTTTCTTCCACGTCATCGCCACCGAAGGATCCGACAAATGACCCCTCCCCCCGCCAGCCTGGATGCGCTGCGCGCGCTGTGCCGCGACCTGCCCGCAGGCGACGCGGCGGCCGAGCAGGCGGTGGCGGCGCGGCAGGCGACGCTGACCAAGCCCGCCGGCAGCCTGGGGCGGCTGGAGACGCTGGCCGGGTGGCTGGCGCGCTGGCAGGGCCGCGCCATGCCTCGGCTGGAGCGGGTGGAGGCGCTGGTCTTCGCCGGCAACCACGGCGTGACCGCGCGCGGCGTCTCCCCCTTCCCGCCCGAGGTGACGGCGCAGATGGTCGCGAACTTCGCGGCCGGGGGCGCGGCGATCAACCAGCTCTCGGGCCTGGCGGGCGCGCGGCTGCGCGTGGTGCCGCTCGACCTCGACCGGCCGACCGCCGACATGACGGTGGCGCCCGCGATGGATGCCGCCGGGTTCCTGGCGGCGGTCGCGGCCGGGTGGGAGGCGGTGGAGCCGGGCACCGACCTGCTGTGCCTGGGCGAGATGGGGATCGGCAACACGACCGCCGCCGCGGCGCTGGCCTGCGCGCTGTTCGGCGGCAACGGCACCGACTGGGCCGGGCGCGGCACCGGCATCGACGATGCGGGGCTGGCGCGCAAGGTGGCGGCAGTGGATGTGGCGGTGACGCGCCACCGGCGGAGCGGCGGCGACGCGCTGGCCGCCGCGATGAGCCTGGGCGGGCGCGAGCTGGCGGCGATCCTGGGCGCCGTGCTGGCCGCGCGCCACGCGGGCGTGCCGGTCATGCTGGACGGCTTCGTCTGCACCGCCGCCGCGGCCCCCTTGGCGGTGCTGGCGCGTGACGGGCTTGCGCATTGCACGGCGGCGCATTGCTCGGCCGAGGCCGGGCACCGGCGGCTGCTGGCCGATCTGCGGCTGGACCCGCTGCTGGATCTGGGGATGCGGCTGGGCGAGGCCTCGGGCGCGGCGCTGGCGGTGCAGGTCGCGCGCGCGGCGGTGGCCTGCCACGCCGGGATGGCGAGCTTCGGCGAAGCGGGCGTGAGCGGGCGGACCGGCTAGAGCAGCCGCACCACGACCAGGACGATGCCGGCCCAGAGGCCGAGCGAGACGGCCACCGCCGCGAGCAGGATGAGCCCGAGCGGCAGGCGCGCCTTGCCCTCCTCGTCGCGCCAGACGCCGCGATAGGCCGACAGGCGATCCGGCAGCCAAGCGAAGCGGCCGCGCGGGTCCGCGGGGCGGACGGCGGCGGCCGATATCGTCTGCAACGTCTCAATCATGGGACGGGCCCGCCTTGTTCCGATGCCGTGCCAGACCGGAGGGCGGCGGGAAGGGGCAGGGCTTCCGCCCTGCCCCCCTGCCCTGCCGTCAGACCGGACCGTGGTTCGGCGTGACGACGAACTCGCTGGCGTTGAGCGCGACCGGCGAGAGGAAGTTGATCGAGCCGCCGCCGTTGAGCGCAAGCGTCGCGCCCAGCGGGCCGTAGCTCAGGCTGTTGAACGCATCGGTGCCGCTGGCGAAGCCGAGGCCCTGCAGATCGATGTGGTCGGTGGAGCCGAAGCCGGTGATGTCGATCGTTCCGGTGTAGTCGGTGGACGACGTGAGCGCCTGCACGGTAATCGTGTTTCCCGTGCTGGCCGGGTTCATGTTGATCGTCGCGGAGGCGTTGGAGCCCAGGAACACGCTTTCCTGGTTGCCGTACAGGCTGACCGTGGTGCCGGCGTTCTGCCCGTTCAGGTAGAAGACGTCGTTCGGTCCGTTCGCCGTGATCGTATCGGTGCCGTTGGTTACGCGCACCGTGTCGTAGGACCCGACCGAAATCGTGTCGGTGCTGGTGGAGAGCGAATTCACCACGATGTTGTCGAAGGAGCCGAGCGCGGTCAGGTTGTCGTTGCCGGACCCGAGCAAGATCCGGTCGTAGTTGCCGTTGGCGGTGACCGTGTCGTTCCCGTTGCCGAGCCTGATGCGGTCGTGGTTGCCGTTGGCGGTGACTGTATCGTCGCCGTTGCCGAGCCGGATGCGGTCGCGGTTGCCGTTGGCAGTGACGACATCGTTGCCGTCCCCGGCGATGATCCGGGTGAATCTCCCGTTCGCCGTAATGGTGTCGTTGCCGTTGCCGAGCGAGATATTCCCGGTGCCGTCGTTCAGGTTGACGTTTACCGTGTTGCCGGAGGCGGCGCTCTGGGTGACCGTGGTCACGCCGGTGGTGTCCGTCCCGGTCACGCTGCCGCCCGCATGATCGAAGCTGACGGAGTTGTAAGCGCCCGCGCCGAGTTGGACAGTATCCTGGCCGGTGCCGTTGGGATCGGTCACGTTGACGTCGTTGTAGTTGCCGCTCAGCGTGACGCCGTTGGGGCCGCTTCCGAGATTGTAGATGCTGTTGTCGCCGGTCGCGTTGATCGTGTTGGCGCCGTTGCCGACGGTGACGTCGTTGTCGCCGGTTCCGCCGAGCCAAATCTGGTTGTTGCCGTCCCCGAGCGTGATGGTCGCGGCCGCGGTCACGGCGGTGCCGTAGATGTTCACGTTCTCATAGGTGGCGTTCACTACGTCGTTGGCGCCCGCGATCGTGACGTTGTCCGTCGGGCTCGGCGGCACCGGACCGTCATCGGGCCCGTCACTGCCGCCGTTGAAGGACGGGCTGTTCTCGGAATCGACGCCCAGGATGTTGACCGTCGCGCCGTCGCCGCCGGCGTTGATGGTGTTGTTGCCGCCGCCCACCGTGACCGAGTTGCCGGTGCCGGTCATGGCGATGTTGTTGGTGCCGTCCCCGACCGTGACGGTGCCCTGGCCGCCGCTGACGGTGAAGTTCTCGTCGCCGCCGGTGACCGTGTTGCCGGTTCCGCCCAGCCCGACGGAGGCCGAGTAGCCGAACAGGTCGTCATCGGCATAGCCGATGTTCACGGCTGCGCCGCCGCCGGTTGAGGTGACCGAGTTGGACGCGTTGCCGTTCAGCGTGACGCTGTTGCCGGCGCCGCCGAGATTGAGCGTGGTCGTGCCGCCGTTGTTGGTGAGATCCACCATGTTCCCGCCGGCCGACCCATAGACGGTCATCGAGACGGTGGAGGTGGTAAGGGGGTCGTTGCTGACGAGCGAGTTCCCCCCGCCGTCGAGCGTGATGGTGTCGGTGACGCTGGTCAGGGCGGGCGGCGTGAGCCCCGGCACGCCATTCGTCTGCAGCGTGATCGACGTCCCGGTATCCTGTCCGTAAGGAGCCAGGTAGCCGCCATTGACGATCAGGTTGCCGCCGATGCTGATGATCGAATTGTCCGCACCGTAGA
This sequence comes from Pseudomonadota bacterium, assembly GCA_018240635.1. Taxonomy (GTDB): domain Bacteria; phylum Pseudomonadota; class Alphaproteobacteria; order Acetobacterales; family Acetobacteraceae; genus JAFEFJ01. Next base: position 17,253 of record JAFEFJ010000024.1, on the reverse strand, counting down.
CCGTGAACTGATCGGTCTGCGTGTTGTTCAAGGCGTTACCCGCCTGCGTTTGCCCGCCAAGCAAGGTCCAGATGTACTTGGTCGTCATGCGCCCCTCCGGAGGTCGATATGATGTTGCGTTGTCGGTCGAATCCGACTGCGGAAAGATGACTCTCGCGATGGAGGCGCAGCAAGAGTTAATTACAATCTGCGCGGAACGCTCACATTACTTTTGTTCGATTCGATACGAAACGTGGTTTTGGATCGTCCGGCACGGAATTTCTCTCACTTTCCGGAACGTTTCTTCACCCATGAGATTCCGACGCCTCCGTGAGCCGATGACGGCATGATTCGGGTACGGTCCGGTTTCATATGGAATCGCTCGATTTTCCTCCTGGCTTCTCCACTCGTTGGTTCTCCGGAAGGATAAAATCGCGCGCGGCGCGACGCGTGGCGGCTTCGACCCAAAAGGGTTGAAGAGCGCGGAAAGGACAACCGTCGATTGCCGCGATGGGGCGCGGTTCCATGCGCCGGAGGCGCGTGCGAATGCCATTGAACCCCGTGCGCGAAATCTGTTTCCTTCGCGACGACTGGCCGCCAGGATAAAGCACGAAAACGTGATCGAAAGGGAGGCGTTGAAGCGTGGAACTGCAGGTGATCGGCTCGGGATTCGGGCGCACCGGAACGGCGTCGCTGAAGCGCGCGCTGGAGATGCTGGGCTTCGGCCCCTGCCATCATATGGAGGAAGTGTTCGCCAATCCGCCGCAGGTGGCGCATTGGCAGGCGGTGGCGGCGGGACGGCCGGTCGATCTGCGGACGGTGTTCGCCGGCTACCGTTCGCAGGTGGACTGGCCGGGCGCGCATGTATGGCGCGAGCTTGCCGCCGAGTTCCCGCACGCGAAGGTGGTGCATTCGGTGCGGCCCGACGAGTCATGGTGGAAGAGCTTCGACGGCACGATCGGGACGCTGTTGCGCACCTACCATGAGTTGCCGCTGCCGCCGCATATGCTCGACATGTTCGCCGTGGGCCGGAAGATCATCGAGGACGACACCTTCGGCGCCCCCTTGACCGACAAGGACGCAGCGCTCGCCGCCTATCGCCGCCGCACCGAGGAGGTTCTCGCGGCGCTGCCGAAGGAGCGCGTGCTGGTCTTCGACGTGGCCGAGGGCTGGCAGCCGCTCTGCGCCTTCCTGGGCGTGCCTGTGCCCGCCGAGCCGTTCCCGAACGTGAACTCCACCGAGGCGTTCTGGAAGATGGTGCGCGGCGAGAAGCCCCTCGACGAGACCGCGGGACACTGACCGCCCATCCCGCCCGCGCCGCGCTTTCGGACCTCGTTGCCGCCTTCGTGCTGCTGACGCGCCTGCCGCTCGGGCGGCTTGCGGCGCGCGCGCGCTGGCGGGGCGAGGGCGTGTGGGCCTATCCGGTGGCGGGCGCCGCCGTGGGGCTGATCGGCGGCGCGGCGTTCTGGGCGGCGGCGCGGCTCGGCCTGCCGCCGATGCTGGCCGCCATCGCCGCGGTGGCCGCGCAGGTGCTGGCGACCGGGGGGCTGCACGAGGATGGGCTGGCCGACACCGCCGACGGGCTGGGCGGCGGGCGCGACCGCGAGCGGGCGCTTGCGATCATGCGCGACAGCCGGATCGGCACCTACGGGGTGCTGGCGCTGGCGATCGCGCTCGGCATCCGCGTGGGCGCGCTTTCCGCCCTGCCCGGCCCCGGCGCGGCGGCGCTGGCGCTGCTGGCGGCGGGGATGCTCGGGCGCGGCGCGGTCACGGGGCTGCTGCTGGTGCTGCCGCCGGCGCGGCCCGACGGGCTCGCCGCCTCGCTGGGGCCGGTGCCGCTGCGCCCGGCCGCGCTGGGGATGGCGCTGGCGGCGCTGGCCGCCTTCCTGCCGCATGGCGGGCGCGCGCTGGCGGGGGCGGCGCTGGCCGCCCTGGCGGTGGGCTGGCTCGCCTGGCGGCGGCTGGGCGGCACGACGGGCGACGTGCTGGGCGCCGCCGAGCAGGCCGCCGAGTGCGCGGCGCTGGCGGCGCTGTTCATCCGATGACGGTGACCGAGCCGATCGGCGGCGAGGGCGCGAGCAGATCGACCGGGCGGCCGCGCAGCAGCGCCTCCAGCACCTTGAGCGGGCCGCCATGCGCCACGACTGCGTGGTCGCCGTCCGGCAGCGCGGCGCGGAAGGCGGCGACGCGGGCGATGAGCGCCCCGCCGCTCTCCCCGCCCGGCGGCGCGAAGCCGAGCGGATCGGCGGCCCAGGCGTCGAGTGCCGCGCGCGGGATGGCGTCCCAGGCCATGCCGTCCCAGGCGCCGAAATCCAGCTCGATCAGACGCGCATCGACGGCGTTCGGGCCGAGGGCGTCGGCGACCGCGCGGCAGCGCAGCAGCGGGCTGGTCCAGACCCGCGCGGCGCGGGCACCGAGGCGCCGGCGTGCCTCCTGCGCGACGGATGCGGCGGAGGCGGGGTCGGCGAGTGCCAGGTCGCGGCGCCCGTAGCAGATGCCGGGCGCGACCGCGAGCGGCGGATGGCGTATCAGGACGATCATCGCCGGGACGATACCCCGGACGGGGCGAAGGTCATGCGGAAGCTGTTGGTCATCGGCATCGGCGCGGGCGATCCGGAGCATCTGACCGTGCAGGCGGTGAAGGCGCTGAACCGCGTCGATGCGTTCTTCGTACTGGACAAGGGCGAGGAGAAATCCGCGCTGACCGCGCTGCGCCGCGCGATCTGCGAACGCTACATCGAAGGCCGCGACTGGCGCTTCGTGACCGTGCCCGATCCGCCGCGCGACCGCGATCCGGCCGACTACCGCGCCGAGGTGTCGGACTGGCACGCGCGCCGCGCCGCGCTGCTCGCGCCGCTGATCGCGCGCGAGCTGCCCGAGGACGGCACGGGCGGAATCCTGGTGTGGGGCGATCCGTCGCTCTACGACAGCACATTGCGCGTGGTGGATCGCATCGTTGCGGACGGAACCGTTCCGCTGGAGGTGGAGGTCATTCCGGGCATCACCAGCGTGCAGGCGCTGGCCGCGGCGCACCGCATCGCGCTCAACCAGGTGGGCGGCGCGGTGCTGATCACCACGGGCCGCCGCCTGGCCGCGGGCGGGATGCCGGCGGAGGCCGACGACGTGGTGGCGATGCTGGACGGACCGGGCGCGTTCCGGACCGTTCCGGAGGAGGATCTGACGATCTACTGGGGCGCGTATCTGGGCACGCCGCAGGAGATGCTGCTGGCCGGGCCTCTGGCTGAGGTGAAGGACCGCATCGCCGCGCTGCGCGAACAGGCGCGGGCGCGGCACGGATGGATCATGGATACGTATTTGTTGCGGCGGAGGGGTGGGGAATAGGGCGCCGGATCGGTGGAGCGGGTGAAGGGAATCGAACCCTCGTATGCAGCTTGGGAAGCTGCCGTTCTACCATTGAACTACACCCGCGCCCGATGCGCCCGGCGGGCCGGACGAGGCTTATAGGCAAGGCTTCTTGACGGCGCAATCGGCCCGGTTCATACGTCCCGGCTTGGCGGCGGGAGCCGCTCCTCGTGATTTGTCCGGCCGGATTGCGGCGAGGTGAAACAAGCGCGCTAAAGAGGCCAGCCGACGCCGCCGTAATTTGGCTGAGGCTGCTTCATGGTCGGGCCACACCGCGAAGGGCCCTGAACGCCATGCCGATCGACCCCGACACACTCCGCCCCGCCACCCGCCTGGTTCACGGCGGCACCACCCGCAGCGCGCACGGCGAGACCGCCGAGGCGCTGTTCCTGACATCGGGCTTCGTCTACGACAGCGCCGAGCAGGCCGAGGCGACGTTCGCCGGCACCGTGCAGCACTACCAGTATTCGCGCTTCGGCAACCCGACGGTGGCGATGCTGGAATCGCGGCTTGCCGGCATCGAGGGCGCGGAGGCCTGCCGCGCCACCGCGACGGGCATGGCGGCGGTGCATTCCGCGCTGCTCTCGCACCTCAAGACCGGCGACCGCGTGGTGGCGTCGCGCGCGCTGTTCGGATCCTGCCACTGGATCGTCTCCACGCTGCTGCCGCGCTACGGCATCCAGGCCGAGTTCGTCGATGGCGGCGACCTGGACCAGTGGCGCGCGGCGCTGGCCGCGCCCGCGCAACTCGTGCTGCTGGAGACGCCGTCGAACCCGATGCTGGAGATCGTCGATCTGCCGGCGGTGGCGGCGCTGGCGCACAAGGCGGGCGCGATCGTGGTGGTGGACAACGTCTTCGCCACGCCCCTGCTGCAACAGCCGCTGAAGATGGGCGCCGACGTGGTGGTGTATTCCTGCACCAAGCACATCGACGGGCAGGGCCGCGTGCTGGGCGGCGCCGTGCTGGGGCGCAGGAAGTGGATCGAGGAGACGCTGCAGCCCTTCATCCGCAACACCGGTCCCGCGATCTCGCCGTTCAACGCATGGCTGCTGCTGAAGGGGATCGAGACGCTGGCGCTGCGCGTCGATGCGGCGTGCCGCGGCGCCGAGAAGGTGGCGGACTTCCTCGCCTCCCGCGGCGAGGTGACGCGCGTGTGGTATCCGACGCGCGCCGATCATCCGCAGCACGCGCTGGCGATGACGCAGATGACGGCCGGCGGCACGGTGGTGACGTTCGAGCTGGCCGGCGGCAAGGACGCCGCCTTCGCCGCGATGAACGCGTTCGGGCTGATCGCGGTTTCCAACAACCTGGGCGATTCCAAGTCGCTCGCCACGCACCCGGCGACGACGACGCATATGCGCATCGGCGAGGCGGAGCGCGCGAAGCTCGGCATCACCGACGGCGTGATCCGCCTGTCGGTCGGGCTCGAAGATCCGCGCGACCTGATCGACGATCTGGCGCAGGCGCTGGATGCGATCGGGGCGAAGGCGGCGCGGCCCCGCGCGGCGGAGTGATGCGGCGGAGTGATCCTGCTGGACAATTGCCTTAGGGCCACCTTGAATCCGCCATGAGTTGCGCGAAACTTCGCCTATGACCGGTTTCGAGCGTGCCATGTCCGAGGATTACGAGAAGACAACGCGTGGCATCCGCGTCTCCGTCCGTTCCTTTTATCTGGAGGACCAGTCGGAGCCGGATGAGAGCCATTTCGTCTGGGCCTATCGGGTGAAGATCGAGAACCAGGGGCGCGAGACGGTGCAGTTGCTGCGCCGCACCTGGCAGATCACCGATGCCCGGGGCAAGACACAGCGGGTGCACGGCGCCGGCGTGGTGGGCGAGCAGCCGCTGCTGGAGCCGGGCGAAAGCTACGAATACACGTCCGGCACGCCGCTCGACACGCCCTCGGGCTTCATGGTGGGCGCCTATCACATGATCGCCCCTGGATCGGGCGAGACCTTCGACGTCGCCATTCCCGCGTTCAGCCTGGACAGCCCGCACCAGGTCGGCCGCGTGCATTGAGGCGGGCTGCTTCCGCTGGTTGCGGAGTCCGCCGCCGCCCCCATATCGCGGCTTCGGTGCCCGGCAGGACGCCGGAACGCCATAACCGAAGCGCCGCCGCCGTCCGCCGATCCGGCGCCCCGGCACGCCGCAACCGCCCGGAGGATAGCTCGCGGTGAACATCGTCATTCCGCCCGACCGCATGGCCCTGGAGACCGCCGAGGCCGTGCGCCCGACCCGCGAGGACGCCGAGGAAGCGATCCGCACCCTGCTGCGCTGGGCCGGCGACGATCCCGCGCGCGAGGGGCTGCTCGACACTCCTGCCCGCGTGGCGCGCTCCTACCGCGAGCTGTTCAGCGGCTACGGCGTCGATCCGGTGGCACTGCTGGAGCGTACCTTCGAGGAGACCGACGGCTACGACGAGATCGTGCTGCTGCGCGACATCCGGCTGGAGAGCCATTGCGAACACCACATGCTGCCGATCATCGGCCGCGCGCACGTCGCCTATCTGCCGCACCGCCGCGTGGTGGGGATCAGCAAGCTGGCGCGCGTGGTCGATGCCTACGGCAAGCGCCTGCAGATCCAGGAGAAGCTGACGGCGCAGATCGCCAACACCATCCAGGACGTGCTGCAGCCGCGCGGCGTCGCGGTGGTGATCGAGGCGACGCACCAGTGCATGAGCGTGCGCGGCGTCCACAAGCCGGGCGTGACGATGGTCACCAGCCGGATGCTGGGCGCCTTCCGCGACGATCCCTCCACGCGCCGCGAGGTGCTGGCGATGATCGGCAACCGCTCGGGGCACGCTTCGGAGGATTAGGAGCTTCTCTCCGGCGCTTTCCGGCGTCAGCCGCGACGACGTCGGCTGGCGGTGTGTCTAGGATTTTCCGTCATCGCGAGCCGCCGCTTGGCGGCGTGGCGATCCAGGGACACGCGCTCGGTGCTGCGGCCCTGGATTGCCACTGCGCTTCGCGCCTCGCAATGACGGGTGGCAGTAAGCCGAGCCTCAGCCCCGCTCAATCCCCTCCGCTGCCCTGGCGACGCGTTCGACCAGGGCGAGCCACTCGTCCAGTTCCCGTCCGAACGGCTCCACCATGACGTGCTGCACGCCGCCCGCCGCGTAGGCGTCCAGGCGGGCGCGGAGGGCGCCGTCGTCGGCGCCGTCCCAGCCTGACCGGAGGGAGACGGTGAAGCCCGGATCGGGCCGCAGCGCGCGCAGGCGGGCCACCATCGCGGGCGCCTGCTCGGGCGCGATGCGGCTGCCGTGCCAGCCGTCCATGCGCGCGGCGCGGCGGATCGCGGCGTCCGAGCTGCCGCCGATCCAGACCGGGATCGGCGCGCAGGGATGCGGCAGCATCCGCATGTCGTGGATCTCGGCCGGGATGCTGCGGGTGGGGAAGGTGACGGGGTCCTCGGACCAGACCGCGCGCATCATCGCCAGCCCCTCGTCCATCCGCTTGCCGCGCTCGTGGAACGGCACGCCGAGGGCGGCGAACTCGGCCTCCATCCAGCCGACGCCGCCGCCCAGGATCAGCCGCCCGGCCGAGAGGTTCTGCAGCGTCGCGAGTTCCTTCGCGAGCGGCAGCGGGTGGCGCATCGGCAGCACGAGCACGCTGGTGCCGAGGCGCACGCGCGAGGTGTAGGCCGCCGCCCAGGTGAGCGTGAGCACGGGATCGAGGAAGATCGCGGACGGCGGATACGGCGCGCCGCGCGGGATGATGATGTGCTCGCTGACCCACACGTCGTCGAAGCCGAGCGCCTCGGCCTGCTCGGCGGCGCGGCGGATCGCCTCCGGCCCCGCCTTGCGGCCGACATGCGGCAGATGGATTCCGAGCTGCATTGCGTTCCCCCTTCCGCCGCCTGCGGCGCGCTTGAGTCAGCCTCCTGCGGCAGGGCGGCGCTGGCAAGGCGGGCGGTTTGCGGGACGATTGCAGCCATTGCCAATCCGGCTCGGCCTTGCGCACGATGCTGCCCCGGCGCCGCGCCCCGCGGCGGCCGCCTGAGACCCGCCCGCCGATGCGCATCGTCTGTCCCAACTGCTCCGCGGCCTACGACGTGCCCGATGCGCTGCTGCGCGGCCGGCGCACGGTGCGCTGCGCCGCCTGCTCGCGCGAGTGGAGCCTGACGGACGCCACGCCTCCCGAGCCCGAATCGCTGTTCCGCCCGGAGCCGCCGCCGGCGGAGGAGGTTCTGGAGGGCACCGCCGAGGAGGCGCCGCGCAACCGGCTGGCAGCGCCGGGGTCCGAAGAGGGCCGCCGGGAGGGCATTCCGCGCGAGGCGATCGCGCGGGCGATCGCGATGGACCGGCTGCAGAACGCGCCGCCGCCGCGCCGGGGCGGGCTCGGGCTGCTGATCGCCTGGGTGTTGAGCTTCGTTGTGCTCGGGGCCCTGGCCTGGTCCGCCTATGACTGGCGGATCGAGGTGATGAACGCCTGGCCGCCGAGCATCCGGCTGTACACGCTGCTGGGGCTGGCGTAGGGGCCGATCCCGCGCCCCTCGCCGCGCGCGTCAGGGCGGCGTCAGGTGGACGATGCGCTGGCCGGTGCGCTTCGCGATCATCTCCGCGACGATGGTGCGGTGGCAGAAATGCGGGTCGCGCTCGAAGCACAGCAGGCAGGCGGGGCGGGCGGCGGCGAGCGCGGTCGCCTCGGCCAGCGCCGCCTGCGGCTCGTCGCCTTCCATGTGGCCAGCGAAGATGCGCGTCATCGTCGCGGCGTCGCCCTTGCGCGCGGCGTCGCGGCCGGGCTTCGGCGTGCCGAGGCGCTGCAAATGGCGGTAGGCGATGCCCTGCGCCTCGGCCGAGGCGGCGAGCAGCCGGGAGGAGAAGCCGGGCTTGCGCGAGCGCGGAACGGCGCGGACATCGACCAGCAGGTCCACCCCAGCGCCGCGCAGGGCGGCGAGCACGCCGTCGAGCGTCGCGCCCTCGTAGCCGATGGTGAAAAGGTCGGTCAGAACAGGTAGCCCGACTTGCGCACCGGCTCCACGCCGCCCGGGATTTCCACGCCGTGCGCCTTGAGGCAGGCGTTGGTGGCATTGGTGCGGGCGCGGCGCAGCGCCTCGTCGTGCTGCGGGTTGGCGGTGACGGACATGCCCTCGATGATGAGGTTCTTCACTTCGGGGTCGTCCTCGGCTTGGCGCTGGCACTGGCCGAGCACCGTCGAATCGGGCGAGAGCTTCGGCGGCGCGCGGCTCGAGCGCGCGCATCCGGCCGCCGCCAGACATGCCAGCAGCAGGACGAGCCGCGACGGGCGGCGGATCATGCGGTGCCGGCCATCCAGTCTTCGATCAGCCGGCGGGCGATGCTGTCGAGCCGGGGGAGCAGGAAACCGTGCGCCTCGGGGTCGGCGATCTCGGCGCGGGTGAACCAGCGCACGTCCACCAGTTCGTCGGCCTGGATGGTGATCTCCTCGCTGAGCCCCTCGCCGTAGAAGCCGAGCATGATGTTGGCGGGGAACGGCCAGGGCTGGCTGGAGTGGTACTGCACGTTGCCGACCAGCACGCCGGCTTCCTCCTTCACCTCGCGGCGGACCGCTTCCTCCAGCGTCTCGCCCGGCTCCAGGAAGCCGGCGAGCGTCGAGTACATCTTGGAGTTCGGGAAGCGGCGGGAATGGCCGAGCAGGATGCGGTCGCCGCGATGCACGAGCATGATCACGGCGGGATCGGTGCGCGGGAAATGCTCGGCCTCGCAGGCGGTGCAGCGCATCACGTGGCCGGCCGATTTCGGCTCGCAGGGGGCGCCGCAGACGCCGCAGAAGCGGTGCTTCACGCGCCAGTGCATCATGCCGCGGGCATGCGCCAGCACCGGCGCGTCGCGGCCGCCGAGCGCGCTGCCGGCGGTGCGCAGGTCCTCGAACGCCGCGACCTCGTGCGGCAGCAGGGGCAACGGATCGTCCACCGTGCTGACGTCGATGGCGAAGACCGGCTTGCCTTCCAGGATGCCGAGGAAGGTCCAGGGGCCGCCCGCCATGTGCAGCGCCTCGGCCGCGCCGGCGGTGATGTAGACGGCTTCGGGCTGGCCCCCGTCGGCGCGGCGGATCAGGTTCCGCGCGCGCCAGACCGGCACGTAGAGCGTATCAGGATGGCGCAGCGCCGCCCCGATCCATTCGGCGTCGTCGCGCTTTTCCGCCGCCCGGTCGAGCGGGCTGCCGGAATAGACGTTGGGGCGTGATGCGATGATGTAGGTCAAGGGAGCGTTCCGCCGGGCTGAATCGGTCTTGGGATGCGGGAAAATGTCGGGCGTGAGGCGACCGTGCCATGCGGCGGGCGGGGCGGCAACGGGGCGGGGCGGCGGGATGGCTCCCCCTCCCCCCGGCCCCGTCCCGCGAGGGGAGGGGGAGAACGGGATTGGGGGGCGGGTTGCCCTTCCCGGGTGGAAACATGATATGCAGGCGCGGGAGGTCGGCGGCGGACGGGCGCCTCGCCAACCCGGTCAGGTCCGGAAGGAAGCAGCCGCAACGAGTTTCCGCTCGGGTCGTTCGTTCGGCCTCCCACCCCGCCGCGCCGCGAGGCTTGGCGGACCGGTTCCCCGCCAGCCCAGAGGGTGGCCGCCGCGGCGGCTATGACGCCAGCCCCGCATGTCCGGCCTGTTCCAGGACGACACCAACACGCCGTCGCCGGACGAGGCGCTGCCGGAGCCGCCGGCGGAGGGTCCCGGGCTGTTCGGAGACGCGCTGCCCACGCAGGAGCCGCCGCCGCAGCCGACCGCCGCCTACCGGGTGCTGGCGCGCAAATACCGCCCGACACGGTTCGAGGACCTGATCGGCCAGGAGGCGATGGTGCGCACGCTGCGCAACGCCTTCGCCACGGGCCGCGTCGCGCACGCCTTCATGCTGACCGGCGTGCGCGGCGTCGGGAAAACCACCACCGCCCGCATCATCGCCCGCGCGCTGAACTGCACGGGGCCCGACGGCACCGGCGGGCCGACCGCCGAGCCCTGCGGCGTCTGCGCCGATTGCCGCGCGATCCTGGCCGACCGCCACCCCGACGTGGTGGAGATGGACGCGGCGAGCCGCACCGGCGTCGATGACGTGCGCGAGATCATCGAGGCGACGCGCTTCCGCCCGTTGCAGGCGCGCACCAAGGTGTTCGTCATCGACGAAGTCCACATGCTGTCGCGCAACGCCTTCAACGCGCTGCTCAAGACGCTGGAGGAACCGCCGCCGCACGTGAAGTTCGTGTTCGCGACGACGGAAATCCGCAAGGTGCCGGTGACGGTGCTGTCGCGCTGCCAGCGCTTCGACCTGAGGCGTGTCGGCATGGCGGAGCTGTCGGCGCATTTCGCGCGCATCGCGGCGGAGGAGAAGGTGCCGGTCGCGGCGGGCGCGCTGGAGCTGATCGCGCGCGCCGCCGACGGATCGGTGCGAGACGGGCTTTCGCTGCTCGATCAGGCGATCGCGCAATGGGACCCGGACAGGGGAACCGAGATCGCCGGCGACTACGTGGCCGACATGCTGGGGCTGGCCGACCGGTCGCTGGTGTTCGACCTGCTGGAAGCGGTGATGGACGGCAAGCCCGCGGCGGCGCTGGCGATCACCGACCGCGCGCATGAGCGCGGCGCCGATCTGGGCGTGCTGCTCGCCGACCTGCTCGACCTGATCCACAGCGTCACGCGCCTGAAGTCCGTCCCCGGCCTGCGCGACAGCGCCGAGCTGCCGGAGGCGGAGCGCACGCGCGGCGCGGCGCTGGCCGACCGGTTGAGCGTGCCGGTGCTGGCGCGGGCGTGGCAGATGCTGCTGAAAGGCGTGGCCGAGGTGGAAGCCGCGCCCGACCGCCGCGCGGCGGCGGAGATGGTGCTGATCCGGCTCTGCCATGTCTCCGAGATGCCGACGCCGGGCGAACTGGTGCGCCGGCTGACCGGCGCGGGCGGCGGCGAGGCCGCGCCCCCTGCCCCGGCGTCCGGCGGGGGCGGCGGCGGCGGGTCGATGCGCGCGATGGGCGGCGGCGGCGCGGTGGCGCAGGCCGCAATGGCGGCACCGGCAAGCGCGGAGGCGGCGCCTGCCGCGCCGCTGCCGCCGACGTTCCGCGCGATGGCGGCGCTGGTCGCCGAGCAGCGCGAGGCGATGCTGCACGCGCATCTGGTGCACTCCGTCCACGTCGTGCGCTACGCGCCGCCGGTGATCGAGCTGCGCCCGCAGCCGGAGGCGCCGCGCGACCTGGCATCGAAGCTCGCCGCGCTGCTCGGGCGGCTGACCGGCACGCGCTGGACCATCGCGCTGTCGGCCGCGGCGGGCGAACCCACGCTCGCGGAGCAGCGCGACGCGGCGAAGGAGGTGCGGCAGGGCGAGGTGGCGGAGCATCCGCTGGTGCGCGCGATCCTGGAGGCGTTTCCCGGCGCGCGGATCGAGGACGTGCACGACCCCGAGGCCGACGAATACGGCCTGCCGCGCGAGAAGGTCGCGGCGCGGGCCGAGGAGCCGCCGGCCGACCTGCCGGGCTTCGCGCCCGCCGATGCGACGTTTGCCGACGATCTGCTGTACGACAGCGACATCGATCCCATGGAGTACGACGCATGAAGAACCTCGCCGGGCTGATGAAGCAGGCCTCGCAGATGCAATCGAAGATGCAGGAGATGCAGTCGCGCCTGGAGGCGATGGAGACCGAGGGCGTCGCGGGCGCGGGGCTGGTGAAGGTGGTGCTGTCGGGCAAGAGCGAGATGAAGCGCCTGCACATCGACCCCAAGCTCGCCGATCCCGCCGAGATGGAGATGCTGCAGGACCTGATCGTGGCGGCGCATGCCGACGCGAAGCAGAAGATCGAGGCCATCATGGCCGAGGAAATGCAGAAGGTGACCGGCGGGATGCAGCTTCCGCCGGGCATGAAGCTGCCGTTCTAGCCACACCTTCCCGCACCGATGGGCGGGCCGGAGGTCGAGCGGCTGATTTCGTTGCTGGCGAAACTGCCGGGCATGGGCCCGCGCAGCGCGCGGCGCGCCGCACTGCGGCTGCTGACCGAGCCCGAGACGCGGATGCTGCCGCTGGCGCAGGCGCTGGCGGAGGCCGCGCGGGCGGTGAAGCCGTGCGGGGTGTGCGGCAATCTCGACAGCCTCGATCCCTGCGCGATCTGCGCCGATCCGCACCGCGACCGGACGGTGATCTGCGTGGTGGAGGGCGTCGGCGAGCTGTGGGCGCTGGAGCGCGCGCAGGTGCATCGCGGGCTGTACCACGTGCTGGGCGGCACGCTGTCGGCGCTGGGCGGCGTCGGGCCCGACGACCTGAACGTGGCGCCGCTGATCGCGCGCATCGAGGCGGGCGGCGTCGAGGAAGCGATCCTGGCGCTGGGCGCGACGGTGGACGGCGCGACGACGGCGCATTGGCTGACCGACCGGCTGCGCCCGCTTGGCGTGCGCATCACGCGCCTCGCGCAGGGCGTGCCGATGGGCGGCGCGCTGGACATACTGGACGACGGCACGCTGGCGACGGCGCTACGCGCGCGCCGTCCGGTCTGAACCCATGACGCTGTCGCGCCGCGCGCTGATCCATCTGGTGGGCCGCGCGGGCGGCGTGGGCGCGGCCTACCGCACGATGGCGGCGATGGGGCTGCTGGCGGTGCCCGCCGCCTATGCGGGTCCGCCCGCGCTGCCGCCGGGCAACGGGCGGCGCGTGCTGATCCTGGGCGCCGGCATCGCGGGCATGGTGGCGTGCTGGGAGCTGATGCAGGCGGGCTACGATCCGCTGGTGCTGGAGGCGCGCAAGCGCACCGGCGGGCGCAACTGGTCGCTGCGCAGCGGCGACGAGATCCTGGAGCGCAACAGCGTCCAGCACGTCCACTGGCCCGCCGGGCCGCATCTGTATTTCAACCCCGGCCCGGCGCGCCTGCCGTACCACCACGAGGGCATCCTGTCGTATTGCCGGATGCTGGACGTGCCCGTGGAAGTGATGTGCAACGACAACCGCGGCGCGCTGATGCAGGACGACAAGGCGTTCGGCGGCGCGCCGCAATTGAACCGCGCAGTGGTGAACGACGCGCGCGGCTATGTCGCGGAACTCGCCGCCAAGGCGGTGGACCGCGACGCGCTGGTTGCGGACGTAACCGTCGAGGATAAGGAGCGGCTGCGCGCCTTCCTGCGCGCGTTCGGCGCGCTGGACAAGGACCTTGCCTATCGCGGCTCCACCCGCGCGGGCTATGCCACGCCGCCGGCCGGCGGCATGCAGGCGGCGGCGGCCCCGCAGCCGCTCGATCTCCGGCAGATCCTGGCATCGGATTTCTGGCAGGGGCCGATGCAGTTCGGCGAATTCTCCACCATGGCCGCGACGATGCTCCAGCCCGTGGGCGGCATGGGCCGTATCGGCGAGGCGTTCGGCCGCAAGCTGCATCAGCACATCGTTCTGGGCGCGGAGGCGACGGCGCTGCGCCGGACGGCCACGGGCGCGCGCGTCGAATGGCGCGATGCCGCGGGCGGCGAACATGCGGAGGATGCGGCGATCGTGCTGGTGACGCTGCCGTTTCCGGTGCTGCGCGGCATCGACGCCGATTTCGCGCCCGCGACGAAGGCGGCGATCGGCGCGGTGGACTACGTCTCGGCCGGCAAGGTGGCGTTCCTGGCGGAGCGGCGCTTCTGGGAGGAAGACCACGCCATCTATGGCGGCATTTCCTGGACCAGCCGCGACATCACGCAGATCTGGTATCCGAGTGCGGGGCTGCACCAGCAGCGCGGCGTGCTGGTGGGCGCCTATGTCTGGTCCGAGGAGATCGGCACGCGCTTCGCCGCGCGCTCACCCGCCGAGCGGCTGGAGGCGGCGCTTTCGGACGGCGAGGCGCTTCATCCGGAATACCGCCGCTGGCTCGGCAAGGGCGTGAGCGTCGCGTGGCCGAACATTCCGTATTCGGGCGGCGCCTGGGCGGAATGGAGCCGCGAGGCGCGGGCGCAGCATTACCCCGTGCTGCTGAAGGGCGACGGCCCGTTCCTGTTCTGCGGCGAGCACATGTCGCATATCACCGGCTGGCAGGAGGGCGCGGTTCGGTCCGCGCATTACGCGCTGGCGCAGGTGGGGGAGCGGATGCGGGGGTAGCGGTTTCCGTTGCAAGGATGCGCGGGACCTCCAGGGCTGTAGGGCGGACGCGCCCATGGCGCGATCCGCCGTCTTGATGTCTCGGCATGCGGCGGATCGCGCTTCGCGCCTGCCCTACGTGGTTTTCCGGATTGGCCTGGGGCGCGTGCGCGTTCTATTTTCGTTCTCATGAACCCCTCGCCCGCTTCCCCAACCCCAGACCGCCGGAGGCCGATGTCCACCCGTTCGCGGGGCGGCGCAGCGCGTCCGGCGGCGCGGGAGGGGGCGCGCGATCCGAGGTGGGAGATCGCGCTTCTGCTGCTGGCACTGGCCGGGCTTGGGCTGCAACTGCTCGCGAATCCCAAGCTGCGGGACCCGAAGGACCGGGCGGCGATGCAGGGCGCGGTGCGCGCGATCCTGGGCCTGAGCCTGATGATGGCGTTCCGGCACGGCCTCAAGGCCGGGCGGGCGCTGCTCGCGGTGCTGCGCGGCACGGCGTGGCGCGATCACGCGGCGCTGGTCGCGCGCGTGGGCGAAGGCAAGGCCTCGCCCGATCTTCTGCCTGACCTTGAGACGCCGGAGGCGCGGCGGATCGCCGACGCGATCGGCCGGTGGATGCGGCGCCAGGCGCGCAGGCGCGCCTGCGGCCGCCGTCCCGGCGCGGGCGGCACGGTTTTCATCCGGCCGGTTTGCGGGCCGGAATCCGTCCGCGCGTCGGGTGGTGGTGGTGCGTCGGCGCTTGGGGGCGCTCGGCGCGAAAAATGGCCTTGTGCACCTGGGTCTCAGCACGCCCATATTGTTACGATTTCGTAATATTTGGCGTCCTGGGCAGGATGGGGCCGGGAGGCCCGCGCGCTGCACCCTCCCGCTGGCCCGCCAGGATATCCGCCTTGGAGTGCGGGCTTGCTTGCGGCGCCGGTCGTGCGCGCCTAAAAGCGCCGCACCCCGCTGAGCCGCCGCTACGCGCCTCGCGAAGTCCGGCGCCGATCCGCGACGTCTCGCCCCACATCTCACGAAAGAAGCGCGCGATGCCCGCCAGGCTCAACGCCGGCCCGACGCCGTCCGGCACGGCTGAACCGCGCCGCCGCCTAGCGGTGCCGGAGGGCGTGACGTCGCGCCGCATCGTCTGGGATTACGCGATCACCGTCGCGTTCTACCATCTGGTCGCGTTGCTCGCGCTGACGCCGTGGTTTTTCAGTTGCGCGGGCCTGATCGTGGGCGTGCTCGGCATCACCGTGTTCGGCACGCTCGGTATCAATCTCTGCTATCATCGCATGCTGACGCATCGCGGGCTGCGTTGTCCGCGCTGGTTCGAGCATGCGCTGGCGGTGCTCGGCCTGTGCTGCATGCAGGACACGCCGGCACGCTGGGTCGCGGTGCATCGCCGCCATCACGAGCATTCCGACGCGCAGCCCGATCCGCACAGCCCGCTGGTGAATCTCCTGTGGGGCCATGTCGGCTGGATGCTGGTGCAGAACAGCGACTTGCGCCGCCTGGGCATCTTCGACCGCTACGCCAAGGACATCCTGCGCGATCCCTTCTACCGCCGGCTGGAGCGCGGCTTCCTGTATCCGGCGATCATCCTGCTCTCCTGGCTGGCATTCTTCCTGGGCGGCTTCGCCGGCCGATTGCTGGCCGGCGGCAGCCCCGCCGAAGCCGCGCAGCTCGGCGCGAGCGTGCTGGTCTGGGGCGTTTTCGCGCGCACGGTCGCCGTCTGGCACATCACGTGGTCGGTCAATTCGCTCGCGCACCGCAGCGGCTACCGCAGCTTCGACACCGATGACGACAGCCGCAACAACTGGTTCGTCGCGCTGATCTCGGGCGGCGAGGGCTGGCACAACAACCACCACGCCGACCCGCGCGCCGCCAGCCACGGCCGCAGCTGGCGCGAGCCGGATCAGACATACTTCTTCATCCGGATTTTCTCGCGGATGGGCCTGCTGCGCGACGTGATCGTGCCCAACCGCAAGCTACCCACGCTATCCGACCGTCCAGCGCCACAAATCCCTTAGCGCCTCGCGCATCATCGGATCGATCGGAGTCGCATCGCGATACCAATCGCCCAATGAGAGCATGGTCGAGCTGACCATGCTCCAGCGAGGCTTGAGCCTACAGGCGTGGTTGCGGCGGGATCGGGACGCCGCCCTGGAAGCCTTGCAGGGTCCATTCGTAGACGTCGGTGTTGGCGCGCAGGTTGCCGAGGCGGGCGGAGCCCATGTCGAGGATGCTCACGATCAGGAAGCTCCAGACCGCGGTCATCAGGATGACCAGCGTCCGCACCGGATTGCCGCGCAGGCCGAGTTGATAGCCGAGCGCGCCAAGGCCGAGGCTGGCGAGGCCGATCAGCAGCCAGAAGACCTGCGACGGCAGGCGCAGCGCGAAGGCGTAGCGCTGCGCCGTGGTCATGTCGAAGACGTCGTTCAGCGAAGCCATCAGCGACGAGGCCACGGGATCCTTGCGGTCGCGCACGATGGCGGCGACGTTGCCCCAGATCTGCGTCTGCAGCGCATTGGTGCGCTGGTTGATCCCGTCCAGCACCTTCTCGTCGAGCGGCGCCTCGGCGAATTCGATGCGCAGGCGCGTGTAGTCCTCAAGGAGACGGGCGATCTCCGCGCCGCGCGGCTCGCCGATCGCCTGGGCGCGCAGCCAGGCGGTGCCGATCGCGTTGGCTTCCGCCAGCGCGCCCTCGCGCCGTTCGTTGAAGCGGGTGCTGGAGAAGTTCAGCGTCAGCGCCAAGATGAAGGCCAGTAGCCCGAGCACGCCGCCGACCACGACGCCGACGCCCTCCCCCGGGGTGACGCCGCGCGCGGCTTGGCGGCGTCCGATCAGGTAGCCGATCTCGTGGAACAGGAACAGCAGCGCGAAGAGCACCGCGGCAAACAGCAGAACGCTGTAGCCGGCGATGGCGACCACGACGGCCATGGTCATCGCC
>JAFEFJ010000249.1 GCA_018240635.1 Pseudomonadota bacterium | reverse complement strand
GCGCAGGTTGCCGAAGCCGGGAACGCCGCATGTTCGTTCGCAGGGTGCCCCGACCACAGGACGACGGGCTCCCCGCCGTGTCGGTGTCGCTGCGCGGCGTCTCGGCGGCCGGGCGCGGCGGCCTTGTGCTGCGGGACGCGACGCTGACCCTGCCGCGCGGCCAGCGGCTGGCGCTGCTGGGCCCGCCCGGCTCGGGCAAGACCGCGCTGCTGATGGCACTGGCCGGGCTGCTGCCGATCCGCCAGGGCACCGTGCTGTTCGACGGGCGCGACGTGACGCGGCTGCGGTCGGCCGCGCGCGGCTGCGGCTTCGTGCCCGCCGCCGCGCCCGTGGGCCTGCTGGCGGCACGGCGGCTGCGCGGCCTGCGCCCCTCGGCGGCGCGCGGCCTGCTGCTGCTCGACGAACCCGCCGACTGGCCCTCGCCGCAGGCGGCGCGCGCCGGCACCGTGGTCGCCGCCTTCGCCGATCAGCCCCGCGCGCTCGCGGGCGCCGACCGCATCGCCGTGCTGCGCGACGGCCGCGTGGTGCAGGAAGGCCCCGCCGTCACCGTCTGGGAAGCGCCCGCCACCGTCTTTGTTGCCCGCTTCCTGGGCGGCGCCAACATCCTTTCCGGCACGGTGCGGGAAGTGCGGGCGGGCCGGCTCGTCTGGGTGGCGAACGGGCTCCGCTTCCAGATGGACCCGCCGCAGGGCGCCGCCCGCCCCGCGCTCGGCGCGGCGGTTCTGCTGGCGCTCCGGCCCGAGCGCATCGCGCTGCTCGGCGCCGCCGAGCCGGCGGACAACGCGGCGGACGGCATCGTCGCCTCGGCCGATTTCCACGGCCCCTCCGTGCTGCTCGGCGTCGAGACGGCGCTCGGGCGCCTTGCCGTCCGCCTCTCCGGCTGGCGGGCCGACCAGGCGCCGGCACCGGGCCAGGCCGTGCGGATCGGCTGGGCGGCGGACGCGGCGGTGCCGGTGCGCGAGGACTGAGGCGGCACGGAGGCGCTGGGCGTCGGGATTGACGCCGCCCGGCGGGCGGACCGAACATCCGGCAAACCAGCAGGGGAATTCAGCGATGAACGTGCTCGCCAATCCGGCCGCGATGGCCGGCGTGTCGGAAGAGGAATGGCGCATCCGTTGCGATCTCGCGGCGCTCTACCGCCTGATCGCGCATTACCGGATGACCGATTTCATCTACACCCATCTCTCGGCGCGCATCCCGGGCCCGGACCATCATTTCCTGATCAACAAGTACGGCGTGCTGTTCGAGCACATGCGCGCCTCCGATCTCGTGAAGGTCGATCTCGACGGCAACGTGGTCGAGGACAGCCCGCAGTCGAAGCGGGTGAACGCCGCGGGCTTCACGATCCATTCCGCCATCCACATGGCGCGCGAGGATCTGATGTGCGTGGTGCATACGCACACCGCCGCCGGCATCGCGGTCTCGTCGCAGAAGCACGGCCTGCTGCCGCTCAGCCAGCATTCGCTGAAGTTCTATGGCCACATCGCCTACCACGACTACGAAGGCATCGCGCTCGATCTCGACGAGCGGGAGCGGCTGGTCCGCGATCTCGGCCAGCACGACGCGATGATCCTGCGCAACCACGGCCTGCTGGTGGGCGGCAAGACGATCGCCCATGCGTGGCTGAACATCTACATGCTGGAACGCGCCTGCCAGGCGCAGGTCGCGGCGCTGTCCGGCGGTGCGGAGCTGGTGCTGCCGCCCGAGGAAGTCCGCCTGCACACCGCGGCGCAGTTCAACCGCGAATCCTCGGCCGAACACATGGAGATGGTCTGGAACGCCGCGCTGTCGCAGATCGAAGGCGGCCGCCCCGACTACCGGAGCTGACGCGTTCCCTCACCCTCCCACGGCGAAGCCGTGGGAGGGTGAGGGGCCCTACGCCCCCACGAACTCCTCCGCCCGATACCCCTGCGCGAACAGCAGCGCCCGCAGGTCCCCGTGATCGACGCGGGCGCGGGCTTCCTGCGCCACCACGGGCTTGGCGTGGAACGCCACGCCCAGCCCCGCTTCCTTCAGCATCGCCAGATCGTTCGCCCCGTCGCCCACGGCCAGCGTCGCGCTCATCCGCAGCTTCCTGTCCGCGGCAAGCTGGCGCAGCGTCGCCACCTTCGTGTCGCGATCCACGATGGGCTCGCCCACCTCGCCCGTCAGCGCATCGCCCGCCACCAGCAGCGTGTTCGCGCGGTGGATGTCGAACCCGGTCAGCGCGGCGACGCGGCCCGTGAAGAAGGTGAACCCGCCCGAGACCAGCGCGGTGACGGCGTTGTGCGCCGCCATCGTGCGCACCAGCTCCCGCGCGCCGGGGGTCAGCTCGATCCGCGCCCAGGTCTTTTCCAGCGCCTCCACCGGCAGGCCCTTCAGCATGGCCACCCGTTCGCGCAGCGCCTCGGCGAAGTTCAGCTCGCCGTTCATCGCCGCGCGCGTGATCGCGGCCACCCGCTCCTTCAGCCCGGCGAAGTCGGCCAGCTCGTCCAGCGTCTCGCCGGTGACGATGGTGCTGTCCATGTCCGCCACCAGCAGCCCCTTGCGCCGGCCGCGGCGCGAGACGGCGATCGCGTCCAGCGTCCGCTTGCCGATGGCCGCGCGCACCCGCGCCATGTCGGGCGCCGCCTCGGCCGCGATATCGACGGCCTCGCCCGCCGAGAGTACCAGGGGCGCGCTGCCGCGCACCGCATCGCGCACCGCGTCGATGTCGCCGCGCTCCAGGGTGGTTGCCGCGCGGGCGGCAACCAGGGTGAGGACGAAAGCCATCGCTACTCCATCGGGACCGCCTCCGGCGGGGCGTGCCGGCGGCTCGGTCGGGCAGGGGACATGGACGAACCGCGCGCATTGCTGATCGCCGGCCCGACCTGCAGCGGTAAGTCGGCCATTGCGCTGATGCTGGCAAGACGGCTCCGCGGCACGGTGATCAACGCGGACTCGATGCAGGTCTACCGCGAGCTGCGCATCCTCACCGCCCGCCCCGCGCCGGAGGAGGAGGCGATGGCGCCGCACGTCCTTTATGGCGTGCGTCCGGCCGCCGAGGCGGGCAGCGTCGCCTGGTGGCGCGGCGCCGCGCTGGCCGAGATGGCGCGCGCCCGCGCCGCCGGCCGCGTGCCGATCCTGTGCGGCGGCACCGGCCTCTATTTCCTCTCGCTCACCGAAGGCCTGGCGGAGATCCCCGACCCCGGCGCAGCGGCGCGGGAGGAGGCGCGGGCGCTGCTCGCGGAACTCGGCCCCGGCGGCCTGCATGCCCGCCTGGCTGCGGCCGATCCCGCCACCGCCGCGCGGCTCTCGCCGGCCGACAGCCAGCGCATCGCGCGCGCCTGGGAAGTCTGGCGCGGCACGGGGAAGGGGCTCGCGTCCTGGCAGGCGGAGGGGGAGGCCGCCCCCGCGCCCTGGCGGTTCGCGTCGATCATGCTCGATCCGCCCCGCGCGGCGCTGCGCGAGGCCATCGCGGCGCGCTTCGCGGCGATGCTCGATGCGGGCGCGCTGGAGGAAGTGCGGGCGCTGCTCGCGCTCGAGCTCGACCCCGCCTTGCCCGCGATGCGTGCCCACGGCGTGCCCGAACTCGCCGCCCACCTGCGCGGCGAAATCCCGCTGGAGGAGGCGGCGCGCCGCGCGATCCTGGCGACCGGCCGCTACGTGAAGCGCCAGACCACGTGGTTCCGGCACCACAGTCTCGCCCCGCCCGGCCATGCGCATACGATCCATGCGCGGATCGCGGGACTGACGCAATTTTCCGAACAGGAATTATCTGATCTGGTCACTTTCGTTCGCCGGGACGGTTGACGCCGGCAAGCCCCCGGGCCTATCCGTGGCCCGTCGCTGTCGCCGCCCGAATGGACGGGCCGCGCCCGTGCGACCGAGGGAAACATCATGACCGCCGACGCGACCAAGTCCGAAGCGATGCAATCGGGAGCCGAAGTGCTCCTCCGCGCGCTCAAGGACCAGGGCGTCGAGGTTATCTTCGGCTATCCGGGCGGCGCCGTCCTGCCGATCTACGACGCGCTGTTCCAGCAGAACGCCATCCGCCACATCCTGGTCCGCCACGAACAGGCGGCGGTCCACGCGGCCGAGGGCTACGCGCGCAGCACCGGCAAGGTGGGCGTGGTGCTGGTCACCAGCGGGCCGGGCGCCACCAACGCGGTCACCGGCCTCGTGGACGCGCTGATGGACAGCATCCCCGTGGTCTGCCTGACCGGGCAGGTGCCCACGCATCTGATCGGCAACGACGCCTTCCAGGAAGCCGACACCACCGGCATCACCCGCCCCGCCACCAAGCACAACTACCTGGTCAAGAAGCCGGAGAACCTGGCCCGCGTGGTGCACGAGGCGTTCTACGTCGCGCGCAGCGGCCGGCCCGGCCCGGTGGTGATCGACCTGCCGAAGGACATCGTGATCGGCAAGGCGCCCTACGAGCCGCCGCCCAGCGCCGACCATCGCAGCTACCGCCCGCAGACCGAGCCCGACGCGGGCCAGATCGCCAAGGCCATCGCGCTGCTCAAGAGCGCGAAGCGTCCGATCATCTACGCCGGCGGCGGCGTCATCAACGCCGGCGCTTCGGAGGCGCTGACGAAGTTCGTCCGCCTGACCGGCTATCCCTGCACCAACACGCTGATGGGGCTCGGCGCCTATCCGTCGAACGATCCGCAGTTCCTCGGCATGCTGGGGATGCACGGCACGTACGAAGCCAACCTCGCGATGCACGGCTGCGACGTGATGCTGAACATCGGCGCGCGCTTCGACGACCGCGTGACCGGGCGGCTCAACGCCTTCAGCCCGCACTCGCGCAAGATCCACGCCGACATCGACCCGTCCTCGATCAACAAGAACGTGCCGGTCGATGTCGCCATCGTCGGCGATGCCGGCCGTGTGCTGGAGGCGCTGATCGCCGCCTGGCAGGCGGACGAAACCCGCCAGCACACGGCGGCTCTGGCGGACTGGTGGAAGCAGATCGAGATCTGGCGCGCCAAGGACTCGCTGCGCTTCACGCAGGACAAGGCGAAGGGCGCGATCATCAAGCCGCAATACGCGATCCAGCGCCTCTATGAACTCACCCGCGCGGACGGTCGCGACACCTTCATCACGACGGAGGTGGGCCAGCACCAGATGTGGGCCGCGCAGCATTTCCGCTTCGACCGGCCGAACCGCTGGATGACGTCCGGCGGGCTCGGCACGATGGGCTACGGCCTGCCGGCGGCGATGGGCGTGCAGATCGCGCATCCCGAGGCGCTGGTGATCGACATCGCGGGCGAAGCCAGCATCCTGATGAACATCCAGGAAATGAGCACGCTCGCGCAGTACCGCCTGCCGGTGAAGGTGTTCATCCTGAACAACCAGTACATGGGCATGGTGCGGCAGTGGCAGGAACTGCTGCACGGCGGCCGCTACTCGGAAAGCTACAGCGCCGCCCTGCCTGATTTCGTCAAGCTCGCCGACAGCTTCCACGGCGTCGGCCTGCGCGCGGAATCGGTGGACGACCTCGACCGCGTCATCAAGGAGATGCTCGCGACCGACCGTCCGGTGATCGCCGACATCGCCGTCGATCAGAAGGAAAACTGCTTCCCGATGATCCCGAGCGGCGCCGCGCACAACGAGATGATCCTCGGCCCCGAGCACGAGGACGAGGCCGCCGGCATCACCGACGAGGGCCTCGTCCTCGTTTGACCGTAGGGCGGATAAGCGCAGCGCCATCCGCCGCTCCTCCCGAAATACGGCGGATGACGCTTCGTTCATCCGCCCTACGCGAGCCTCCCAATGCCAACCCAAGACAACACCCTGCGCAGCGCGACGATTTCGATCCTTGTGGAGAACGAGGCCGGCGTGCTCGCCCGCGTCATCGGCCTGTTCTCCGGCCGCGGCTACAACATCGACAGCCTGACCGTCGCCCCCGTTGATGACGGCCACGGCCGTTCGCGCATCAACATCGTCACCTCCGGCAGCGAGATGGTGATCGAGCAGATCAAGGCCCAGCTCGACCGGCTCGTGCCCGTCCACCGCGTCTCC
>JAFEFJ010000248.1 GCA_018240635.1 Pseudomonadota bacterium | reverse complement strand
GCTTCGCCATCGACGAAGCGCGCAACTTCGGCTGTGACGTCATCGCGCCTTCGCCCGAACGCCATGCCCGCGCGCGCGAATTTGCCGCCGTGCTGCGCGCGCTGTTCGCGGGCGGGACGCGCCCGCTCGATCACCACGGCACGTTCTTCGACGTGCAGGGCCCGTTCGACATCGCGCCGCCGCCGCAGCGGCGAATGCCGCTGATCTCGGCGGGCTATTCGGACGAGGCCAACGAGTTCACCGCCGAAGTGGCGGACATGGTCTATGCGGCCGCCCCCACGATCGAGGTCGGGCGGGAGTACTACGCCGACCTGAAGAACCGCCTGCCGCGCCACGGCCGCACGCCGGACCAGCTCAAGGTCCTGCCCGGGATCATGCCCTTCATCGGCCGCACGCAGATGGAGGCGGAGGACAAGTTCGCCGAGCTGCAGCGCAAGATCGACCCCGCGGTCGGCGTCGGCATGCTGGCGCTGTGGAACTTCCCCGACCTGCGCGGCTACGACATCGACGGTCCGGTGCCCGAGGTCGAAGTGAAACACGGCCGTTACGCGAGCTTCTCCGAAGGATTGCTGGAGCGCGTTAGGCGCGAGAAGCCAACGATCCGGCAGCTCTACGAAATCGTCGCCGCCGGCTTCTGGCAGTTCGGCTGCATCGGCACGCCGGTAAGGATCGCCGACGCGATGGAGGAGTGGTTCACCACCGGCGCCGCCGACGGCTTCAACATCCAGACGCCTTATCTGCCCGGCTGCGCCGAGGACTTCGTCGATCTGGTCGTCCCCGAACTACAGCGCCGCGGACTGTTCCGCACGGAGTATTCGGGCCAGACGCTGCAGCAGCGCCTCGGCATCGGGGAGACCGTCGCGGCATGAACCGGCGGATGCGGCTCGGCCTGTCGATGGCCGGCGCCGGGGAAGGCGCCACCGGCGCGGCGCTGTTCGAAAACATCCTGCGCCGACTGCAACTCGCGGAGTCGGCCGGCTTCGATTTCGCCCTGTTCCCCGACGAGGCCGCCGCGGCAGTTGGCGGTGCCTTCCATGCCGGCCTCGAACCGCTGACGCTGCTCTCGGCGCTCGCCGCCGTGACGCGGCATGTCGGCCTGATCGCCACCGCTTCCACTCGGCTGCAGGACCCTTTCCACCTCGCGCGCAAGCTTGCCTCCATCGACCATCTCAGCGGCGGACGCGCGGGATGGAATCTTGCAACCGCCGCGACGGGCGGGGAAACGCGGAATTTCGGCCTCCCCGTGGACGAGCCCGCAGCGGCGCTCGACGCCCGGGCGCGCGAATTTCTCTCCATTGTGCGTCGCCTGTTCGTTAGCTGGGACGCCGATGCATTCCCCCGCGACCTTGCAAGCGGCATCTACATGGACCGGGCGAAGATGCACCGCCTGGAGCACGCCGGCGCGCACTACAAGGTGCGCGGCCCGCTGGACGTCGCGCAGCCGCCGCAGGGCGAAGCCATCCCGGTGATGACATCGGCAACGACCGCCGACGCGCAGGACTTCGCCGCCGAGTTCGCCGATATCGTGCATGACCGCCCCGCCACGGCCGATGCGGCGCGCGCGCAGTATCGCGCCGTGAAGGCGCGTCTCTCACGTCATGGGCGCCCGCCCGAAAGTCTCCTGATGATGCCGGGCGTCACCCCCCTCGTCGCCGGCACGCAGCAACGGGCGGACGATCTGCGGGGCGCGCTCTACGACCGCGCGGATCCGGACGAGGGACCCGACGCCCGGGGCGCCATCGTGGCAGGCACGCCCGCGCATATCGCCGATATCCTCGAAGGATGGATCGCCTCGGACGCCGCCGATGGGTTCGTGGTCCTGACCTCCGGATTGCCCGGCGGCGTGGAGGATTTCGTCGCGCTCGTGGTGCCGGAACTGCAGCGGCGGGACCTTGTCGGCTCCAGCTACGAAGCTGCCACGCTGCGCGGGTACCTCGGACTATGAGGCGCCGGGCCTGCCCGGACCGCCGCGCGTAGATCGGAAGGGTCGCCCATGCGGCAGATGAAGCTCGGCCTGTCCATCGCCAATCTCGGCTACCACTACGCGGCATGGCGCCATCCGGACGTGCCGGAGGCCGGCAACATGCAATTCTCGCATTTCCGGCACTGCGCAAAACTGGCGGAGGCCGGAAAGTTCGACCTGATCTTCCTGGCCGACAGCGCCGCCGTGCGCGACCTCGACGATCCGGCGATCGCCCGCGACCTGGAACACCAGCTCGTCAAGCACGAGCCGCTCGCCCTGCTGGCGGCGATGGCGATGGTCACGAAGCATGTCGGCCTCGTCTGCACCGCCTCCACCACCTACACCGAGCCCTACAACCTCGCGCGCCAGCTGACCACGCTCGATCACATGAGCCGCGGCCGCGCGGGCTGGAACATGGTCACCAGCTTCAGCCGCGACGAGGCCCGTAATTTTGGCCTGGAAAAGCCGCTGACGTCGGATGAGCGTCATGCGCGCGCCGCCGAATACGTGGACGTGTTCAAAGGCCTGGAAGAAAGCTGGGACGACGGCGCGCTGGTGCACGACAAGGCAAGCGGCATCTTCCTCGACCGTTCCAAGATGCATCTGCTGAAGCACAAGGGCCGGTATTTCTCGGTGCGCGGTCCCCTGGACATTGCGCCCGGCCCGCAGCGCCACATCCCGGTCTTCACCGCCGGCGAGTCGGACAACGCGATCGAATTGGCCGCGCGCTCCGCCGATGTCGTCTACGGCGGACAGCCGAACCTGGAACTGGCGCGTGCCTACTACACGACGCTGAAGGGGCGCCTCGCCAAATACGGCCGCGATCACGACGATCTTCTCGTCCTGCCCGGGATCATGGCCTTCGTCGGCCGCACGATGCAGGAAGCGCGCGACAAGTTCGACCGCATGCAGCGACTCATCCTGCCGCGCCTCGGCCTCGGCCTTCTCGTGGTGAACGGATTCCCCGACTACACCGGCTACGACATCGACGGCCCGATCCCCGATCTGCCGATGCCCTCCACCATCAAGAGTCATGGCCCGTCTCCGCTGCTGCAAACGCTGCGCAACGAGTGCTCCACCATCCGCGAGCTTTACGAAAGGGTCTCGGCGGGCTTCTGGCATATGGGCGTGGTCGGCACCCCCACCTCCATCGCCGATCTGATGGAGGAGTGGTTCACCACCGGCGCCGCCGACGGCTTCAACGTCCAGTCGCCGTGCATTCCGGTGGATTCGCAGGATTTCGTGGATCTCGTGATCCCCGAACTGCAGCGCCGCGGCCTGTTCCGCACCGAATACGAAAGCGCCACGCTGCGCGGCAGTCTTGGCCTCAAGCCGGCGGCGGCGCGCACCATGCCACGCACCCGCGCGGAGTTCGCCACGCCATGACAAAGCGCCGGATGCGGCTCGGCCTCTCGGTCGCGAATTTCGGCTATCACTACGCGGCTTGGCGCCTGCCGGAGTCGCGCAACGAAGCCGACCACGATATCGGCCATCACCTCCGCAACGCCGAGATCGCCGAGCGCGGGCTGATGGATTTCCTGTTCTTCGCCGATCTGGCGGTGGTGCGGGACGTGGAGCACCCGACGATTCGCCGCGACATGGAGCAGAGCCATCTGAAGCTGGAGCCCAGCCTTGTCTGCTCCGCGCTCGCCGCCTGCACCAGCAGGATCGGGCTGGTGCCGACCATGTCGACCACCTTCAATCAGCCCTACAATCTGGCCCGGCGCCTCGCCTCGATCGACCACATCAGCAACGGCCGTATGGGCTGGAACCTCGTCACCAGCACCGACAAAGAGGAAGCCGCGAATTTCGGCCTCAGCGCGCCGCTGACCTCGGAACAGCGGCACGCGCGCGCACGCGAGTTCGCCGAGGTGGTGCGCGGCCTGTGGGACAGCTGGGACGACGACGCCTTCATGCGCGACAAGGTAAGCGGCCGCTATTTCGACCGCGCCAAGGTGCATTTCCTCAACCACGAGGGCACGCATTTCAACGTGCGCGGCCCGCTCGACACCGCGCGCCCGCCGCAGGGCCAGCTTCCGATCATCACCGCCGGCGCTTCCGCCAATGCGCAGGAACTCGCTGCCGAAGTCGCCGACATGGTCTACAGCGCCTTCGCGCATTTCGACATGGCGCAGAACTACTACGCCTCGGTCAAAGGCCGGCTGGCGAAATACGGCCGCTGCCCGGACTCGCTCCGGATCATGGCCGGCATCATGCCGATCGTCGGCCACACGCGCGAGGAAGCGCAGGCCAAGTTCGACCGGCTGCAGGATCTGCTCGATCCGCGCGTGGCGAACGGGATGCTGCTGATCAACCAGTTCCCCGACATGTCGGCCTACGGCCCGGACGACAAGGTGCCGGACATGCAGGTGATGGACATCCACTTGACGGCGGCGCGCGATCCCGGCGTGACGGCGCGTCTGATGGAGCGTGCCAGGCGCGAGGGCATGACGATGCGCCAGCTTTACGCTGCCGTCTCTGCGGGTTTCTGGCATCTGGGTGTGATCGGAACGCCCACGGAAGTGGCGGACACCATGCAGACCTGGTTCGAGCAGGGCGCCGCCGACGGCTTCGTCGTGCAGCCGCCTTATCTGCCCGGCTCGGCCGAGGATTTCGTGGACATGGTGATCCCCGAACTGCAG
This sequence comes from Pseudomonadota bacterium, assembly GCA_018240635.1. Taxonomy (GTDB): domain Bacteria; phylum Pseudomonadota; class Alphaproteobacteria; order Acetobacterales; family Acetobacteraceae; genus JAFEFJ01. The sequence continues at coordinate 1,413 of JAFEFJ010000248.1, read as the reverse complement.
CGGCGCGGGTTGTTCCGCACCGAATACGAAGGCCGCACCCTGCGCCAAAATCTGGGGCTGCCTGTCGTTCCAAGCCGCTACGCCGCGTAAGGCAACCTCCGGCCCGCCCGCCGCTGCGCGAAGCCCCGCACGCCCTAGGCGGTCTCGGCCAGTCGCCGGCTGAACATCTCGTTGAAGGCCGGCCGCGCGTGGCAACGGGCGAGCCATTCCTTCACATGCGGCGCAGCGTCGAACAGGTCGGTGGCCGTGGTCGCGTATCGGATGACCTCGGCCGCGTTGATATCCGCCACGGTGAATCGGTCGCCGACAATGTAGGGATGTGCCGCGAGGTGTGCGTCCAGGACCGCGAAGGGAGCGCGCAACGTGGCGACAGCCTCCTCGACCGCCGGCGGCCGCGTGCCGGGCGCCGCGCCGGCCTTGTTGTGCAGCAGCACCTGCAGGGAATGCGGCTCCACCTCGGTCGCCGCCCAGAGCGTCCACATCGCCATCCGCCCTTCCTCCGCGAGGTCTGCGGGGGCCAGCGGACCGCCGTGCTTCTTGGCGAGGTACAGGTTAATCGCCAGGGATTCGTGCAGCACCAACCCATCGTCGTCGATGGACGGGATCTTCGCGTTGGGATTGATCGCCCGGAACGCGACCGATCGCGTGTTGAGCGGCGCATCCGGCGCATAGGCGTCGGGCAGCCGCTCCGCCTGGATCACCGGCACGTGCTCGAACGGTACTCCAAGCTCGTAGGCGAGCCAGAGGATGCGGGAAGCGCGCGAGTGATAGACGCCATAGATTTTCAGCATGACCCGCTCTCCGCGTCGCTCAGGCGATTTGTTCTGCCGCCATGAAATCCCGAAGCTCCGCGATCGGGCACACGCGGTCGATCGGCGCCTTTCGGAAAGCCATGCCGTCCGCGATGGACTGGCGGAACGCCTCCAGCGTCTCGTCCGTTCGCAGGATATCCAGCAACCGCCGCCGCGCCGTCGCGATGGCGGCATCGCTCGCAACCAGCCGCTCCCGCGAGCGGTCCACCAGACGCCCCATGCCCTCCTGCACGGCGCGGTCCTGGTCGTTCACGCCCATGATGCCGGTCGTGCTGGTTTCCTGCTGGGCCGCGCGGTCGATCAGGTAGTCGTTCGTCCAGCGCCGGCGCGGCACCCAGGTGTCGATGACCGACCCGTTCGGCAAGCGGTGCGGCTTCTGCTCGTATTCCGGCGGGAAGGCGCCCCCGGTGTTGGCGAAGGCCAGGTATTCCTCGGTGATCTCGCCGTCCGGCTCGTAGGTGAAGTCCCAGGTGTATGTGTTGTAGTCGTCGATCGGCACCCAGGCGCGGCCGCCGATCGGTATGTAGGCGCTCGGGATCATCGAGAACATCGGCGCCATCCATTGCGTCACGCGCCAATAGTACTGGTCCTCGGCCTGCCG
>JAFEFJ010000247.1 GCA_018240635.1 Pseudomonadota bacterium | reverse complement strand
AGGCGTGCCTGCATTTGCCGAATCGGCGAACCGTCCCGATTCGGCTTCCGAACCGGGCGGGAGCAGCGGCAAAATCGCCGGGGTCGGGCCGGAGTCAGCCGACGGGCTTCGACATGAAGACGCGGAAGAACGCGCCCTCCTGCCGGCGATGCGTCTCAGCGAAGCCGAGGCGCTCGTAGAGCGCGATGTTGCGCGTCATCAGGGCGTTGGTGAACAGTCGCAGGTCCCGGTAGCCGCGGCGCCGCGCCTCGGCTTCGGAGAAGTCCATCATCACCCGGCCGAGGCCGGTCCCGGCCAGGTCGGGATCGACCGCGACATTGTCGAGCATCAAGTGATCCGGCGCGTCGATCAGCACGGCGACGGCGGCGATCCGCCCGTCGCGCGGCAGCACGAACACTTCGCGCGCGGCGACATGCGCGGGGTAGTCGTCGTCCATCGGCGCGGGCCGGCGGCCAACGATGGCGACCCAGGGCTGGTAGGCCCGTTGCACGAGATCGGCGACTGCCGCGGCCTCCTCGGGACCGGCGAGTCGGATCGACTCTTGCAGATGCTGCTGCCGCCCGACGCCCTCGCCGGGCGGCGTCACGCGGCGGTGCCGCCGACCGTCAGGCCGGTCAGCTTCAGGGTGGGCTGGCCCACGCCGACGGGCACGCCCTGGCCGTTCTTGCCGCAGGTGCCGACGCCGGGATCGAGCGCCATGTCGTTGCCGACCATCGCCACCTTGGTGAGCGAATCGGGGCCGTTGCCGATCAGCGTCGCGCCCTTCACCGGCGCGGTGACCTTGCCGTCCTCGATCAGGTAGGCCTCGCTCGCCGAGAAGACGAACTTGCCCGAGGTGATGTCCACCTGGCCGCCGCCGAAGTTCACGGCGTAGAGGCCGCGCTTGACCGAGCGGATCATCTCCTCCCGCTCGTGCGGGCCGGCCAGCATCACCGTGTTGGTCATGCGCGGCATCGGCGCGTGCGCGAAGGACTGCCGGCGGCCGTTGCCGGTGGCGCGCATCTTCATCAGGCGCGCGTTGAGCCGGTCCTGCAGATAGCCGACCAGGATGCCGTCCTCGATCAGCACGGTGCGGGACGTGGGCGTGCCCTCGTCGTCCACGGTGAGGCTGCCGCGCCGGTCGGCGATCGTGCCGTCGTCCACCACCGTCACCTCGGGCGCGGCGATGCGCTGGCCGAGCAGGCCCGCGAAGGCGGACGTGCCCTTGCGGTTGAAGTCGCCTTCCAGCCCGTGGCCGATCGCTTCGTGCAGCAGGATGCCGGGCCAGCCCGGGCCGAGCACGACCTCCATCTCGCCCGCCGGGGCGGGGCGGCTGTCGAGGTTCACGAGGGCCTGGCGCAGCGCCTCGTCCACGGCGGCGCGCCAGTTCTCCGGGGCGATCAGGGCCTCGTAGCCGTGCCGCCCGCCGCTGCCGAAGCTGCCGGTCTCGCGGCGCCCGTCCTGCTCCACCATGACCGAGACGTTCATCCGCACGAGCGGGCGCAGGTCCGCGACGCGCGTGCCGTCGCGGCGGACGATCTGCACCGCCTGCCATTCGCCCGCGATGGAGGCGACGACCTGCTTCACGCGCGGGTCCTTGGCGCGGGCATAGGCGTCGATCTCGGCGAGCACGCCGGTGCGGGTCGCGAACGGCACCGCGGACAGCGGGTTGGCGTCTGAATAGAGCCGCGCGTTGGTTGCCCGCGGGGGTTCGGACATCGTGCCGCTGTGCCCGTCCGCGACCGCGGCGACCGAGGCGGCGGCGCGCGCCAGCGCCTCGTCGGACAGTTCGGCGGCATGGGCGTAGCCGGTCGCCTCGCCGGCGACAGCGCGCAGGCCGAAGCCGAGCGTGGTGTCGAAGCCCGCGCTGCGGATGCGGCCGTCGTCGAGCCCGATGGATTCGCTTTCTCGGTATTCGAGGAAGAGTTCGCCGTCGTCGGCGCGGTCAAGCGCGGTAGCAAGCGACCGGTCGGTAAGGGCGCGGTCGAGGCTGGCGCCGAGGGAAGGTCCCTGGGACGGGTCGCGGTCGAAGAACAGCCGGTCCGTCACGGTAAGCGGCGTCATGCCGGGTCCTCCTGTGCGGGTTTGGGGGCCGGGGGCACCATGCGCTCCGGCGGTATGCGGATTTCGGCAACCGTGCCGGCGCCGAGGCGGCTTTTCAGCACGAGCCGACCGCCATGCGCCTCGATCAGCGCCCTTGCTACATATAAGCCCAGACCCGAGCCCTGGAAGCGGCGCGACAGCGCGCTGTCGATCTGGGTGAAGGGCTCGAAGACTCGCTCCAGGTCCGCCTGGGCAATGCCGATGCCGGTATCGGCGACCCCGACGACCAGCCAGCCATCCGGCCCGACCGAGGCACCGAGGGTGACGGAGCCGCCCGGCTCGGTGAACTTCACGGCGTTGCCGATCAGGTGGTCGAGCGCTTGGGAGAGCCGGCGCTGGTCGGCGCGGAGCGGCGGCACGCCGTCCGGGACGGCGACGGTGACACCGATTTCGGCCGCCTGCGCCTCGGGATCGGCGCGGCGGGCGGCGGCGTGCAGCAGGCGAGGGAGGTCCACCATGTCGTTCGAGAGATCGAAGCGCCCGGCCTCGATCCGCGAGACGTCGAGGATGCTGTTGATCAGCGCCAGAAGCTGCCGCCCGGCCGCGTTGATCTGATCGGCGTATTCCTCGATCCGTACCGGCTCGGGCTTGGCTTCCCGCAGAAGCGCGTCCGAGAAGCCGATGATCGCATTGAGCGGCGTGCGAAGCTCATGGCTCATGGTGGCGAGGAAGCGGGATTTCGCGCGGTTGGCGGCCTCAGCCGCCTCCTTGGCGCGGCGCAATTCCTTCTCCGCCGCGCGCTGTTCGGTAATGTCGGTGAAGGTGCTGACGAAGCCGCCATCGGGCGTCGGAGTAGAGCGCGCGTGCAGCAGCCGCCCGGCCTTGGTGACGAATTCGCGTTCGTATGTGCCGGACCAGTCGCGGGCGAGGAGCTGGACCGCGCGCCGTTCGCCCTCGTCGCCTTCGCCCAGTTCCCCCTGCGCAAGGAGGCGGTCCACGACCTCTCCGATCGATCGGCCCGGCGCGAGGGCGCCGTCAGCGTGGCCGAGCAATTCGGTCGCCTTCTGGTTCGCTGCGACGACGACCCGGTTCGCGTCCCACAGCGTGATGCCGTGGCGGATGCTGTCCAGCATCACCGCCATGTCGCGCGCCCGCTGCGAGGCGCGGTCCTCCGCCTCGGTCAGCCGGGTGACGTCGGTGACCACGCTGATGTGCCCGCCATCGGGCAGCGGCGCGGTCCGTACGTCGATGGCGGTCCCATCAGGGCGACGGCGGCGGCGCATCTGGGGCCGGCCGATGTCGTAGGCCATCTGTTCGTCGAATACGGCGGCGGCATCGCCCGGCCCGTATTCGCCCGCCTCCGCGCGGCGGCGGACGACATCGGCGATATGATCGCCGATCGCGACGGGGGCGCCCTTCATCACTTCCACATAGGTGCGGTTGAACAGCCGCACCCGCCGGTCCGGGCCATAGACGCAGATGCCGTGGGGCACGTTCTCGATGATCGAGGTGAGGAGGGCGGCGCGTCGCTGCGCCTCCTCCTCCTCCGCACGCGCGAGGTCGCCGCCATCCGTCAGCGCGACCGTCCAGCCGCCGCCTGGGAGAGGATCGCAGGCAATGTTCACCACCGTCCGGTCCTGGCGCCGGCAGCGGACGGAAACCGCCTCTCCCTTCTCCGCCGAAACGAGCGCGCCGAAGACGGACGCGGGATCGTCGCAGGCGCAGCCGGTTGCCGCGAAGGCGGCGCGCAGGTCCGCGAAGCCGAGGCCGGGCCGCACCAGATCGGCGGGCAGGCCGGCGAGCAGGGAGAACTGCGGGTTGACCACCGCGAGGACGCCGTCGGGCGCGAAGACCGCGACGCCGAACCGCAGCGCCGCGAGAGCGTCCGCGGCGTCATCGACGGCGGCGGGCGCGCGCGGCAGGCCGTCCATCCCGGGGTCTAGTCCGGCCGCACGGCGCGCAGGCCATGCAGGCAGACGAGCGAGGCCGTCAGCACCAGCACCGCGACCGCCTGATGGGCGACGGCCAGGCCGACCGGCACGACATACAACAGGGTGGCGACGCCGAGCGCGTATTGCGCGGCAACGCCCGCGCCGAGGGCAAGGAAGGCGGCGCGCAGCCCCCGCGGCAGTGAGGATGCGAGGCCAAGCGCGGCGGCGGCGGTGGCGAGCATCAGGGTCGCGGTGGCGAGCAGTCGGTGGTCGAACTGCACGGCGGCGATGTTCTCGGTCAGGTTGCGCGCCCACGGCGAGAGCCGCGCATAGCCGTCAGGGATCAGCCGCCCGTCCATCAGCGGGAAGGTGTTGTAGTCGAGCCCGGCGTGCAGCCCGGCGACGAAGCCGCCGGCGAGCATCGTGAGCGGCACCGCGACGCAGACCAGCGGCACAAGGATTCGCAACGCCCGCGACCCGCCCGCCTGGGTGCGGCCGGTGCGGGGTGTCAGCACGCCGAGGCCGGTCCAGATCAGCGCCGCGTAGAGCAGCAGCGCCATGCCCAGATGCGTCACCAGCCGGTAGGGCGAGACGGCGGTGGAATCGGGGAGGAAGCCGGAGGCGACCATGAACCATCCGACCGCGCCCTGAAGCCCGCCCAGCACGAACAGCAGCACCAGACGCGGGCGCAGGCGCCGCTCGATCCGGCCCTGGACCCAGAAGACGATCAGCGGCAGCAGAAAGGCGAAGCCGATCAGCCGCCCCCACAGGCGGTGGATGTATTCCAGCCAGAAGATGCGCTTGAAGCCCTCGATGCCGATATCCGAGTTCACGAGAGCGAATTGCGGGATTTCGCGATAAAGGCCGAACAGGCGCTGCCATTCCGCCTGCGACATCGGCGGCAAAGTGCCGCGGAAGGGCGCCCATTCCATGATCGACAGGCCGGAGCCGGTCAGCCGGGTGGCACCGCCGAGCACGATCATCACCCAGATCATCGCCGCGACGCCGAACAGCCAGACTGCCACACTGCGGCGGTTGCGCCAGCCGGCAGCCCGTTCGTCCGGGGCGACGCCCGGAAATTCGCGCTCATCGAAAGGCATGGCGGTCATATAGGGGCCTGCCCGTGAAAGGCGAAGGGATCGCTCCGCTTGCGGACCGTTCCGCCGCGCGGGACGGTCGGGCCGCCGCGGCCAGGCCTCAGGCGAGGCGGCCGTGGCAGTGCTTGTATTTCCGGCCCGAGCCGCAGGGGCAGGGGGCGTTGCGCGGCGTGCTGCGCCAAGTTGACGGGTCGTTCGGGTCCGCCGCCTCGGCGCGCAGCGGCTGTGCCGCCACCGCTGCAGCGGCCGCGCCGCCGGCATAGTCAAGCACCATCTCGCCCGTGCCCCCGCCGGCGCCCATGGCGGCGTAGTCCTGCGCCGCGCCGTAGACGGGCTGCGGCTCGGGGTGAAGCTCCGTCATTTCGATCCGCTGCGGCGGCGGCAGGGGCTCGGGCTCCTGGTCGGTCTGCAGCTGCACGCGCGACAGCATCGCGGTGACGCGCTCCTTCAGGTCGTCGAGCATCGCGTTGAACAGCGCGAACGCCTCGCTCTTGTATTCGTTGAGCGGGTCCTTCTGGCCGTAGGCGCGCAGCACGATGCCCTGGCGCAGATGGTCGAGCGCGTGCAGGTGTTCCTTCCAGACCGCGTCGAGCGTCTGGATCAGCAGCGACTTCTCGACGAAGCGCCAGAGGTCGGGGCCGAGATTGGCGGCCTTGGCGGCGAGCATGCTGTCGGCGGCGCGCTCGATGCGCTCGCGGATGGCGTGCTCGTCGATGCCTTCCTCGGTGCCCCAGTCCTGCACGGGCAGCGTCAGGTTCAGCACGCGCTCCACGTCGGCGGCGAGTTCGGCGAGCTGCCACTGTTCGGAGAACGCCTTTTCCGGGATGCGGCTCGCGACCATGGCGGCGATCACTTCGTGCCGCATCTCGCCCACCGTCTCGGACACGTCGGTCGCCTTCATGAACTCCTTGCGCTGGGCGTACATCTCCTTGCGCTGGGCGTTCATGACGTCGTCGTATTTCAGGACGTTCTTGCGCGTGTCGAAGTTGCGCGCCTCGACCTTCTTCTGCGCCTT
>JAFEFJ010000246.1 GCA_018240635.1 Pseudomonadota bacterium | reverse complement strand
GGCGGCGGCGGCATCGGCGGCGGGATGGGTGACGAACACCACCTCCGCCCAGCGCGCGGCGAAGTCGCGCCCGCGATCGGATGCGCCCGCCTGCAGGAACACCGGACGCCCCTGCGGCGAGCGGCTGACGTTCAGCGGGCCGCGCACCTTGAACCATTGGCCGTCATGGTCGATGCGGCGCACCTTGGCGGGATCGGCGTAGAGCGGCGCGACGGGGTCCTGCACCAGCGCGTCGTCGCTCCAGGAATCCCACAGCGCCGTCGCCACCTCCATGAACTCGTCGGCGCGGTCGTAGCGGGCATCGCGGGCGACGTGTTCGGTGCGGCTGAAGTTGCGCGCCTCCGCTTCCTGGAAGGAGGTGACGATGTTCCACGCCGCGCGGCCGGCGCTGAGATGGTCGAGCGTGGCGAGCGAGCGCGCGACGGCGAAGGGCTCGAAATAGGTTGTGGAGATCGTGCAGGCGAGGCCGACATGGCTGGTGGCGCCGCACATCGCGGCGAGCACCACCATCGGATCGAGCCGCAGCGCGCCGAGCGCGCCATAGCGGAGCTGGCTGTCGAGGCTGCCGTGCAGGCGGTCGGGAATGGCGAGGATGTCGGCCAGGAACACGAGGTCGAAGCACCCGTCCTCCAGCGTGCGGGCGAGGCGGGTGTAGTAGCCGAGCGAGGTGATGTTGCGGTCGGCGCCGGGATGGCGCCAGCCGCCATGCCCGCCGGAAACCGGGCCGGCGGTGACGAAGGCGGCGAGGTGCATCAGACCGCCTCGCCCCAGACCTCCATCGGCGTGGTTCGGGCGATCGTGTTGTAGATCGGACAGACATCGGTGAAGGCGCGCACCAGCTCGTCCGCCTGCGCCTGCGTCACGCCCGCAAAGCGCCAATGCATCGTCACGCGGCTGAACCGCGTGCGGTCCTGCGGGTCCTGCGTGGCGGTTGAATCGACACTGACCGAGGAGGCCGGGATGCGCCGCTTGCGCGCCTCGTCGGTGATGACCGCGAGGCCGCAGGAGGCGAGCGAGGTCAGCATCCACTCGGTGGCGGTCGGCGCCTCCCCGGCGCCGCCGCGCTTTTCGGTCGCGTCCGCGACGAAGTGGTTGGCGCGGACACTGACCACGAAGCGGCCGGGCTGATCCGTGGTGCGGGCCGTGATGGCGGGATCCGCCGGCATCGCAATGTCCTCGCGTGGTTCGTGGAATTGACCGCGCGCGCGAATGCCGCGCGCAGCGTGATATCACATTCCGCTGCTTCGCGGCCGGTTTCAAGCCGCCTTTCGGCGCATCCGGTTGACGGCGGCGGCGCCCGGGGAGAAGGGTGCCCCGCGCCAGCGCACGGACGCCCAGGACATGATTACCGCCGACAGCCTCGCCGCCGCCCATGCCGCCCTGCGCGACCGGCGGCCGCTTGTGCACAACATCATCAGCGCGGTTTCCGCCAATTTCGCCGCCAACGTCCTGCTGGCGCTGGGCGCCGCGCCCGCGATGGCGGAAAGCCCGGACGAGGTGGGGTCATTCGCCGCCGTCGCCGATACGCTGGCGGTCAATCTGGGCATGATCACGCCGCCGCGCGCCGAGGCGATGCGGCTTGCCGCGGTATCGGCGGACAAGGCGGGCAAGCCCTGGGTGCTGGACCCGGTGGGCGCCGGCGGCATTGCGGACCGCGCCCGCTTCGCGCGCGAGCTGTGCCTGCTGCGCCCCTGGGCGATCCGCGGCAATGCGTCCGAGATCATGGGCCTGGTGGGCGAGGCCGGGGGCGGCCGCGGCGTGGACGCGGGAAGCGGATCGGGGGACGCGCTGCTTGCGGCGCGGCGGCTCGCCGCGGAAACCGGCGCCGTGGTCGCGGTGACCGGGGCGGTGGATTACGTGACCGATGGCGGCGACGCGGTCGCGCTGGAGAACGGCCATCCGCTGATGACGCGCATCACCGCGATGGGCTGCGCCGCGACCGCCGTGGTGGCGGCCTGCCTGGCGCTCGACGCCGACCGCCCGCGCGCCGTCGCGCACGCGCTGTCGATCGTCGCGGTGGCGGGCGAGATGGCGGCGGCGGCGGCGCGCGGGCCGGGCTCGATGCAGGTGGAATTTCTCGACGCCCTTCCGCGCATCGACTGCGGGCGTCTGCGTGCGCGGCAGGGCGGAGCGGCGGCGGGAGGATAGAAAGCGGTGCCGTACGCGAGCAACGCGGACCTGCCGGACGAGATACGCCACGTGCTGCCCGAGCACGCGCAGGACATCTACCGCGCCGCCTTCAACAACGCCTGGATCACCTATGGCGGCGAGGGCGACGAGGCGACGCCGCACCGCGTCGCCTGGGCCGCCGTGAAGCGGCGCTACCGCAAGCTGGGCGACCGCTGGGTGCCGAAGTAGCGGCGCGCGGCGGCCGCATTGTCAGCCATCCGCCGCGACTGCATGCTCCGGGTCAAAGGGAGGAGCAGCCGGCATGAACGATCCGGTTGACGTGCTCATCGTCGGCGCGGGCGCCTCGGGCGCGGCCGTCGCCTGGAGCCTTGCCGAAACGCGGATGCGCATCGTCTGCCTCGAACAGGGCGGCTGGATGAACCCGGCCGAATACCCGAGCGCGGGGCGGGACTGGGAAGCCCGCGCCTACGGCGATTTCTCGCCGAGCCCGAACGTGCGCGGACGCCGGGAAGACTATCCGGTGAACGACGACAACTCCCCCATCAAGGTGCTGAACTTCAACGCCGTGGGCGGCAGCACCGTGATGTACACGGCACATTTCCCGCGCCTGCATCCCTCGGATTTCCGCGTGCGCACGCTGGATGGCGTGGCCGAGGACTGGCCGATCGACTACGCGACGCTGGAGCCGTTCTTCGCCTTGAACGACCGGATGATGGGCGTCTCCGGCCTTGCCGGCGATCCCGCGACGCCGCCGCACGAGCCGCCGATGCCGCCGCTGCCGATGGGCAAATCGGGGGCGCTGTTCGGCAAGGCGCTGAACAGCCTGGGCTGGCACTGGTGGCCGTCCGACACCACCGTCGCCACCACCGACTACGAAGGCCGCGCGCGCTGCATCAATCTGGGCCACTGCACGCCGGCCTGCGCGCAGGGCGCGAAGGCGAGCACCGACATCACCTATTGGCCGGCGGCGCGGCGCGCGGGCGTGGAAGTCCGCACGCATTGCCGGGTGCGCGAGATCACCACCAACGAGCACGGCATGGCGGCGGGCGCGGTCTATTACGACGCCGACGGGGTGGAGCAATTCCAGGCCGCGCATGTCGTCGTCGTCGCCTGCAACGGCGTGGGCACGCCGCGCCTGCTGCTGAACTCGGCGTCCGGGCGCTTTCCGAACGGGCTTGCGAATTCCAGCGGGCTGGTCGGCAAGAACCTGATGTTCCATCCCTACGCGCAGGTCTACGGCTATCTGCCGGAGGAGACCGACAGCCACCGCGCGCCGCCGACCTGCCTGTGGAGCCACGAGTTCTACGAAACCGACCGCACGCGCGGCTTCGTGCGCGGCTACATCTTCCAGTTCGGCCGCGGCGTCGGGCCGGTGGTGGAGGCGGTGACGAGCGAGGCCAAAGGCATCCTGCCCTGGGGGCGCGAGCATCATGCGAAGTTCCGGCGGCTGAGCGGCCACCGCATGAGCATGGCGGCGATCTGCGAGGACCTGCCGGAGGAGCACAACCGCGTCACGCTGGACCCGGTGCTGAAGGACAGCCACGGCATCCCCGCGCCGCGCATCGACTACACGCTGGGCGAAAACTCCAGGCGGATGCTGGCGCATGGCGAGGCGCGGGCGCGCGAGATCCTGGCGGCGGCGGGTGCGACCGATATCTGCGTCAACAGCCCGATCCCGATGGGCGGCTGGCATCTGCTGGGCACCGCGCGGATGGGCACCGATCCCGAGCGGTCGGTGGTGAACGAGTGGGGCCGCGCGCACGACGTGAAGAACCTGTTCATCGTGGACGGCAGCGTGTTCGTCACCTCGGGCGGCGTGAACCCGACCTCCACCATCCAGGCGATCGCGCTCTATGTCGCGGACCAGATGAAGCAGCGCCTGGCCACCCTGTTCGACTGAGGCGGACGATGACGTATGAAACCAGGCTGACGGCGGACGAGCGCGCGGAGCTTCGCGCGATCGCGGCCGAGATCGTGCCCGCGAGCGACGAGTACGGCGTGCCGGGCGCCGACGATCCGGCGATCCAGGCGGACCTGCTGGCGACGCTCGGCCGCGACACGGCGCTGGTGCGCGAGGCATTGGGACAACTGCGGACGCTCGCGGGCGGCAGCTTCGGCGCGCTGCCGCCGGACCGGCGCGAGGTCGTGGCGGGGGCGTTGCGGGCGACCGGCGGCAAGGCGGTCGCCACGCTCTCGCGCGTGGTGCTGCAATGCTATTACCGCGACGACCGCGTGCTGCATTCGCTCGGCCTGGAGGCACGCGCGCCGTTCCCGATGGGCAACGTGCTGCCGGACGGCGACTGGTCGCTGCTCGACCCGGTGCGCGCCCGCCCGCCGTTCTGGCGGCGGACGGACTGAGCCGCGCCTACCAGGTATCGACGAAGGGATACTTCTTCCCGGCGCGCGGCGGCGCGGGCGGCACGCGCTTGAGGCTGTTCGCGATCCAGCGGCGCGTCTCGGCCGGGTCGATCACGTCGTCGATGCCGCCGCCCATCACGGCGTTCACCGCCTTTGCCGTCTCATACGCGGCGGCGGTGCGGCGTTCGAATTCCATTCGCCGCTCCTCGGCATCCTGGATGGCGGCGAGTTCCTTGCGGTAGCCGAGCTTGACCGCGCCTTCGATGTTCATGCCGGCGAACTCGGCGGTGGGCCAGGCGACCGAGAAGAAGCCGACCAGCGCGCCCGCGCCGAGCATCGCCTGCGCGCCGAGCCCGTAGGCCTTGCGCACCACGACGGTGAACAGCGGCGCGGTCATGTTGGCGCCCACGTTGAACAGCCGCGCGCAGTGGCGCACGAGCGCGGTGCGCTCCGCCTCCGGCCCGACCATGATGCCGGGGCAGTCGATGAAGTTCACCACCGGGATATCGAACGCATCGCAGAGCTGGAGGAAGCGCGCGCCCTTGTCGGCGCCGTCGGAATCGATCGCGCCCGCAAGGTGATGCGGGTTGTTGGCGATCACGCCGATCGGGCGGCCTTCGATGCGCATGAACGCGGTGATGATGCCGATGCCGAACTTCTCCCGCAGCTCCAGCAGCGATCCCTTGTCGGCGACGGTGCGCAGGATCGTACGCATGTCGTACAGGCGCAGCCGGTTCTCAGGCACCGCGTGGCGCATCGCGCGCTGGTCGTGCGCCTCCCACGACGCGACCGGGCCCTGGAAGTAGGAGAGGTACTGCTTCGCCACATCGACGGCGGCGAATTCGTCCTCCACCAGGATGTCCACCACGCCGTTCGGCACCTGGAAGGACATCGGCCCGACTTCCTCGGGCGTGTAGATGCCCAGGCCCCCGCCCTCGATCATCGCCGGGCCGCCCATGCCGAGCGTCGAGCCCTTGGTGGCGATGATGACGTCGGAGCACGCGGCCATGACGGTGTTGCCCGCGAAGGTGCGGCCGTTGACGATGCCGATCATCGGCACGAGGCCGCTGAGCTTGGCGAGCGTGGTGAAGGTGGGCGTGTCGATGGCGACGCGCGGGCCGATATCGTCCTCGCCCGGCCTGCCGCCGCCGCCTTCGCAGAACAGCACGAGCGGCAGGCGGAAGCGGTGCGCCAGCTCGAACAGGCGGTCCTGCTTGTAGTGGTTGCGGTGGCCCTGCGTGCCCGCCAGCACCGTGTAGTCGTAATGCACCAGCGCCGCCCGCGCGCGCGTCTCGTCGAACAGGTCGCCGTTGATCGAGCACATGCCGGCGACGACGCCGTCGCCCGGCGTGTCGCGGCGCAACGCATCGAGCGAATGGCGCTGATGCTGCCGCGCGACCACCAGCGGCCAGTACTCGTCGAACGATCCCGGATCGACGAGGCGCGCGATGTTCTCCCGCGGCATCCGGTAGCCGCGCGCCCGGCGCCGTTCGACGGCGCCGGGGCGGTTCTCGTCGAGCGTGAGCGCGTGGCGGTCCAGCGCCTCGCGCAGATCGTCGCGGATGTGGTCGGGGTCGATCTCCGGCCCGGTCTCCATTTGGCCGCCGCCGATAT
>JAFEFJ010000245.1 GCA_018240635.1 Pseudomonadota bacterium | reverse complement strand
GTGCTGCTGCGGGCCTTGCTGCGGCCGGGCGACCGGATGGCGTGCTGCGAGCTGCACCCGGAGGAGTACGCCGCTCTGCGCCGCCGCTTCGCGGGCGACTTGCAGGTGGGGGTGCACCGCCGCGACGCCTGGGAGGCCCTGGGCGCGCTGCTGCCGCCGCCCGAGCGCCGCGCGCTGGTGCTGGTCGATCCGCCCTACGAGGCGGCGGACGAGTTCGAGCGGCTGGCCGAGGGATTGCGGCGCGGGCACGCGCGGTTCCCCTCGGGCGTGTTCGCGGCCTGGTATCCGATCAAGCACCGCGCCCCGGTGCGCGCCTTCTTCGCTGCGATGCAGGCAAGCGGCATCCGCGACATGGTCGCCGCCGAACTGTGGCTGCGCGCCCCCCTGGACCCCGCGCGGCTCAATGGCAGCGGCCTGCTGGTGGTCAACCCGCCGTACCGGTTCGAGGAGCAGGCCCGGCCGGCGCTGGCCGCTCTGCTGGACCGGCTGGGCGAACGCGGCCAGGGCGAGGGATGGGCGGTGACGCGGATCGTGGGGGAGTAGGGGATTATCCGTCATGGCCCGCGCAGGCGGGCCAAGACAGGGATGGCCACCTGGGAGGAAAAACGGGAATGGCCCGGACAACCCGGGCCATGACGATAAGGTACGCTACACCGCGCGCAGCATCCGGTGCTGTTTGCGGCCGGCCGACAGCTTGAGCGCGCCCTCGGCGGGGAGGTCGGCGAGCGTCAGCGTCAGCGCCTCGTCGGCGATGGGCTGATCGTTCAGCCGGGCGCCGCCGCCGCGGATCAGGCGGCGGGCTTCGCCGTTGCTGGCGGCGAGGCCGGCGATGACGAACAGGCGGAACGCGGGCACGCCCGCCTCGAAATCGGCGCGGGAGATGTCCACGGTGGGCGGCGCCTCGGTCTCGGCATCCTCGCCGTGGGCGAGGCGGGTGGCTTCGGTGGCGAGGATCTTCTTCGCCTCGTTCAGCTCCTGGCCTTGCAATTTCTCAAGCCGTGCGATCTCGGCCAGCGGCAGGTCGGTGAACAGGCGCAGGAAGCGGCCCACGTCCGCGTCCTCCACGTCGCGCCAGAACTGCCAGTATTCGTGCGCCGAGAGCTTGTCGGAGGTGAGCCAGATCGCGCCCTTCGCGGTCTTGCCCATCTTCGCGCCCGACGCGGTGGTGATCAGCGGCGTGGTCAGGCCGAAGACCTGCTTGCCGTCGGTGCGGCGCACCAGATCGACGCCCGAGACGATGTTCCCCCACTGGTCCGATCCGCCCATCTGCAACAACACGCCCTGGCGGCGGAACAGCTCGCGGAAGTCGTAGCTCTGCAGGATCATGTAGTTGAATTCGAGGAACGTCATCGGCTGCTCGCGTTCGAGCCTGAGCCGCACGCTATCGAAGGCCAGCATCCGGTTGATGGTGAAGTGGACGCCCACTTCGCGCAGCAGCGGAATGTAGCCCAGCGCGTCGAGCCATTCGGCGTTGTCCACCAGCGGGGCGTCGGTGGGGCCGTCGCCGAAGCGGACGAAAGGCTTGAAGCAGCGCAGGATGCCCTGCTTGTTGGCCTGGATCTGTTCGTCGGAGAGAAGCTGGCGGCTTTCGTCCTTGCCGGACGGGTCGCCGATGCGGGTCGTGCCGCCGCCCATCAGCACCACGGGGCGGTGGCCGCAGCGCTGCATCAGGCGCAGCAGCATGATCTGCACGAGGCTTCCGACATGCAGGCTGTCGGCGGTGCAGTCGAAGCCGATATAGCCCGCGATGATGCCGGCGCGCAGCGCGGCGTCGAGCCCCTCGGTGTCCGTACATTGAAAAACGAAGCCACGCTCCGTGGCTTCGTGCAGGAAGTCGCTGGTCGGCATGGTCGGCCTCGGCGGAGTGGGCGGCGGGGCTTGCGCCCCGCTGCCGGAGATGGGCGGCGTCAGTCCGCCGCGAGCGCCATCTGGCGCCGCGAGATCGCCTTACCGGCGTAGTCCTCGACGGCGTCGGCGATGGTGTCGGCGTGGTTGGCGAAGATGTGGTCCGCGCCGTTCAGGATGCGGTAGTCCACATGCACGCCCTTCTGCGTGTTCAGCTTGTCCACCAGCTTCCGCACCGCGGGTTCCGGCACCAGCTCGTCGTTGTCGCCGTGGATCATCAGCCCGCCGCAGGGGCAGGGGGCGAGGAAGCCGAAATCGTAGTGGTTGGCGGGCGGCGCGACGCTGACCCAGCCGGAGATTTCCGGCCGGCGCATCAGAAGCTGCATGCCGACGAAGGCGCCGAACGAATAGCCGGCGATCCACAGGCCGCCCGAGTTCGGGTTGACCGCCTGCATCCAGTCGAGAGCCGCCGCCGCGTCGCCGATCTCGCCGATGCCGCCGTCGTAGCGGCCCTGGCTGCGGCCGACGCCGCGGAAGTTGAAGCGCATCACCGAGCAGCCGAGCTTCTGGAACGCCTGGTACATCGCATAGGTGATGCGGTTGTTCATCGTCCCGCCATGGAGCGGGTGCGGATGCAGCACCAGCGCGACGGGCGCGCCCGACTCCTTGGAGTGGTGGTAGCGGCCTTCCAGCCGTCCATCGGGTCCGGCGAACATCACCTCGGGCATGGCGTTCCGATTTCCGTTTCCTGGGGCACGGGCAGTCGATGGGCCGCCTGCGGCTCATCGCCCCACCCGGGCGCACAACACAAATATGGCCTGGTCGTCTCCGAGTCCTCGCGGCCCGACCGAGCGGTCACAGGCGGGCGGTATCCGCCCGCGGCGGCGAGAAGATCCGCGGCGGCCCGGCCTGGACGGTCCGGACCCTTATATTGGTCCGGCATACGCGCGCCCCAAATCGGCCGTTCTGGTCGCCAAGCGGCGCCTTTGGCGCCGCGCGGTCTGCGTCCTCCGCCGTGATCCTGGCTATGGTCGGGTCACACCCGCCCGGCTCGGCGCCGTGCGGGTACCCGGACTATAGGAGGCCGTCCTGCGCGCCGCATAATGGAATTGACGCATGGCTTACATGTTTCTCCGCGAGATGCCGTGCTGCACCAGCGAAATAGCGGCCCAGATATTGGGCTTTCCGTGGCCGCCCCCATGACGTGGCGGGGCGTGACGAGGTGAGAAGGCCATGACCCGGACCGTCTATCTCGACGCCAACGCCTCCGAGCCGCTGCGGCCCGAGGCGCGGGCGGCGGCGCTGGCGGCGATGGAGGCGGCGGGCAATCCGTCCTCGGTCCACGCCGCCGGGCGGGCGGCGCGGCGGGTGCTGGAGGACGCGCGGGAGGCGGTCGCCGCCCGCTTCGGCGCGGCCCCCGCGAACGTCGTGTTCACCTCGGGCGGGACCGAGGCCGATGCGCTGGCGATCCACGCGCTGCGCGCCGTCCTGGGGCCTGGCGCGCGGACGATCGCCGGGGCGACCGAGCACGACGCGGTTCGGGCCGCGGCCCCGGATGCTGCCGTGCTGCCGGTGGACGCCGACGGGATCGCCGACCTGGACGCGCTCGACTCGATGCTGGCCGGGGACGGCCCGGCGCTGGTCTGCCTGATGCTGGCGAACAACGAGACGGGCGCGATCCAGCCGGTCGCCGCCGCCGCCGAGATCTGCCGGCGGCACGGGGCGCGGCTGCATGTCGATGCCGTGCAGGCGGCGGGACGCATCCCGGTCGATGCGGCGGCGCTGGGCGCGGACACGCTGGCGCTGTCCTCGCACAAGCTGGGCGGCCCGCTGGGCGCCGGGGCGCTGCTGCTGGCGCCGCACCTGTCGCACATCGCGCCGCTGATCGCGGGCGGCGGGCAGGAGAGGGGGCGGCGCGGCGGCACGCCCCCGCTGCCCGCCATCGCGGGCTTCGGCGCCGCCGCCGCCCTGCCGCGCGCCGACCAGGGCCGCCTCGCCGCATTGCGCGACGCCATCGAGCGCGCCGCCGTGGCCGCCGGGGCGGTCGCCATCGGCGCGGGGGCGTCGCGGCTTGCCAACACCGCCTGCCTTGCGCTGCCCGGCGTGCGGGCGGATGCGCAGGTGATCGCGCTCGACCTCGCGGGCTTCGCGGTCAGCGCGGGGGCGGCGTGCAGCTCGGGGAAGGTGGCGGCGAGCCATGTGCTGGCGGCGATGGGGCTCGGCGATCTGGCCGGGCAGGCGATCCGCGTCTCGCTGCCCTGGAACGCGCGGGAGGAGGACGCGGCGGCGTTCGGCGCGGCCTATGCGGCGATGGCGGAGCGGCTCCGCTCCCCCGCGGCCGCGCTGGCGGCGGCGCGGGGCTGAGCCCACATTCCGCCGATGAACCCGCTTCCGCCGCCTCCGAACCGGCCTGTCTATCTGGACAACCAGGCGACCACGCGCTGCGACCCGCGCGTGCTGGCCGAGATGCTGCCCTTCTTCGCCGAGGAATACGGCAACCCGCACAGCGCCGAGCACGCGATGGGCCGCCGCGCCGAGGCGGCGGTGGAGGCGGCGCGCGGCCAGGTCGCGGCGCTGCTGGGGGCGGAGGCGCGGGAGATCGTCTTCACCTCCGGCGCGACCGAGAGCAACAACATCGCCATCAAGGGCGCCGCCCGCTTCGCCCGCGCCGTGGACGATCCGCGCCGCCGCATCGTGACGGTCGCGACCGAGCACAAATGCGTCCTGGAATCGGTGCTGGACCTGCGCGCCGAGGGGTTCGAGGCGGTGATCCTGCCGGTGCGGCGGGACGGGGGGCTCGATCCCGCCGCGCTGGAGGCGGCGGTGGCGGAGCGGCCGACGCTGCTGGTCAGCGTGATGGCGGCGAACAACGAAACCGGCGTCGTGCAGGACATTCCCGCGCTGGCCGCCATCGCCAAGCGGGCGGGCGCGCTGTTCCACACCGACGCCGCGCAGGCGGCGGGCAAGATGCGGCTCGCGCTGGGCGAGTGGAACGTCGATCTCGCCTCGGTGTCGGGCCACAAGATGTACGGGCCGAAGGGCGTGGGCGCGCTGTATGTCCGCCGCCGCCCGCGGGTGCGGCTGTCGCCGCTGTTTTCGGGCGGCGGGCAGGAGCGCGGGCTCAGGTCCGGCACGCTGGCCGCGGCGCTGATCGTGGGGCTGGGCGAGGCGGCGCGGATCGCGCGCGAGGAGATGGAGGAGGAGGCGCTGCGGATCGCGCAGCTTCGCGCGGGCCTGCTGCGGCGGTTGCAGGAGGCGATCCCCGGCATCGCCGTGAACGGCAGCATGGAGGCGCGGCTGCCGGGCAACCTGAACCTGACATTCCCGGGCGCGGACGCGCAGGACCTGATGGCGGCGCTGCCCGATCTGTGCGTGTCAACGGGCTCGGCCTGTTCCTCGGCCGAGATCGAACCGTCCTACGTGCTGCGGGCGCTCGGGCTTTCGGACGAGGCCGCGGGGCGGACGTTGCGGATCGCGATAGGGCGCTTTACCTCCCCCGCCGATATCGACTACGCAGCCGCTGCCCTGGTGGCCGCGCACGCGCGCCTGTCCGCCGCGGCCTGACGCAGAGCAGAGCCGCGTCCGCCAAGGCGGCCGGCACAGACGGAGTGGGTTTCCAGCCTCCATGCCCCCAAGCCTCCATGCCTAAGATGACCTTCATCGAGCGCGACGGCACGCGCCGCGAAGTTGATGCGCCGCTCGGCCTGTCGGTGCTGGAGATCGCGCACAAGCACGGCGTCGATATCGAGGGGGCGTGCGAGGGCTCGCTCGCCTGCTCCACCTGCCACGTCATCGTCGATCCCGGCTGGTTCGCGAAGCTCGCCGAGCCGACCGAGGACGAGGAGGACATGCTCGACCTCGCGTTCGGGCTGGAGAAGACCTCGCGCCTCGGCTGCCAGATCGTGATGACCGAGAAGCTGGACGGGCTGACGGTGCGGCTGCCGCCGGGCAGCCGGAACCTGCTCAACACCTGACATGCGCATCGTCGTCGCCATGTCGGGCGGCGTCGACAGCAGCGTTGTCGCCGGGCTGCTGCACGAGGCCGGGCACGAGGTGATCGGCGTCACGCTGCAGTTGTACGACCACGGCGCGGCGGCGGGGCGCCCAGGGGGCCGAAAGGGCGCCTGCTGCGCCGGCCAGGACATCCACGACGCGCGGCGGGTGGCCGATCACCTCGGCATCCCGCACTACGTCATCGACGCCGAGGCGCGGTTCGCCGAGGCGGTGATCGGCGATTTCGCCGACCGCTACGCCGCCGGCGAGACCCCGGTGCCCTGCATCCGCTGCAACCAGACGGTGAAGTTCACCGACCTCGCGGCGCTGGCGCGCGG
>JAFEFJ010000244.1 GCA_018240635.1 Pseudomonadota bacterium | reverse complement strand
TCGGTCCTGATGTCGCTGGAAAGCACCGGCAGCCGCTGCGAGCAGCTTGCGCGGCAGTTGCAGGTCTGGGGCCGGGTGATCCCGACCGCCGAAACGGTGGCCAAGCTGCAGGCGGTGACGCCCGCGCAGGTTTCCGCCGCCGCCGCGCGGCTGTTCCGCGCCGCGCCGACGCTGGCGACGATGGGCCCCGCCGACCGCGTGCCCGCGGTGGCCGCCATCGCCGACCGGCTGGCCGCCTGAGCATGTCCGACGATATCGCGCTGCTGGGCGACCTGATCGCCGCTGCCCGCGTCGCCGGGGCCGATGCCGCGGATGCGCTGCTGGTGCGCGGCACCTCGATCTCCGCCGAGGTGCGGCTGGGCAAGACCGAAGGCATCGAACGCTCCGAAGGCCAGGACCTGGGCCTGCGCGTCTTCCTGGGGAAGAGGGCAGCCGTGGTGTCCGCCACGAGCCTCGACCCGGCGGGGTTCAAGGCGCTGGCCGAGCGCGCGGTGGCGATGGCCGCCGTGGTGCCCGAGGACCCGTACACGGGCTTGGCCGACACCGCCGCGCCGCCCGAGGACATCGACCTCGACCTGGTGGACCGCGTGGCGGAGCCCGACACCCCTGCCCTGATCGAGCGCGCCCGCGCCGCCGAGGACGCGGCGATGGCGGTGGCCGGGATCACAAATTCCGAGGGCGCGGGCGCCGGGTTCAGCCGGAGCGAGGGGGTGCTTGTGACCTCCGCCGGCTTCGCCGGGCGCGGCATGCGTACGGGGCATTCGATCTCCTGCACGGCGCTGGCCGGAACCGGCACGGCGATGCAGCGGGATTACGACTACCACTCCACCGTGCACCTGTCGGACCTGGACGAGGCCACGCTGATCGGCAGGCGGGCGGCGGAACGGGCGGTGGCGCGGCTCAACCCGACGCGCCCAGCGACCGCGAAGCTGCCGGTCGTGTACGACCCGCGCGTGGCGGGCGGGCTGGTCGGGCATTTCGCGGGTGCCGCCAACGGATCCGGCATCGCGCGCGGGACGTCCTTCCTGAAGGACCGGATGGGGCAGAAGCTGTTCGCCTCCGGCGTATTCATCCACGACGACCCGCGGCGGGTGCGCAGCGCGCGGTCCCGCATCTTCGACGGCGAGGGCACGCCGACGCGCCCGCGCGCCTTCATCGAGGACGGCGTGCTGACGAGCTGGTTCCTGGACAGCCGCACGGCGCGGCAGCTTGGGCTGGTTTCCACCGGGCACGCGAGCCGGGGCACCGGCGGGCCGCCCGGCCCGTCCCCCACCAATCTCTACATGGCGGCGGGGACGCTGAGCCCGGCCGAGCTGATGGCCGACATCGCGCTCGGCCTCTATGTCACCGAATTGATCGGCATGGGCATCAACGGCGTGACCGGCGACTACAGCCGGGGCGCGGCCGGGTTCATGATCCGCAACGGGCAGATCGCCGAGCCGGTGGCGGAGATCACCATCGCCGGCAACCTGATCGACATGTTCGCCAACCTGACGCCCGCCAACGACCTGGAGTTCCGCCGGGGCACCGACGCGCCGACGATCCGCGTCGAGGGTCTCACGATGGCGGGCGCCTGACACCCATTCCCAGGGAGACCTGACGATGCGCTGGCCTGCCCTTCTGCTCGCCGGACTGATGGCCGCCGCCGTGGCGCTGGCGCCCATGCTCGCGGATGCGCGCGCGGGCAGCGGCAGCTCCATGGGCAGCCGCGGCAGCCGCACCTGGTCGGCACCGCCGAGCACCAGCACCGCGCCCTATGGCGGGCAGCCGATGCAGCGGAGCATGACGCCGAACGCGCCGCAGCCCTCGCCGGGCTTCGGCGCGCCGGGCAGCGCGGGCGCCTCGGGCTTCGCGCCGCGCTCCTCCTTCGCCTCGGGCCTGCTGGGCGGGCTGATCGGCGCGGGGATCGGCGGGCTGCTGTTCGGGCACGGCTTCATGGGCGGCGGCGGCCTGGGCTTCGGCGGGCTGATCGGCTTCCTGCTGCAGATCTTCCTGATCGTGATGGCGGTGCGCTTCCTGCTGCGCCTGATCCGCGGCCGCGGCGCGGTGCCCGCCGGCCCCGCCGGGATGTTCGCGCGCGACGGCGCGCCGCCCGGCGGCGGCTTCGGCGGGATGATGCCGGGCAGCGCGGCGCCGGGAGGCGCGATGCCGGGCGCCCCGGCGGGCGCGCCGCTGGCGATCGGGCCGGAGGATTATCAGGCCTTCGAGCGCCTGCTGGGCGCGGTGCAGGCGGCGTGGACGTCGCAGGACCTGACGACGATGCAGCGCATCGCCACGCCCGAGATGGTGAGCATGTTCGCCGAGCAGCTTGCCGAGCAATCGAGCCGCGGCGTGCGCAACAGCGTGACCGACGTTCGGTTGCAGAAGGGCGATCTTGCCGAGGCGTGGCGCGAGGGCTCGCGCGAATACGCCACCGTGGCGATGCGCTTTTCGATGGTGGACGTGACGGTGGACGCAAGCGGGCGCGTGGTGGACGGCAACCCGAACGAGCATGTGACCGCGACCGAGCTTTGGACCTTCATGCGCGCCGTGGGCGGCGGACAGTGGCTGCTGTCGGCGATCCAGCAGGCGCGGTAGCATCGACCCCACCGGGGCGGTTTCTTCCCCAGCGTAACCAACCGCAACCGGCAAAGCGCCGTCACCGGACTGCCGCATTCATTCATTGCGGCCTGTCGCGCCGCCGCGTATCGTCGCATTACCGTGCCGTTATTGCCCCTGAAAAACAGAAGGGCGGACCGGCACGGAGGGGAAGGGCGTCGCGCGTCCGTCTGTTCCGAGCCGGTACTTCATCCGCCCTTGTGGCGGCGCCGTTTCGGAGCGTCGGGCCTATCGTCGGATTCGCAACGCCCCAGGTCAATTCGGCGTTGCCCGGCGACATCGCGGGGTTGCGCCGGCAGAAGAAGGCAGCGCGACGATGCCCAAAGGCACCGTGAAGTGGTTCAATCCGACCAAGGGCTATGGCTTCATCGCTCCCGACTCCGGCGGCAAGGACGTTTTCGTCCATATCAGCGCCGTGCAGAAAGCCGGGCTGCGTAGTCTCAACGAGGGTCAGAAAGTCGGGTTCGAGATCGAAACCCAGCAGAACGGCCGCGCCGCGGCGGTGGAGCTGACCCAGGCAGACTGAGCAAGGTCCCGCGCGCCGCCGGGATGCGGGCGCGGGCGGCCCCCTCTCCGACTCGTCATTGTTCCGAGGCGGCGCCGGGCCGGGAGCTGCGGCATTGCCATGAGATGCCCGCCGCGCCGGGCAGCCGAAACCGGCCGGCGCGGCGTCGCCTCGCCGGGCGGTGCGCGCCGGGGCTTGCAAGCCGGGCTTGGCGCGACTACGCATCCGTGCAGAAGGATCAAAGCGTCGCGCATGTCTCACACGGTGGAGTCGCCACAGGGGCGCCGGACGGAAGCCCCCGCACGGGACTTCGCGCCGCGCGCGGCGCTGGACGCGGAGGATGTGCGCGCCGCATATCGCCGCTGGGCCGGCGTCTACGACAGCGTGTTCGGCGGAATCTCGGCCGCCGGGCGCCGCGCGGCGGTGGATCTTGCCAACCGCCTTCCCGGCAGCCGCGTGCTGGAAGTGGGCGTGGGCACGGGGCTCGCGCTGCCGCGCTACGCGCGCTCGAAGCGCATCACCGGCATCGACCTTTCCGCCGAGATGCTCGCGCGCGCCCGCCAGCGGGTACGCAGCGAAGGTCTCGACAATGTCGAAGGCCTGCGGGAAATGGACGCCGAGGCGACGGATTTCCCTGATGCGTCCTTCGACATCGCGGTGGCGATGTTCGTCGCCTCCGTGGTGCCGAACCCGAAGCAACTGCTGGCCGAGATGCGCCGCGTGGTGCGCCCGGGCGGCAATATCCTGTTCGTCAATCATTTCGCCGCCGAGCGCGGCCCGCGCTGGTGGGTGGAGCGCGCGATGGCGCCGGCATCGCGCGCGCTGGGCTGGCATCCGGACTTCGCGATGAACGGGCTGTTCGAGCCCGAGGACATGGCGCGCATCGAGGCGCGCCCGGTGTGGCCGTTCGGCATCTTCACTCTGGTGCGGCTGCCGACCTAGCGTCTACGGGCCGGATGGCGGATGACGCCTTCGGCTTATCCGCCCTACAGCTTCCGGCGCGTTCTCAGGCGTCCATCTTCAGCGCGGCCAGGAAGGCGGACTGCGGGATTTCCACCTTGCCGAACTGGCGCATGCGCTTCTTGCCTTCCTTCTGCTTCTCCAGAAGCTTGCGCTTGCGGGTGATGTCGCCGCCGTAGCATTTCGCGGTGACGTCCTTCGACAGCGCGCTGATGGTTTCGCGCGCAATCACCCGGCCGCCGATCGCGGCCTGGATCGCGATCTTGAAGAGCTGGCGCGGGATCAGGTCCTTCAGCCGCGTGCAGATTGCCCTGCCCCGGCTTTCGGCGACGCTGCGATGCGCGATGAAGCTGAGCGCATCGACAGGGTCCTGGTTGACCAGGATGGAGATGCGCACGAGGTCGCTCTCCTCGTAGCCGTCCATCGCGTAGTCGAAGCTCGCGTAGCCGCGCGTGACGGATTTCAGGCGGTCGTAGAAATCGAACACCACCTCGTTCAGCGGCAGGCGGTAGACCGCCATCGCGCGGTTGCCGACATACGTCAGGTCCGCCTGCTGGCCGCGCCGTTCGTTGCACAGCGTGAGCACGGCGCCGAGATACTCGTCCGGCACCATGATCGTCGCCTTGATCCAGGGTTCCTGGATGTGATCGATCTGACTCAGGTCCGGCATGTCGGCCGGGTTGTGCAGTTCCTTGGTCTGCCCGTTCGTCAGCTGCATCCGGTAGACGACCGAAGGCGCGGTCGCGATCAGGTCGAGATCGAATTCGCGGCTCAGGCGTTCCTGCACGATCTCCAGGTGCAGCAG
This sequence comes from Pseudomonadota bacterium, assembly GCA_018240635.1. Taxonomy (GTDB): domain Bacteria; phylum Pseudomonadota; class Alphaproteobacteria; order Acetobacterales; family Acetobacteraceae; genus JAFEFJ01. The sequence goes on along the minus strand of JAFEFJ010000244.1, from coordinate 1,325 downwards.
GCCCAGGAACCCGCAGCGGAAGCCGAAGCCGAGGGCGGCGGAGGTTTCGGTCTCGTAGTGGAAGCTCGCGTCGTTCAGGCGCAGCTTCGCGAGGCTGTCGCGCAGTTTCTCGAAGTCGTCGGCATCGACCGGGAACAGGCCGCACCACACGACGGGGACGGATGGCTTGAAGCCGGGCAGCGGCTCGGCGGTGGGCGTGCGGTCGTCGGTGAGCGTGTCGCCCACGTTGCAGTCGGCGACCGTCTTGATGGCGGCGGTGATGTAGCCGATCTCGCCTGGGCCGAGGTCGTCGGTCGGGATCATCTTGGGCGTGAACACGCCGACCTGCTCGACCGTGTGGACGGCGCCGGTGGACATCATGCGCAGCTTCTGCCCGCGCCGCAGCCGCCCGTCCTTGATGCGCACCAGGATGACGACGCCAAGGTACTGGTCGTACCAGCTATCGACCAGCAGCGCCTTCAGCGGCGCGTTGCCGTCGCCCTTGGGCGGCGGCAGGCGGGTGACGAGGGCTTCCAGTACGCCTTCGATGTTGAGGCCCGTCTTGGCGCTGATCTCCACCGCGTCGGAGGCATCGAGGCCGATCACGTCCTCGATCTGCTGGCGGACGCGCTCGGGCTCGGCGGCGGGGAGGTCGATCTTGTTCAGAACCGGCACGATCTCGTGCCCGGCGTCGATCGCCTGATAGACGTTGGCGAGCGTCTGCGCCTCCACCCCCTGGCTCGCGTCCACCACGAGCAGCGAGCCCTCGCAGGCGGCGAGGCTGCGGCTGACCTCGTAGGCGAAATCGACGTGGCCGGGCGTGTCCATCAGGTTCAGCTCGTAGACCTGCCCGTCCTTCGCCTTGTAGGTGAGGCGGACGGTCTGCGCCTTGATGGTGATGCCGCGCTCGCGCTCCAGGTCCATGTTGTCGAGGACTTGGTTGGTCATCTCGCGGTCCGACAGCGCGCCGGTGTGCTGGATCAACCGGTCGGCGAGCGTGGACTTGCCGTGGTCGATATGCGCGATGATCGCGAAATTGCGGATGTGGTCGATGGGCGTGTCGGTCATGGCGGAACACATAGGGAAAAAGCGGGGGAATGTCAGCCGCGGAGGGGCGGCCACGGACTGCTTCCGCGGGCGGCAGGCCACGATGTATCCTGCGGCCGGAGCCGCGAGCGGCCGGTGGGCACGCGACAGCGGAATACTAGAGGGATTTGCGATGCTTTCCGTGACGCTTGATCCGAGCCTTGAGCAGCGGCTGGCGGCGCTGGCGAAGCGGCTGGGCCTGACCGACTCCGACCTGGCGCGCGAACTGCTGGAAGCGAGCCTGGAGGATCGCGAGGACA
>JAFEFJ010000243.1 GCA_018240635.1 Pseudomonadota bacterium | reverse complement strand
AAGATCGCGAATTCCGAAAGCCCGGTGCGGTCGTGCACGCCCATCAGCGCCTCGTCCGGCGGCACGCCCAGCGCGATCTCGTTCATCACGCGGCCGAATTCGTGGCTGATCGGCTTCGGCATCTCGCGCACGATGCCGCGGAACGCCTCCGCCACCGGCAGGCCGGCGCGCGTCGCGCTGACCACGATCTCGATCGCGTCGGGCAACTGGCCGAACAGCGCGTCCCGGTAGCGGTCCTGCTCCCAGCCGAAGATGCCGCGCGGGATCATCACCAGCACGAAGGCGGCGAGCCCGATCGTGGCGGGCAGCGGCAGGAAGATGCGCACCACCCACAGCACGGCGATGGCCGCAAGCACGCCGGCGCCGAGCACCACGGGCACCGGGATCACATGCGCGAGCTTCTGATCCAGCGGCACGCGCAGCAGCGCGCTGGCCCAGGCATGCGGACGGCCCCGCCGGCTGCGCGCGACGCGGATGCTGATGCCGCGCGCGGCGCCATCGCGCGCGGCGTCCGCGCCGGTCGCCGCATCGACGCGCCTGGCGAGCCGCTTGCCCTGCCGCTCCAGCCTCAGCGCGACCGGCGCCAGCGCGAGCGCCGCCGACAGCAGCACGGCGGCGGGCAGGTAGGAGGCCGCCGCCACCCTCACACCTCCCGCATCGCGGCCATCCAGGCGCGGTCCAGGCCGTAATATTCCAGCCGCGGCAGGAAGCCCGGCCGCAGACCGGTCGAGGTGTAGCGCCCGGTCAGCCTTCCCTGCGCGTCCTCCTGCTCGAACTTGAACAGCGCGATGTCGTTCATCGTGATGACGTCGCCCTCGGTGCCGCAGATCTCGGCCACCTGCGTCACGCGCCGCGCGCCGTCGCGCATCCGCTCCACCTGCACGATCAGGTGCAGGGCGCTCGCGATCTGCGTGCGGATCGCGCCCAGCGGAAGCTGGAACTGGCCCATCTGCACCATGTTCTCGATGCGGGTGACGGCATCGCGCGCGGTGTTGGCGTGGATGGTGGAGATCGAGCCGTCGTGGCCCGTGTTCATCGCCTGCAGCATGTCGAACGCTTCCGAGCCGCGCACCTCGCCGATGATGATGCGGTCGGGGCGCATGCGCAGCGCGTTGCGCACCAGGTCGCGCTGCGTCACCTCGCCCGCGCCGTCCAGGTTGGGCGGGCGCGTCTCCAGCCGGATCACATGCGGCTGCTGCAGCCGGAGTTCGGCGGCGTCCTCGATCGTGATGATCCGCTCGCCCGGATCGATCATGCGGCTGAGCGCATTCAGCAGCGTCGTCTTGCCCGAGCCCGTGCCGCCCGAGACGATCATGTTCAGCCGGCAGCGCCCGGCGATCTCCAGCAGGCGCGCCACGCCGACGGACAGCGATCCGTTCGCCGCCATGCCCTGAAGATCGAGGCGCCGCTTGGCGAATTTTCGGATCGAGATGCAGGGGCTGTCGATCGCCAGCGGCGGGATGATGACGTTCACGCGGCTGCCGTCGGCAAGGCGCGCATCCACCATCGGGCTCGATTCATCGACGCGCCGGCCGACGCGGGCGGCGATCTTGTAGGCGATGGACAGGATGTGGTCGTTGTCGCGGAAGCGCACGTCGGTGTGCTCGATGCGCCCGCCGCGCTCCACGAAGACGGCGTCGGGGCCGTTCACCATGATGTCGCTCACGCGGTCGTCGCGCAGCAGCGGCTCCAGCGGGCCGTAGCCCGTCATGTCGAAGGCGAGTTCCTGCGCGAGCTGCGCCTGCTCGCGCCCCGACAGGCCGAACCGGTCCTCGTCGGCGATTTCGTGGATGAGCTGTTCGAGCTGGCGTTGCAGGACGTGCTGCGGCAGGTCGGCCGCCGCCGTCGGGTCGATCTGCTTCAGCACGCGCTCGCGCAGCACCGCATGGGGCGTGGCCGCCGCCGCGGCGGCGGGCGAGGCGGCGAACGGGTCGGGCCGCGCGTCCGCGCCGGCATGCGGCGCCGGATGCGGCGCGGCAAGCGCGGGGGCTTGCGGGGCGGCGAGGGAGGCGCCCGCAAGGGAGGTCCCGCCTGGCGCGCCCCGCAGGTCGCGGCGGCCGAAGGTCTTCATCGGCGCAGCCATCGCGGCAGCCAGGAGGCGGCGGCGGCGCGCTGCACGCCGGACAGCTCCACCACCAGCGGCGCCAGCGCCCCGCGCAGCGCGCGCACATGGCGGATCGCCGGGGTGCCCAGGTTCACCGCCTCCAGCATCCGCGGGCCCAGATCGGGCACCACGGCATCCGGCGCGCGGCCCAGGCCCTTGTCCACCAACTCGCGCGGCAGCCCGCCCTTCATGTCGGCGCGGTTCAGCACCGTCAGCACATGGTCGGCGCCGGTCAGGCGGCGGACGAAGTCGCGCACCGCCTTGGCCTCGCGCACCGAGACGATGTCGGGCCCCATCGCCAGCACGACGTGCCGCGCCATCGCGAACAGGCACTGCATCGAGGGCGGAGTCGGCGCGGGCAGGTCCACCACGACGTAGTTGAAGCGCGCGCGCAGCAGCTCGGCCACGCGGTTGACCCCCGCCTCGCTCACCTCGCCGGCGCTGCCGAAGGCTTCCTCGGCGGCGATCAGCTTGAGCCGCGGCTCGACGGCGATGGCGGTGCGGTCCAGGAACAGCGAGTCCGCGCGGTCCGGGTCCTCCAGCGCGATGCGCAGTCCGGGGCCGGGGCGGGCGGACAGCATCGCCGCCGCCGCGCCGCTCTGCAGGTGCAGGTCGAGCAGGCCGATATGGCCCTTGGAGGCGTCCATCAGCTCCAGCGCCACGTTCACCGCGAGCGTGGTCGCGCCGGCGCCGCCGCGCGCGCCGCACACCGCGATCACCGAGCCGCCGCGCTGCGCGCGCTGCCCCATCGAGGCGCCCGAGACGATGGGCAGCAGAAGCTGCTGCACCGTGTCGCGCGTCAGCGGCTTGTAGAGGTATTCGGACACCCCCATGCCGTGCACCAGCATGCGGTAGAAGCCGATGCCCGGGTTGTCGCCGATCACCACGACGCGGACATTCGGCGGGCAGACATGCGCCAGCCCCTCCAGCGCGGTCTGCGCATCCGCGATGCCCTCGATATCGACGATGCAGACCTGCGCGGTCGCGTCGCGCTCGAAATGGCGGATCGCGTGGCGCAGGTCGCCCTTGCGCACCTCCAGCTCCTCGCCGAGCGAGATCAGGCCGACGCGCAGCGCCGTCGCCGTGGTTTCGTCGGACACGAATGCGACGGTGCGCGCGAGGTTCTGCAGCGCGGCGGCCGAGGCGCCGCCGCCCGCGCCGGGGCCGGGTGCCGCGCCGGGCGCATCGGCGGCGGCGGGCAGGCTATGGTCCGGCATTGGCTCCTCCGGGAGAGCCGCCCTGCGGGGCGGGCGGGGCGGCGGGCGCGGCGGCGCCGGGGCCGGCGGTGGAGATGCCCGACGCGCTCAGGTCGGGCAGCGGGAAGCGGCGGTTCTGGAACAGCCGCGTGACGGGCGGCCCGGATTCCACGCCCAGCGCCGTCGTCTCGCCGCGCCCGCCCTCCAGGTCCTGCGGGTCGGCGATCATGGCGCGCAGGTTGGCGGCGTTGTCGCCCTGCGCGCGCCAGGTGTACGGCTTCTCGAACGGGTCGTTCATCGCCGCGCAGCCGGCCACGGCCAGCACCAGCAATGCGGAAACCGCACGCGCCATCGTCGCCGCCCTATTTCAGGATGAAGCCGGCATCGAGCGGCTGCCCGCCCGATGCGCCGCCGCCGGGCGCCGCGCCCCCGGGTGCCGCCGCGCTCATCTGCCGGCCGAGCAGAATGCGGTCGAGATCGGTCGCCGGGCGGAACCCGTCGGTCGGCAGGTGCAGCGCCTCCGGCCCCGGCGCGGGATTCACCAGATAGGGCGTGACGATGATGACGAGTTCGCTTTCGCCGCGCTGGAAGTCGTTCGACCTGAACAGCGCGCCCAGCACCGGAACCTCGCCGATATACGGGAGCGCGTTGGTACCGTCGGCGCTGGCGTGCTGCAGCAGCCCGGCGATGGCGAAGCTCTGCCCGCTGCCCAGCTCCACCGTGGTTTCCGCGCGCCGCACGGTCAGCGCCGGAATGGTCAGCGTGCCGCCGTTGCCGATCGGCACGCTCACCGCGCCGTTCTGCGACAACTGGCTCACCTCCGGGCGGATGCGCAGGTTGAGCCGCGTCGGCGACAGCACGGTGGGCACGACGGCGAGGCTGACGCCGAAGGTCTTGAATTCCACCGTGATCGTCACCGTGCCGTTGGTGCCGTTGCCCGCCACGGGGATCGGGAACTCGCCGCCCGCCAGGAAGCTCGCGGTTTCGCCGGAAAGCGCCGTCAGGTTCGGCTCGGCCAGGATGGTGATGAGCTGGTCGGCGGCCAGCGCGTCGATCACGTTGTTCACGTCCCACATCCCGTTGCCGCTGGTGAAGCCGCTGCCGAGCTGGTTCGGCGTCGGCACGCCGTTGGCGAGCGGCGCCAGCCCGAGCGGCAGCAGCGGCGAGATCGCGCCGCCCGTCGCGGCGCCCGTCAGCATGCCGAAGCGCCAGCCCGGACCGTTGCCCAGCGCCTGCCAGTTGAAGCCGAGCTGGCGCGTGATCTGCCGGTTGATCTCGGCGATGCGGACGCGGACGTTCACCTGCATCGCGCCCAGCACCACCATCTCGTCGGTCAGCGTGGCCTTCTCCCCGATGTAGCCGCGCGCCACCGCCTCGGCCTGCTGGGCCGCAAGCGCGGTGGGCACCGTGCCGCTCAGCACCACCGCGCCGCCGGCCGCGCGCGCACGCACCCTGGTTGCGCCTGAAACCGTCTGCGCGATCGCCGCCTCGATGGCGCGCGCCGTGCCGGGCGTCACCATGCCGGCCGGCGCGGCCTCCGCGCTGCCACTCCCGCCCTGGCGGACGCCCGGCGTCACGGTCACGTCGTACTGGATGATCGCGCTGCCCGCCTCGTTGGTCGCCACCACCGTGGTGCGGCCGGGGGAGACGCCCATCAGGAACAGGCTGGTGGGCGAGGCCGGCTGCACGCGCGCGATGTCGGGCTGCGCCGAGATCAGCGTCGCCGCCGCCTGCGGCAGGCGCAGCAGCACGCCCGTTCCGGCCTGCACGCTGATCGCCTGCGCGCGCGTCGCCTGCGCGCCGCCCGCCGGATCGCCAAGGGGGGATGGCGCGGGCGCGGGGTGCGAGGATGCCGCCTGCACGGGCACCGTCGCGCTCGGCTGCGGCGCGGGCAGGGCGGGCGACGGCGCGGCTGGCGGGGCAGCCGCCGGGGCCGCCGCCGGGGCAACCGGCGGGGTCTGCGCCGAAGCGGGAACGGTTGCGGCCGGAACCATCGCCGCGGCGACGAGCAGCAACAGGGCAGCGGGCATCTTGCGCGCGCACGTCACCGGAAGGTCACCTCGTTTCGCTTGCCGCCCTCGATCACCTGCACGCGGGTGCCGGCGGGCTGCTCGGCGCGGGACAGCGCGGGCGAGACGTCCGCGCCCGACACCGTCGCGATGCCCGTGCGCGCCGGGCCCGCCGACAGCGGCACGATCGCGAGCGAAAGCTGGCCGAGCCGCTGCGCGACCGTCGCCTTCTCCGCCTGGCCGGGGGAGACCTCCAGCGTGACCGTGCGCGCCACCTTGCCGGCCGCGCCCGCATCCGGCGCGGCGCCCTGCACGATGTCCTGATCGACGGCGATCACGCGGATGTCGGACAGCACCGTCTCGCTCACCACGCGGTGCGCGGGGCCGGCGTTCTCGCGGTCCATCTCCTGCGTCAGGATCACGTCCACCCGATCGCCCGGCCAGATCAGGCCGGCGACGCCGGTCACCGCATCGACGCCCACCGCGATCGCGCGCATCCCGGGCGCCAGCACGGCGGCCAGGAAGCCGCGGTCGCGCGGACGCAGCACGTCGTCCTGCAGCACCGGCGCGCCGGCCTCCAGGTAGCGGCGGATCAGCGCGCCGCGGATGCCCGCGCGCGCCTCCGGCGTGTCAGGGATGGCGTCGGGCGGTGCCGTCCCCGCGGCGGCGCCATGCGCGGCGAAATCCGCGTCGCGCGCCAGCGTGCCGGCGGGCAGGTTGCGCGCCGCCGTCAGGTAATGCGCCTCCGGCGCGGGCGCCGGCGCCTGTTCGGCAAGCCGCGCCGGGCGGTCGGGCATCGCCGCCTGATAGGCGATCAGGCCGAGCCCGGTCGCGGTCAGCAGGAACATCGCGACCACCAGGATGCGCAGCGACACCGCCCTAGCCTCCGCCCGCCGAGGCCGTCAGCGCGGCGATGCCGCCGGCGGCGATGGCGATGCCGTAGGGAAGTGCCGCGGGGCGGCGCGCGCGCCAGCGCTCGGCGGCCCAGAC
>JAFEFJ010000242.1 GCA_018240635.1 Pseudomonadota bacterium | reverse complement strand
GCGCTGGCGGATGCCGGGGACGGCGGCCCGCCACTCCTGCTGTGGGAGCCCGAGCGCGCCGACGCGCGCCGCGCGCCCAAACGGCTGCTGCGGACGCTGGAGATCGCCGCCGCCGCGCTGCTGCTGGCGGCCTACGGGCTGCACCTCTATCGGCTGGAGAGCGAGCGCGGCCGGCTGCAGGCGGAACTGCAGGCCGAGAGCCGGCGCGCCGCCGAGGCGCGGGCGCTGGGCCAGCAGCTTGCCCGCTCCTCCGAGGCGCTCGGCGTGCTGCGGGGGATGCTGGAGCAGCCGAGCCCGCTGCAAATCCTTAACGACCTCACTGCCTTGATGCCGCTCGATTCCTGGGTGTCCGACCTGACGATCCGCGGGCGGTCGGTGGAGATCGTCGGCCAGGCGCCGCGCGCGGCCGATCTGGTGGCGACCATCGAAGCCTCGCCGATGTTCGGGAAGGCGCGCTTCCGCTCGCCGATCACGCTGCTGCCGGACGGCCATGTCGAGCGGTTCGACATGACGCTTGAAGTGAAGGATCGGGCGAAGTGAGCCGGGCGGGACGGCCAGGACGGCCGGAAGCGACGGGGGGCGGGCGATGATGGCGCGGCTGCCGCCGGCGGCGCGGCGGGCGATCGCGCTCGGCGTGCTCGTGCTGCTCGTCGCCGCGGGGTGGCTCCTGGTGGCGCAGCCGCTGATCGACCTGTCCGCGAGCCGGCTGGCGGAGATCGGCGCGCTGTCCGAGCGGCTGGCGCTGCAGCGCGCGATCATCGCGCGCGCGCCGGTGTTGCAGCGGCGCGCGGCGGCGGATCGCGGCGCGCTGGACGCGACCGGGGGGCTGTGGAAGCCGACCGGCGCCGCCGAACTCGCCGCCGGGATGCAGGAGCGGCTGCGCCCGGCGATTTCCGGCACCGGCGGGCGGCTGCGCAGCACGGCGGTGGTGGCCGAGGCGGAGGATCACGGGCTGCGCCGGGTGACGGTGCATTTCAGCATCGAGGGATCGTTGCAGACGATCCAGGCGACGCTGGCGGCGACCGAGGCAGCGCGTCCGGCGATGTTCGTGCTGGCGACGACGATCCACGCCGCCCCGGTGAACGCGATGATGGGCCCCGCCGGCCCGCCGCCGCTGACGATGGAGATGGACATCGGCGGCTTCATGCCGGGGCCAGCGACGTGACCGCGCTCGTGCAGATCGGCTGGCGGGCGGCGCTGGTGCTCACCGGGGCGGCGTTCCTGGCGGCGGAGACGGTCACGCCGTGGGAGATCCCGCAGGCGACCGCGCCCGCCGCGGCCTCCTCGCCGGCGGCCTTCGCGCCGCCCCCCGCGCGCGGCGGCGGCGACTATCCGGCGATCGCCGCGCATCCGCTGTTCCATCCTTCGCGCGCGCCCTGGACCCCGCCCCCTCCCGCCGCCGCCCCGGCGCCGGACGGCGCGGTGACGGGACCCCTGGACGGGTTCGTCCTGACCGGCATGGTTGGCAGCGGGAACGCGCGCACCGCGATTCTGCGCGGCGGCGACGGCAAGTCCGTGCTGCTGAGCGAGGGCGACGCGCTGAACGGCTGGACGGTGCGGCGGATCGACGCCGACGGGCTCCATCTGGAATCGGGCACGATGACGACGGACCTGACCTTCCCCCATGCCCAGGCCGGAGCGCGGTAGCGGCGTGGCGCGCCTGCCGCACCTGCTCCGGGCGATGCGGGCCGCGCTGGGGCTGCGCGCGCTCCCGCGGGGGCTGCGCGCGCTCGCGCTGGCGCTGCCGGCGCTGCTGCTGGCGGCGTGGCTCGCCGCCTGCCAGACGACGATGCCGCCCGCCTCGCCCGACATGCCCGCGGACGGGCGCGACGTTTCCGCCACACGGCTCACGCCGCCCGTGCGCGCGGGCGCGGGGCCGGCGGGCCCGGTCGGCGCCGGCGGCGCGCCGACGGCGGGGCCGCCGGTGATCGAAATGGGCACCGGGCGCTTCGTCGGGCCGCCCGGCGGCGGCGGGCAGATCCCGCCCACCATCTCGACCACGGGGCCGGACGTGACGCTGGATTTCGTCGGCGTGGATGTGCGCGACGTGGCGCGCAGCGTGCTGGGCGGCATCCTGCACGTCACCTACGTGATCGACCCCGCGGTGCAGGGCGCGGTGACGCTGCAGACCGGCCAGCCGGTGCCGCGCAGCCGCGTGCTGCCGCTGCTGACCGACGCCTTGCAGGTGAGCGGCGTGGCGCTGACGCAGCGCGACGGCGTGTTCACCCTGGTGCCCATCGCGGCGGCGGCGCGCAATGCGGCGATGGGCGGCGGCAGCGGCGGCACCGGGTTCGTGACGCGCGTGGTGACGCCGCAATACGTCGCGGCGAGCGAGCTGCAGCGCGTGCTGCAGCCGCTGCTGCCGCCCGGCGCCTCCATGCAGGCGGACCCGAGCCGCAACGTGCTGGTCGTGACCGGCACCGAGCAGGCGGTGGGCGACGTGCTGCGCAACGTCTCGACCTTCGACGTGGATTATCTGCGGGGCATGTCCTTCGCGCTGCTGCCGCTTCGCAACGCGCAGGCGCGCGACGTGGCGGCCGAGGTGACGACGCTGCTGGGCAGCGGCAAGGGCGCGATCGGCAACGTGGTGAGCGTGGCGCCGCTGGAGCGGCTGAACGCGGTGCTGGTGACGGCGATGCAGCCCGCCTACCTGGATCGCGTGCGCGCCTGGGTGGAGCGGCTGGACCGCGCCGGGCCGGGCACCCAGCGGCAGTTGTACGTCTATCGCGTGCAGAACGGCCGCGCCGCCAACCTTGCCGCCGTGCTGCGCCGCGCGATGGGGATCGACAACAGCTCGGGCGACACCGGCGCCGGGCCGCAGAACGATCTGGGTCAGACGACCGGACAGGGCGCAGCGGGGGGCCTGAACGGCGGATTGGGCGGCGGCGGCCTCGGCGGCGGCCTGGGGGGCGGCGGCCTGGGGGGCGGCGGCCTGGGGGGCGGCGGCCTGGGGGGCGGGCTTTCCGGCGCGGGCGGGTCGAACGCGCTGGGGCGCGCGCCGTCGGTGCTGCTGGGGGCGCTGGCGGCGCAGTCGCGCGGGGTGACGCAGACCGGCGGGGTGGCCGGGCCGCAGGGCGGCGCGGCGTCGGGGCTGACGACATCGGGCGACACCGGCGGCGGCGGCGATCAGAACGCGATGCGCATCACCGCCGACGAGGTGAACAACGCGCTGGTGATCGCGGCCACGCCCGACGAATACGAGACGATCCGCAAGGCGCTGCAGAAGCTGGACGTCACGCCGCTGCAGGTGGTCATCGATGCAACCATCGCCGAGGTGACGCTGACCAACCAGCTGCAGTACGGGCTGCAGTACTACATCCAGTCGGGCGATTTCCGCGCGCTGCTGTCCAACCCGAACGCATCCAGTTCCACATCGGGCAACAACGGCACCGCGGGCAGCGGCACGACGGGCGGCTCGTCCGGGCTCGCCTCGGTGTTCTCGGGCTTCAACTACATCCCCGGCCTGAACATCGCGACCACCGGGGCGAACGGCGCGGTGATCCTGTCGGCGCTGTCGTCGCTGACGCGCGTGCAGGTGCTGTCATCGCCGAACCTGCTGGTGCTGAACAACCAGTCCGCGCGCATCCAGGTGGGCGATCAGGTGCCGATCGCGACGCAGTCGGCGGTGAGCACGCTGACGGTGAACGCGCCGCAGGTGAACACGATCGAATACCGCGACACCGGCGTGATCCTGAGCATCACGCCCAGGGTGAACGCGAGCGGGCTCGTGCTGCTGGACATCGCCGAGGAGGTGAGCAACCCGAGCACGACGACGACATCCTCGATCGCCTCGCCGACGATCTCGCAGCGGCGGGTGACGAGTTCCGTCGCGGTGTCGGACGGCGAGACGGTGGCGCTGGGCGGGCTGATCCAGGACAACACGACGAAGGGCAAGAACGGCGTGCCCTACCTGCAGGACATCCCGGTGCTGGGCTTCCTGTTCGGCACGCACAGCGACGCGCTGACGCGCACCGAGCTGATCGTGCTGATCACGCCGCACGTGGTGCGCAGCGACGTGGATGCGCGCGCGATCACCGACGAACTGCGCCGCAAGCTGCCGCTGACCATCCCGGTGGTGGCGCCGAGGGGCGGGTGATGGCCGAGATCAGCATCCTTGGGCGGGCTCCCTCTCCCGCCGCAAGGGCGGGCGGAGAGGGGGCGGTCGAGCAACGCGGCTTCGCGCTGGTGGCGGTGCTGTGGGCGGGGATGATGCTGGCGATCATCGTGGCGAGCCTGATGGCGAGCGCGCGCAGCGAGGCGCTGATCGCGCGCAACCGGCTGCGCACCGCGACGCTGGACGCCACCGCCGATGCGGCGATCAACGCGGCGATCCTGCGGATGCTCGACCCCGTGCCCGCGCAGCAGCCGCCCGCCGATGGCAGCGCCTTCCCGGTGCCGTTCAACGGCCGCACCGCCGAGGTGCGGGTGACGGACGAGGCGGGCAAGGTCGATCTGAACAAGGGCGACGGCGCGCTGCTGACCCTGCTGCTGCGCGCCGCGGGGCTGGAGCCGGACGCCGCGAAGGCGATGTCCGACCGCATCCAGGACTGGCGCGAGCGGAGCAGCCTGCACCGGCTGGCCGGCGCCGGCGAGGCCGACTACAGCGACGCGGGCGCGCCCTACGGGCCGCGGCGCGGGCCGTTCCAGACGCTGGACGAACTGCGCCTGGTGCTCGGCATGACGCCGCAGCTGTTCGACCGGCTGGCGCCTTCGCTCACGCTCGCGACCGGCACGCAGTGGGTGGAGCCCGACTATGCCGGGCACGACGTGCTGATGGTGCTGGCGAACATGGACGAGACGGCGGTGGACGAGAAGCTCGCCGCGCGCGCCGCGGCGCCGCCGCCGCGGGTGCAGCCGGGCCACGCCTACACGATCGAGGCGCAGGTGGACGAGCCGGGCGGGCGGATGACGAAGCGGGCGGTGATAAGACTGACCGGCAACCGCGCCGCGCCGATCGCGGTCTATTCCTGGGAACGGGTGATCGCGCCGTGACGCGGCGCCTGCGCGTCTTGGCCGGAGCCGAACAGCGCGGCGGCCGAGCGCACGACGCGGGCGCGGTAATCGAGGTTCAGCGGCATCGTGTGCGAATGGTAGTAGCCGATGGCGAGCATCAGGTCGCCCTTCGCCTCGTTCAGGTAATACCGCAGCACGGCGCCGGCGGCGGCGATGTTGAAGCAGGGCGCGTGGATCAGGTTGGCGCGCACCGCTTCCTGGCTCATGCCGAAATAGGTCGCGAGCGCGGGCAGCCAGCGCGTGTTGATCTGCATGACGCCGAGATCGTCCGACCCGTCCGTGTTGCGGTGGACGGTGCCGACCGCGCCGCCCTCCACCGCCTGGATCGACGGCAGGACGCGCGGCGGCAGGTGGTTGACGCTGGCCACGAAGGCCATGCAGGCAAGGAACGGAACGGGCATTGCGTGTCGGGGTTCAGATGACGGCGTATCCTATGCGGAAATCTTTGCCGGAGATGAAGGCGGGACGGAAGGAAAACCGGGAGCGGGAGGCGGGCTTCACGCTGCTGGAGATCCTGGTGGTGATCGCCATCCTGGGCCTGCTGATCGGGCTGGTGGCGCCCGCCGCGCTGCGCCAGCTGGGCAGCGCCAAGAACTCGCTCGCCAAGCAGTCGATCGAGCGGCTGTCCTCGGTGCTGGACCTGTACAGCCTGGACGTGGGCGGCTACCCGACGACCGAGCAGGGATTGCAGGCGCTGATCACGCGCCCGGCGGGCGTGGCGGCATGGAGCGGGCCGTATCTGAAGGACGGCAAGGTGCCGGTCGATCCGTGGAACCATCCGTATGTGTACGCCAGTCCGTCGCAGCGGCCGGGGCATGCGTACGATCTGTGCTCCACGGGGCCGAGCGGCGACGCGACGAAGGACTCGGGGATCTGCAATCCGTGACTCACGTGTCGGATCACCCAGGCACGTAGAGCCACACGAGCCAGATCGCGAGCGCGAGCGGCGTGCCGAACGGAAGCCGCGTGGCCGTGCCGATCTCCGTCCCGCGCAGGCGGAGCGCGGCGGCCATCAGCAGCCCGAGCGCGCCCGCGCCCGTGATCGCCCAGGGCAGCCCCGCGAGCCCGACCCAGGCGCCCGCCGCGCAGACGAGCTTGGCGTCCCCCTGCCCCAGCCCGTCCCGCCCGCGCAGCCGCCGGTAGGCTGCGCCGAGCAGGCGCAAGGCGCCGTAGCCGAGGGCGGCGGCGGCGGCGTGATCGGTCAGCGCCTCCGGCTCCAGCGCCCAGGTGGCGGCGAGCCCGCCGAGGGCGAGCGGCAGGGTCAGCGCATCCGGCAGCAGCAGGTGCTCCCAGTCG
>JAFEFJ010000241.1 GCA_018240635.1 Pseudomonadota bacterium | reverse complement strand
GGGACCCGCGCTGGCCCTGGCACGCCGCCGCGCAACTCGGCGCGAAGGTGGCCGCGCCGCCGCAATACTGGCGCGCGACGCCGCACGGCGTGAAGGACCTGTTCGAGGGGCAGGCGCACGGGCAGCGCTGACGCGCAACTGCGGCGGCCGATGCGGCGGCTCGACCGGCGATGAACGACATCTGGGAAAGCTGGCTGCACGTCCGGCACGACGTGACGCTGGTCTTCGGCCTGGTGCTGGCGGTCCTGACGACCATCCACGTGCTGATGAACAAGCGCGAGGTGGCGTCCTCGGTCGGCTGGATCGGCCTGGTGTGGTTCGCGCCGATCCTCGGCGCGGTCCTGTACCTGATGTTCGGCATCAACCGGGTGCGCCGCCGCGCGCGGCGTCCCGACGGGCCGGCGGTGCCGGCGCTGGGCGGCAACGCCGGCGCGCAGGAGCCGGCGGATCGCGGCTTCGCCATGCTGGTCGGCAGCGTCGCCGAGATCACGGGGCGGCCGCTGACGCACGGCAACACGGTGCGGATGTTCCGCGACGGCGACGCCGCCTATCCGCCGATGCTGGCCGCGATCGAGGGCGCGAAGCGCAGCGTGGGCATGTGCTCCTACATCTTCCGCGACGACCTGTGGGGCGGGCGCTTCATCGACGCTGCGGCGGCGGCGGCGAAGCGCGGGGTGGAGGTGCGCGTGCTGATCGACGGCATCGGCGGCGGCTGGGTGGGCTCGCCCGCCTACCGGCGGCTGACCCGCCTGGGCGTGCCGGCGGCGCGGTTCATGCACTCGCTGCTGCCCTGGCGGATGCCGTTCGTGAACCTGCGCACGCACCGCAAGATCCTGGTGGTGGACGGCGCGGTGGGATTCGCGGGCGGCATGAACATCGCCGACGAGAACGTGCAGGCGACGCACCCGCCGCATCCGGTGCGCGACCTGCATTTCCGGCTGGAGGGCCCGGTGGTGGGCCAGCTCGTCGAGGCGTTCCTGGACGACTGGACCTACGCCACCGGCGAGACCGTGGCGCCCGATGCCTGGCTGCCGGAACCGGGGACGGCGGCGGCCTTGCCGCGGGGCGCGCCCGCGGGCGTGCCGGCGCGGGTGATCGATTCGGGGCCGGATGCGGATATCGAGAAGATCGAGTTCTCGATCCTGCAGGCGGTGACCTGCGCGCAGCGCTCGATCGCGATCATGACGCCCTATTTCCTGCCCGACGAGCGGCTGGTGACGGCGCTGGCGCTGGCGGCGATGCGCGGCGTGACGGTGGATGTGACGATCCCGGCGAGGAGCAATCACCGGCTGGTGGACTGGGGCACGCGCGCCAATGTCGGGCCGCTGCTGGAGGCGGGCGTGCGCATCTGGCAATCGCCGGCGCCCTTTCACCATGCGAAAACCATGGTGGTGGACAATGCGTGGTGCCTGATCGGCAGCTGCAACTGGGACATCCGCTCGTTCCGCCTGAATTTCGAGATCTGCGTCGAGGCGTACGATCCGCAACTGGCCCGGGATTTGCTGGAACCCATGGCGGAGAACCGGGGGCCGGCGCTGACGATGGCCGATCTGGCGGCGCGGATGCCGATCGAGAAGCTGCGCGACGCGGCGGCGCGGCTGCTGCTGCCGTATCTGTGAGCCGGATGCCGTTTTGAGTGCCGCAAGCGGGTGGGTCGTGCGATGATGCAGGAGATGGCTTCCATTCACGCTTTTCCGCCCTCCATCCGGTCGCACGCCATCCCGATGCTGAAGATCGTCAGCTGGAACCTGCTTCGCCTGACCGGCGCCCAGCTGCACGACGTGACGCGGCTGATCGAGCGCGAGCACCCGGACCTGCTGCTGATGCAGGAGGCGACGAAGGCGATCGACGCGCTGCCGCAGCGGGTGGGCGGGCATTATCACCGCACGCCGCTGCCGGGGCGCATCCACGGGCTGGCGGTCTGGAGCCCTGGGCCGCTGGCCGGGGAGCCGGTGGTGCTGCCCTTGCAGCCGGGGGCGATGTTCGACCGGGTGTGCCAGATCATCCCGGTGGTGCGGCCGGGCGGGCCGGGCGGCGGTTTTTCGGTCGCGAACGTGCATCTGTCGCACGGCCCGGTGCTGAACCGCCGGCAACTGCGCCGCATCGCCAAGGCGCTGCCGCCGCGCGCCGCCGTGATGGGCGACTACAACCTGGTGGGTCCCGCGCTGCTGCCCGGCTTCCGCGACGTGGGCCCGCGCGAGCACACCCATGTCGCAGCCGACATGGTGCCGCTGCGCATCGACCGCTGCCTGGTGCGCGGCGTGGCGTGCCTGGAGGCGCGCGCGCTGATGCGCGAGGCGTCCGATCACCGCCCGATTTCGGTGCGGCTGATGGTGGCGGAACAGGGACACGCCGCGGCGGCCTGACCCCTGCGCGCCTTGCCGCCGCCGCCCGCCGATGGTTGGCTGGCGCGGCGATGCCTAAGGAAACGATGGGCAGGAGGAAACCATGGCCGACCTCGACCGCTTCCGAGCGGAGACGCGCGCGTGGCTGGAAGCGAACTGTCCCGCTTCGATGCGCACGCCGATGCCCGACGAGGAAATCGTCTGGGGCGGGCGCAAGCCCGTGTTCCAGCATCCCGACCAGAAGCTGTGGCTGGACCGCATGGCGGCGAAGGGCTGGACCGCGCCGACCTGGCCCGCGCGCTACGGCGGCGGCGGCCTGACCGAGCCCGAGGCCGCGGTGCTGGAGGAGGAGATGCGGGCGCTCGGCTGCCGCCCGCCGCTGCGCAGCTTCGGCCTGACCATGCTGGGCCCCGTGCTGCTGGAATACGGCAACGAGGAACAGCGGCAGGAGCACCTGCCGAAGATCGTGCGCGGCGAGATCCGCTGGTGCCAGGGCTATTCCGAGCCGGGCGCGGGATCGGACCTGGCGGGATTGCAGACCCGCGCGGTCTTGCAGGGCGAGCACTACCTGGTGAACGGCCACAAGATCTGGACGAGCTACGCGCATTACGCGGACTGGATCTTCGCGCTGGTGCGCACCGATCCGACGGTGCGCAAGCACGACGGCATCAGCTTCCTGCTGATCGACATGGCGAGCCCCGGCGTGCGGGCGCGGCCGATCCGGCTGATCTCCGGCGCTTCGGTGTTCTGCGAAACCTTCTTCGAGAACGTGCAGGTGCCGGCGGCGAATCTGGTGGGCGAGCCGAACAAGGGCTGGACCATCGCCAAGCGTCTGCTGGAGCACGAGCGCAAATCCATCGGCGGCATCGGCGACCGCGCCAAGCCCACGCGCACGCCGGAATCGGTCGCGAAGGAGCTGGCGGGCGAGGCGGACGGGCGCATCGCCGATCCGGTGCTGCGCGACGCGGTGGCGCGCTTCAACATCGACAACGCGGCGTTTCAGCTCACGCGCCGCCGCGCGCAGGAAATGGCGGAGGCGGGCGAGCCGCCGGGGCCGCTGTCGGCGATGTTCAAGTATTACGGCACCGAGCTGAACAAGCGGCGCTACGAGCTGATGGTGGGCGCCGCCGGCACCGAGGGCCTGGGCTGGGAGGGCGAGGACTTCGATCCCGCCGCGCTGAAGACCACGCGCGAATGGCTGCGCAGCAAGGCCAACTCCATCGAGGGCGGCACGTCCGAGGTGCAGCTCAACATCATCGCCAAGCGCGTGCTTGGCCTGCCGGACTGACGACGATGGCGCTGACGCTTTCCGCCGATGCGCGCATGGTGCGCGACACGGCGATGGACTTCTTCCGCGAGAAGAGCCCGGTGACGGAGCTGCGGCGCCTGCGCGATACGAACGATGCCGACGGCTTCTCGCGGCGGCTGTGGCGGGAGATGGCGGAGCTGGGCTGGACCGGCTTCCTGGTGCCCGAGGAGCACGGCGGCTCGGGCTTCGGCATGGTGGGGCTCGCGCAGGTGATGGAGGCGGCGGGACGCACGCTGGCGGCCTCGCCGCTGCTGGGCACCGCGCTGATCGGCGCGAGCGCGCTCGATCTGGCGGGCAACGCCGAGCAGAAGGACGCGCATCTCCCCGGACTGGTTGCGGGAGAAACCGTCTTCGCGCTGGCGCTGGAGGAAGGGCCGCACCATGCGCCGCACCGCATCGCCACGGCGGCGCGACAGGAGGACGGCGGCTGGGTGCTGAGCGGCGAGAAGCGGTTCGTGCTGGATGGGCATGTCGCGGATGTGCTGATCGTGGCTGCCCGCACGTCCGGCGCGGCGACGGACCGCGCGGGGGTGACGCTGTTCCTGGCGCCGGGCGATGCGCCGGGGGTGGCGTGCACGCGCAGCATCATGGCGGACAGCCGCAACGCCGCGCGCATCCGCTTCGATGCGGTGCGGCTGGGGCCGGAGGCGGTGCTGGGGCGCGTGGATGCCGGCGCGGACGTGCTGGAGGCGGTGCTGGACCGCGCCCGCGCGGGGCTGGCCGCGGAGATGCTGGGCAGCGCCGAGGAGTGTTTCGAGCGCACCGTGCAGTATCTGAAGGACCGGCGGCAGTTCGGCGTGCCGATCGGCTCGTTCCAGGCGCTGAAGCATCGCGCGGCGCGGATGTTCTGCGAGCTGGAGACGACGCGCTCGGCGGTGCTGGCGGCGAACGCGGCGCTGGATGCGCGCGCGAACGACGCGGCGGCGCTGGTGTCGCTCGCGAAGGCGAAGGCGAACGAGACGCTGCATCTGGTGGGCAACGAGGGCGTGCAGATGCATGGCGGCATCGGCATGACCGACGAGCACGAGATCGGCTTCTTCATGAAGCGCGCCCGCGTGGCGGAAGCCACGTTCGGCACGGCGGCGTTCCACCGGGACCGCTATGCGGCGCTGAACGGGTATTGACGGCCGCCCCGCCTTTCGCGGGCCGCCGGGAGGATCGGGACATGTTTTCGGTGGGTCAGCGGGTCTGGCACCGCGACGGCCAGCGCAGCGGCGTCGTGCTGGAATGCGACGGCGGCCGCGTCTACATCGCGCAGGACAACGGGGCGGAGCTGGATTTCCGCGAGAGCGAGTTGTCCGCCACGCCGCCGGCCGGCGCTCGGGGCATGCGGAATGACCCCCGCGGCGCGGCGGGGCCGGCGGGCTACGTGATGCCGAGCCGCACCCTGACGGCGGGCGACATCACCCCGGAGCACGTGCGGGTGCTGGGCATCGTTCCGGCGCGCACGCTGCAGGCGGTCGCGGCGGTGTATGAGCGCGCGCCGGGGGCGGGGAAGTTCAGCGCCCTGGACACGGCGGCGAAGCTGAACGTCATCGCGAAGATCACCGCCGTGCCCTACCGCACGATGCGCGAATACAGCGACCGCCCCGGCGAGCTTGGCCTTCTGATGGGCAAAGGCCTCGCGGACAGCGCCAGGGCGGTGTGACCCGCGCGCGGGCGGCTCAGCCCGCGCCGAAGCGCCAGCCCATCCCGTGCAGGCGGTCGCGCGAGGCGATCAGGTCGGCGAGCGTGTCGGCGCTGATCGCCTCGATCATCACGCCGCCGGCGTAGCCGATCTCCCGCAGCGCCGCGCGGATGGCGGCGAAGTCGATGGCGCCGGTGCCGATGGGATCGTGGCGCCACTGGCCGGCGGGCGCGTCCGACAGGTGGACGAGCTTGATGCGGTCGCCCAGCAGGCGGATGCCGTCGGCCGGGGCCTCGCCCGCGGCGGCGGCGTTGGTGACGTCGAACAGCACGTCCACCATGCCGTAGTCGTTCGCATCAAGGAACGCTTTCGCAGCGGGCGATTCCGCGAGCAGCATGCCGGGGATGTTCTCCAGCATCACGCGCACGCCGCGCGGCTCGGCGGCGCGCACGAGGCGTTCGAGCGCGCCGCGATAGACATGGAGCAGCCGCCCGTCCGGGGGCGGCAGCAGCCCGTGGCGGCGGCCGGAGTTCACGGTGAACCAGGGCGCGCCGAGTTCTGAGGCAAGATCGAGAAGTTTCAGATGGGCCGAAACCGCGAAATCGACCACCTCGGGGTTGGGGCTGGCGAGGTTCGACTCGCTGCTGGGCATATCGACGGTGACGACCGATCCGCCGCCGGCTTCGACCGTGCGGCGGAGCGCCGCGAGGGTCGCGCGGTCAGTGCGCCAGGCGTCGAGATGCGGGGCGGTGGCGAGATATTCGATGTGATGGAAGCCGGCCTCGATCAGCCGCTCGGTCGCCGCCTGGGCGGAGGCGTCCCAGATGAAGCCGAAGGTGTGGGCGCCTAGGTAGGTCATTGTTCCACGCCGTCCCCTTGATCGTCATGGCCCGCGCAGGCGGGCCATCCCCGTCTTTGGTTGCGGGCGCAAGGAAGACGGGGATGGCCCGGACAAGCCGGGCCATGACGGAAAGTGCGGGTCATGCGCGCGCCGTCTGGATCGCCTGCCAGATGCGTTCGGGGGTGGCGGGCATGTCGATGTGGGTGACGCCGAGCGGGGAGAGCGCGTCGAGTACGGCGCAGATTACCGCCTGCGGGGCGGCGATGGCGCCGGCTTGGCCGGA
>JAFEFJ010000240.1 GCA_018240635.1 Pseudomonadota bacterium | reverse complement strand
TAACCAGCTTCGGCAGGTTCAGGTTGCGCGTATTCATAAGGCACTTCTCCGTGCAGGATTTCGGCTCACGCGTGGCCCCTCGCCAATCGCGCATGCGCTGACCTATGCGCCTCCGTCTCCCCGGCATCCGCGCACCGATGAGATCGGTCGAACGCCTGGACCGCTGCCTCGCGAGCGAGGAAGCGAGCAATGGCAAGCAGGGACGGGTGCAGCTTCTCCACCGCCGACGACGCGGCCCTGCAGTCGATGTCCGGGCCGTTCTGCACGGGGCCAGAGGCATCGATGGTGGGTGCGTTCGGAGGCGGCGAAGTGGGTCGGCGCATCAGCTGAGAGGACCGTCACGACCTGATGGATGGGATGCCGGAATTCGGTTCTCGGCCGCGAAGTCGGAAGCCGATTGATGCTAAATCATTGATTCAAGAACATATCTCTATTGAGGCATCGATCTGCCGACTCGAGGCGAACCGCACAGGAAGTTGCACCGCGACTGCCACTTTCAGCAGCGAACTGGACAGATATATTCTCTAGAGAATGTCTCTAGGGATATTCGCTATGCCAATCTCGGGTCTAAAGCGCACCTCCCCGCAAGGCGCAGCAACGCGCGCCAAACTGCTCGCCGCAGCGGAGACGATACTGCTCGAGTTGGGATGGGACGGGGTGACGGCCCAGGCTATCCAAAAGCGTGCGGGGATCAGCCAGGGGAGTTGGGCGCATGCCTTTCCGAGCGGGAAGGCACAAGTCGGTGCCGCCATCTACACCGCGCTCCATCGCGATTTCTGGCCGGCTGTCCTGGAGCCGTTCAAGGAGCACCCCCGGAAGAACGGCCAACCCACGATCCGGACGTGCCTCGATAAACTGTTCGCTTATGCACAGCAGCATCGCCGGCGCCTGCGCCTGCTCGTATCTCTGGAGCAGATCCTGTTCGGGTCCAACTGGTCGGAGGACCTCGAATCGCTTCAGGACGAGGTCGACGGAATATTGCAGCCATGGGCCGACGCCACGTTTGGTCATCTGCCGGCGGCGGCCAAGCTGGGGCAAGGCGTCCTTGCGGACGTTATCCTCAAGCCAGCCCTATCGATCGCGGCCCGACGGGGGGAACCCGATGGCGGAGTGATCGCAGAGCCCGTCATTGAAGCCTTGGCCGCGGCGGCATGGGTGGGGGTATCCGCTCTCTATCGCGGCGCGCCACCGGTCTCGGCGAAGGGCGCGAACAAAACCCCTCCAAAGAGCCAACCCACCGGGCAGCTCAGCCTGATCGATCGTCCAGTCCTTGTTAGCCCGAAGGAATAATCGTGCCTGAACTTCTAAGCCGCCAGCGCCTCTACGAACTGGTCTGGTCGGAGCCGATGAACGTGCTCGCCGCTCGCCTCGGCATCTCCGGGACGGGGCTCGCAAAGGCATGCCACCGGCTCCACGTGCCGACGCCTCCACAGGGTTACTGGCTACGGAAAGCGACGAAGCGAACGGCGGGAGGCATCCGGCTCCCGCCTCGGCCGCCGGGGTGCGACGATGAGACGATGATCGGTGGCGGCCCGTACTGGCGACACTATCAGCCACGCCCAAGCGAAGCCGAACTGCTCGGGCCGTTGCCGCCGGCGCCGACCTTCGAGGAACCTACGGAGACAGTCCGGCAGCGGATCGAGGCCGCACTGCGCAAGCCGCGGTCGATCGCTTTGCTCGACCACGTGCATCCCGCCGTCGCCGCTCTGCTTCGCTCGGACGAAGCGCGGGTAGAGGCTGCCAAAACGGGCCGCTTCCTGTCGTCGTGGGAGAAGCCCCGCTACCAATTGCCCGTGGAACGTCGCCGGCTGAAGCTTGTTTCTCGGATCCTTCGGGCTGCGGCGCCGTTGATCGGTCGGGTGAACGTGTCAGAGGACCTGTATGACTCCGTGCCTGCGACCGTTTTCACGGTGATGGTGGGACACCAGGCCGTTCGCCTGGAAGCCGCCGTCAAGCCTGTCGCCGGTGCCAGGAAGCGGGCCCAGGGCCCGTCGCAAGGCGACGGACAAATCGTGAACGCCCTCGGCGCGGGAAAGGATCGGGTGACCTGGGAAGACGGCGGCCGTCGCCTCGAGCAGATTGTGCGGGACATCGCCATCGAACTGGTCCTCCAAGGCGAGGAGGACCACCGGGCACAGGTCATGGGTCGATACGAGTGGCGGGTCCAAGCGCGTGCGGATCTCATTGAGCGCCTTCGCCGCCAGCGCGAGGAAGCCGAACGTCGGGAACGAGAACGTCTGGCCGAGCTCGAAAGGCAAAGGATCGAGCGCCTGCTTGGCGAGGCGGAGAGTCTTCGGAAAGCGTCGACGATCCGGCGCTATGTGGCGGACGCCGTGCGAGTCAGCAAGGCGTCGCATAATGGGGCGGTTCCGCAAGACGCCCGAACCTGGGCCGACTGGGCTCTCGCGCAGGCGAATCGGATCGACCCGATCCGAAGCGGCGTTTTCAGGCATTGGATCGAGGCTGAGCCGGACGAGCGCTCTGACGATCACAACCCAGCCCGCCTTCTGCACGCTCAGGAATGATAAGTCGGAAGCGCGATAATCCCCTGGCCATTTGCCGCCCGATTTTCAGCCTGACCTTTGATGGACGAAAATTTTCGCCCGGAGGCGCATTCGAAAATGGCCGATGCTGCCATGGCGCGACGGTAAGGAAGCCTACCTTGCCCATTTTAAAGAGGCGGAGTCTGATGTCGTTTTGGTATCCGCAGCTGACAAGCTTCATAACGCCAGCGCGATCGTGTCTGGCGGTTGGGCGCACGGTGAGGTCGTCTTCGAGCGGTTCAAGGCCGGCCGGGACGGCCGGTCTGGTACTAACCAGACCTGGCGGCGATTTTCGTAAGCGTCCGGCGTCGCCCGCGGTGATCTGTGGTTGACGCAGCGGCGTCAGGCGGCTCGGCGCGTCTCTGAAGCTTCGCTGGCAAGTTCGGTGCAGTTCCACGGCAGCAGCTCTGCGACGCGATTGACCGGGTGCGTTGCGATCCGCTCGAGAACGTGCCGGAGGTAAGCTTCCGGTTCGATGCCATTGAGCCGTGCCGTCGCGATCAGCGACGCGATCGCTGCGGCGCGAGTGCCACCGGCATCCGATCCCGCGAACAGCCAGTTCTTCCGCCCCAGAGCGATCGGCCGGATCGCACGCTCGACGGGGTTGTTGTCGATCTCCACGGTGCCGTCATCGGCATAGCGTGTCAGCGCCGTCCAGCGGACGAGCACGTAGCGGATGGCCATCGCGAGATCTCCGCGCCTGGGGACGCGCAGCAACGTCGCGTCCAGCCATGTCTTCATGTCGGCGAGCAGCGGGCCCGCCCGGGTCTGGCGTGCGCGGCGGCGGTCGTCGGGCGGGCGTCCCCTGATCTCGGACTCGATCGCGTAGAGCGCCTGGATCCGTGTGAGCGCCTCGCTCGCCAGCGGCGCTTTGCCGGTTGCGTGCAGGTCGAAGAACTTCCGCCGCACATGCGCCCAGCATGCCGCCTCGAACACGCTTCCACCGTCGTAGAGCCCGTCAAAGCCGGCGTAGCCGTCGGCGTGCAGCACGCCCTTAAACCCCGCCAGGTGTGCGCGCGGATGCTCGGCACGCCGGTCCGGGCTGTAGCGGTAGAGCACGGCGGGAGCGGCGGTCCCGGCATACGGCCGTTCGTCGCGCAGATAGGCCCATAGACGTCCCAGCTTGGTCTTGCCCGCGCCCGGTGCCAGCACCGGCACCGGCGTGTCGTCGGCATGCACCCGCTCGCCGGCCATCACATGCCGGCCGAGGGCGTCGAGCAGCGGGCGCAGCAGCCCCGCGCACTGCCCGACCCAGTCGGCCAGCGTGGAGCGCTCCAGGTCGACGCCGGACCGCTCGTAGATCTCGCTCTGCCGATACAGCGGCAGATGGTCGGCGAACTTCGCGACCAGCACGTGAGCCAACAGACCGGCCGAGGCGCGGCCGCGGCGGATCAGGCCGCGGAGCGGACTGATGCCACGCAAAGCGGTCAGCCGGCTCGGCATCTCCGGCGCCGGCGCCTGGGTGATGCTCTCGCAGACACGGCACGAGAATTTTGGGCGCACGTGGCGGATGACCCGGAACGACGCCGGGACGTAGTCCAGCACCTCGGTGACGTCCTCGCCGAGCCGGCGCAACGCGCCGCCGCACTGCGGACAGGCGCAGGCGGTCTCGTGCGCGATCGTGGTGCGTGGCAGATGATCGGGAAGCGGCCGTCGTGCGGGTCGTTCGCGCGACGCGCCGGCCGGATCTGCCGGTTCTGCGTCGGCAGGCTCGCCCTTGCTGTCGGTGCCAGCCTCGAGCTCCTCCAAGGCCAGCGTCAGCTGCGCGATCTCGGCCGTGATCTTCTCCGACGAGCGGCCGAACTGCATGCGCCGCAACCGCTCGAGCTGCAGCTGCATCGACGCGATGGCATCGCGGTGCGCGGCCAGTTCCGCATCCTGCCGGGCGATGGTCGCTGCCTGCGTCTCGATGAGCGCACGGACGTCGGCGGGCAGGGTGGCAAGGTCGATCACGCTGCGAATCGTGACAAACGCCTGCGCGTCGGCGCAACGAAAAGCCGCAGATCAGCCCGCTATCTCCGGCTGCCATGTGCGCGCCGGCATGCGCCAGTCGATCCCCTCCAGCAGCATCGACAGTTGCGCCGGCGTCAGCGTCACCACGCCGTCCTTGGCCTGCGGCCACACGAACCGCCCGCGCTCCAGGCGCTTGGCGAACAAGCACAGTCCCTAGCCGTCCCAGAACAGCACCTTGGCCAAATCGCCGCGGCGGCCTCGGAAGACGAACAGATGGCCGCTGAACGGATCCTGTCCGAGCACCTGCTGCACCTGGCGGGCGAGACCGTCGAAGCCGCGGCGCATGTCGGTCGTGCCGGCGGCGAGCCAGACCCGTGTGCCGGCCGAAGGTGAGATCACCCGCGAAGGGCCGCCAGGATCCGGCGCAGCGCCTTGCCGTCGATGTGCTGGTCCACCCGCACGCTGCACCCATTCGGCAGCGAGATCTCGACGAGGCGTTCGATCCGAACAGCCTCCGGCCGCGGCGGCGCGGGCGCCTCCCGGTGCTCCCCCGCGACCTGAACGGCGATCAGCCGTTGCGTGGGCACGGCAGACCACTGCGCGCCCACTCCGTCCCGGCGCCAGCGATACAGCAGGCTGGAGCAGACGCCGTGACGGCGCACAACGGCGTGCACGCCCTGACCCGGCTGCGCCGCCTCGGCGACCAGCCGCGCCTTGTCCTCGTCGCTGTAGCGACGGCGGCGCTCGTGGCCGGTGATGACCTCGATGCGTCCGGACGCACCGGTGCTGTCCCTAGGGATAGCCTCGTGGCTTGACATGCCACTCGTGTCCCAAGCCCAATCCCCTCGCGGCAAGGCGGGTCAGGCCGGACGCTTACCGATTTTCACATCGCGAATGCCGAGTGGCTTGGCGTCGGAACTGATGCGAGCCGTTGATGAAATGCGCTCGCTTGCGGAGTAACGCCGGTGAGCACCTATGCCAGTCCGATGAAGTGGCGCCGGCGTCGAGACCCGTCGCGGAGATGAAGACTCACCTCCGCGACGGGCTGTCAGACAGTGCTATCTGTCGAAAGGGAAACGGGCGGGCTCAGGGGGCAGAAGA
Organism: Pseudomonadota bacterium; assembly: GCA_018240635.1. Taxonomy (GTDB): domain Bacteria; phylum Pseudomonadota; class Alphaproteobacteria; order Acetobacterales; family Acetobacteraceae; genus JAFEFJ01. Next base: position 877 of record JAFEFJ010000240.1, on the reverse strand, counting down.
TATTCGTCGATATACCATTCGCCGCATCGCTTTTCCGCTCTAACCAGACCCTTGTGAATCCACCTCCTGACGGTCGAAGTACTAACTCCGCGCTCGGTCGCCATCCGCAAAACATGGCCGCCGGCGCTGATCGGATACCAAGCCATTACCCTTTTTCCTCCACTGCAATGCACAACGTCTCTGGCTGTTCGTTCAGCTGGCTTTTGATGATCGCCGACCTTCGCCGGAGATCCGCGCAACCGAGCAGCAGCCGATTCCAATTCTGCCGTCACGACCGGGCGAATCGGACCGAGAGCCGCCGCGGTTCGAGACCAGGTTTGGCTCTCGGTTGAATTCGGCCGACTAGCCGCCGCCATCCTATCCGGGCGCGTGGGGCCGCGATCCGACATCGCTCCGGCGTGTCAACCGCTATCGCTCTCATGGTGTGGTTCGGCTCCCTGTCGCGCATGCGGGCGCAAGCACAAAGTGCGCTTCATTCGATCGTAACTGCCCAGCGCGGCGGCCCAATCGAGGCGCTGATCGCGAGCTCGGCTGGTCGTGACGCCAAGCTCCCGGCCGTCGGGAGTTGGGTCGCTCCGGCCGGCAGGCGTCGAGTCCTCCCGAATACGCGATCCTCACCCCGGACCCTCCGGGGAAAGCCTTTCTGCGGTACGGACGCGGCTCCAGGCGACTGGCGCGTTACCGGCCGAGCTGGGGAAACAAGGGGCGCGGGCGTGCCGCGTAGTGGTGCACGAGGCGAAGGCCGGGTTCTCACCCCGGGTTGGCATGCAGGCCATGTCATGCCGGGACAACTCCGACCCTCCCGATGCCGGCACCGGCTAATGTGGGGTTCGGAAACCGTGCTTCACTACCGGGGCGTGGACGGCCAAGCTGTTGT